>VEQY01000017.1 GCA_018882965.1 Mycobacterium sp. | reverse complement strand
CGCGGTCACCGTGATGTTCCCCGACAACCCCGAAGCCCGCGCCTCGGTGGAGCGCTACCTGTCGGTCCTCAAAGCGGCCTTCGAATCCGTCGCCGAACGAGGCCACTGGCGCAAAGCCGCCTAAGACACGGCCCCGGGGGGGCCTAGGAGGGATGAGACCGACCGGAGATCTTCTCCGGTCGGTCTCTTTTAGGCTCAGGCGTCCAGGCGGGTGAACTCCTGCTTGTGGTACATGTCGCCGCAGGAGGAGCGACGGATTTTGCCGCTCGTCGTGGTCGGCAGCGATCCAGGGGCAACCAGGACCAGATCGGCGACGTTGAGAGCGTGCTCGTTGGAGATCGCGGAGGTGACGGCGTTCTTGAATTCGGCGAACGCCTCGGCGTCGTCCTCGGGTGCGTTGCGACGTTTCTTGTACTCGACGAGCACGACGAGTTTCTCCGTCGCGCCCACGGTCACCGAGATCGCTGCCACGCGGCCCCCACTGATCTCCTGGACGGTCGCCTCGATGTCCTCGGGGTAGTGATTGCGTCCGTAGACGATGAGCATGTCCTTCATCCGACCGACGATGAACATCTCGCCCTCGGACACAAAGCCCAGGTCTCCGGTGCGCAGCCAGGGTCCCTCCGGGGTGCCGGCGGCCAGCATCCCACCGAACGTGCGTTCGGTCTCGGCCGGCTTGTGCCAGTAGCCCTCGGCGACGTTCTCGCCCCTGACCCAGATCTCGCCGACCTCACCGGCCGGGGACTCGATCCGGGTGTCGGGGTCGACGATCCGGATCATCGGGGATTCCGGCATCCCGTAGCTCAGCAGCGGCGAGCCGACCGCCGGCTCACAACGCAGCGCGCTCCCGGCCGAGAGTTTCTCCGGGTCGAAGTAGACCACCTCCGGCGGGCCGCCGGCCGTCCTGCTGGCCACGTAGACCGTGGCCTCCGCCAGGCCGTACGAGGGCTTGAACGCCTCCTCGCTGAAGTTGTACTTCGCGAAACGGTCGGCGAACCGCTTCAGCGTCGCGGGGTGGATGCGTTCGGCTCCGCCGATGATGCCCAGCACCTTGCCCATGTCGAGACCGGCCATGTCCTCGTCGGTGGTTTTCGCGGAAGCCAGCTCGAAGGCGAAGTTCGGCGCCGCCGACCAGGTGTGGTTGTCACGGGCCAGGGCCTGGACCCAGCGGGCCGGCCGCTGCAGGAACGCCATGGGGCTGGTCAGTTCGCCGCGGAACCCGCCCAGGATCGGAGCCACCACGCCCAGCACCAAGCCCATGTCGTGGTAGAACGGCAGCCAGGACACCAGGGTCATGTCCGCCGGCGCGACTCCGCCCGTCTGGGAGAAGTAGGCCGCCATCAACTGGCGAAAATTCGAGTACAGGTTGGTGTGGGTGATCATGACCCCCGCAGGGACCCTGGTCGACCCCGACGTGTACTGCAGGTAGGCCAGTTCCGGCAGGCCCTCCACGCGCGCGTTGGCACCCTTGCGGGCGTCGAGGTCCAGTGCGTCGACCTCCAGCACCGTCGGCGCGGACCCGCCGTCGGTCGGGCCGACGTACTCGGTGATGGTGCCCGCGATCGAGGAGGTGGTCAGCACGACCGTGGGGGAGGTGTCGGCCAGCACGGCGCTCACCCGTTCGTCGTGGGTGCCCGGATGCGGGAACGACAGCGGGACGGCGATGCGGCTGGCCAGCATCGAACCCAGAAAAGCCACGATGTAGTCCAGGCCCTGAGGCGCCAAGATCACGGCCCGATCCCCGGCCTCGCCAATCGCCTTGACCTCGTGGGCCAGATTCTGCACCCGCCGATACAGCTGTGACCACGTGACGTCCTCGGCGACACCGTCCCAGTCGGAGTCGTAGTCGGTGTAGGTGAACACGACGTCCTCGGGTTGCAGGCCGGCGCGCTCACGGAGCGTGGAAAGAACGGACGCCTCGGGCATGGGCGTAGGTTACCGGCCGACGGTCATCCCGGGCGGTGGCGGGGTGCATTTCGGCTGCCGAATCGGAGGCTCCGGGCCCCGCGCGGCCGGGTGTAGCTTTGGTCGCATATGAGCGCCAGCGCGAACCTCACTCCGGCGTCGCTCCGGCAGGCGTTCAGCCATTTCCCCACCGGGGTGATCGCGGTCGCCGCCCAGGTGGACGGCGTGCCGCTGGGCCTGGCCGCGAGCACCTTCGTCCCGGTTTCGCTGGACCCGCCGCTGGTCTCGTTCTGTGTGCAGAACACCTCGGAGACCTGGCCGAGGCTGCGGCGAGCACCCGCCCTCGGGATCAGCGTGCTGGGCGAGGCGCACGCCCACGCCGTCCGGGCCCTGGCGGCCAAGAACGGCGACCGCTTCGCCGGGCTGGACACGGTGTCGACGGCCGGCGGCGCGGTGTTCCTCCGGGGCACCTGTCTGTGGCTGGACAGCACGATCGAGGACCTGGTGCCCGCGGGCGACCACACGATCGTGGTGCTGCGGGTCGGCGACATGACGGTGCATGACGACGTCTCGCCGATCATCTTCCACCGCAGCGCCATCCGCCGACTGGATTAGCGCGGCGGGGTGATCACCTCACATCGAAACGATCGAGGTCCATCACCTTCGCCCACGCTGCCACGAAGTCCCTGACGAACTTCTCCTGGGCGTCGTCCTCCGCGTACACCTCGGCCAGCGCCCGCAACTGAGAGTTGGACCCGAAGACCAGGTCGACCCGGCTGCCGGTCCACTTCTGCTTGCCGCTGGCGCGATCCTTGCCGATGAAGGTGCCGTCGTCGGCGGGCGACGGTGACCACTCGGTACCCATATCGAGCAGGTTCACGAAGAAGTCGTTGGTCAGTTGCCCCGGCTTGTCGGTGAGCACGCCGTGCTTGGAACCCTGGTGGTTCGCACCCAATACCCGCAGGCCGCCGATCAGCACGGTCATCTCCGGGGCGGACAGCTTCAGCAGGCTGGCGCGATCGAGCAGGCGGAACTCCGCCGGCATCGCGCTGCCCTTGCCGAGGTAGTTACGGAAGCCGTCGGCCGTCGGTTCCAGGTACGAGAAGGACTCGACGTCGGTCATCTCCTGGGTCGCATCGCCGCGTCCCGGCGTGAAGGGCACGGTCACGGCGACTCCGGCGTCCTTGGCCGCCTTCTCGACCGCGGCGCAGCCGCCCAGAACGACGAGGTCGGCGAAGGATACGCCCGTACCCGACTTCTTCTGGATCTCCTCGAGCGTGCGCACCACCTGCGCGAGTTCATCGGGTTCGTTGGCTTCCCAGCCGGCTTGCGGCTGCAATCGGATGCGGCCACCGTTGGCGCCGCCCCGCTTGTCGCTCCCGCGGAAGGATGACGCTGCCTTCCAGGCAGTGGAAACCAGTTGCGCGACAGTCAGTCCCGAGGCGAGCACCTCTTTCTTGAGGGCGTCCACGTCGGTCGCACTGAGCTGGCTCTGACCGGACGGGACGATGTCCTGCCACAGCAGTGCCTCCTTGGGCACCAGCGGCCCGCGGTAGCGGGAGACCGGGCCCATATCGCGGTGGATGAGCTTGAACCAGGCCCGGGCGAACTCGTCGGCCAACTCCTCGGGATGATCCAGCCAGCGACGCGTGATCTTCTCGTAGATCGGGTCGAACCGCATCGACAGGTCGGTGGTGAGCATCGACGGGTGGGTCTTTCCGGTGCCGAACGCTTCCGGTACTGAGTTCGCCCAGCCGTTGTCCTTGGGCTTCCACTGATGCGCGCCCGCCGGACTGGTCGTCAGCTCCCACTCGTTGCCGTAGAGGATCTCCAGGTAGCTGTTGTCCCATTTGATGGGCGTGTGGGTCCAGATCACCTCCAGGCCGCTGGTGGCGGCGTCCTTGCCGACCCCGGTACCGTTGCGGTTCTTCCAGCCCAGGCCCTGCTGCTCCATCGGGGCGGCTTCGGGTTCCCGCTCAATGAGTTCGGGGTTCCCCACGCCATGGGTCTTGCCGAAGGTGTGTCCGCCGACGATCAGCGCCGCGGTCTCGACATCGTTCATCGCCATCCGGGCGAAGGTCTCGCGGATGTCGATCGCGGCCGCCACCGGGTCGGGCTGTCCGTTGGGCCCCTCCGGGTTGACGTAGATCAGACCCATCTGCACCGCGGCCAGGGGATTGACCAGATCGCGCTTGCCGGAATAGCGCTCGTCACCCAGCCAGCTGTGCTCTGGACCCCAGTAGACCTCTTCGGGTTCCCACTCGTCCTCGCGCCCGAAGCCGAACCCGAAGGTCTGCAGGCCCATGTCATCCAGTGCGACGTTGCCGGCGAACACCAACAGGTCCGCCCAGGACAGTTTCTTGCCGTACTTCTTCTTCACCGGCCACAGCAGCCGACGCGCCTTGTCCAGGTTGGCGTTATCCGGCCAGCTGTTCAGCGGCGCGAAGCGCTGCATGCCGTTCCCGGCCCCGCCGCGGCCGTCCTGCACCCGGTAGGTACCTGCCGCATGCCAGGCCATCCGGAGGAAGAAGGGGCCGTAGTGGCCGAAGTCGGCGGGCCACCACTCCTGGGAGGTCTTCATCACCTCGACGAGGTCGGCGCGCACCGCATCGACGTCGAGGGTTTGTACAGCTGTGGCGTAGTCGAAGTCGTCGTCCATCGGGTTGATGACATCGGGATTGTGCTGCAGCACTTTGAGGTTGGGCTGGTTGGGCCACCAGTCCCGGTTCCCGCCACCTTCCACGGGAGGCTTGAGGACCGGACAGTGCTCACCTTGTTCTTCGCGGAACCGGGCCAGCAGAGTGGAGCGCAGCTCTGACTCGGTCATGGCCAAGATCTCGCCTTCGTTGGTGATCGGGAGTTCCTCAGGCACGGGCGTTCCTTCCGGTGGGGGGTGGTGATGGGGCGGTGACGGGGTGGACCCAGCAGTCGGGGCATACGCCCCAGTAGATGACCTCGGCTTCGTCGACCTCGAAGCCCTCGAGGGCCGCGCTCTCCGCAGGGGTCAGACACGGAGCAGCGCCCACGGCGCAGTCGATGTCGCTGATCGATCCGCAGGATCGGCACACCACGTGGTGATGGTTGTCGACCCGCGACTCGTAGCGGGCGACCGATCCGGCAGGTTGGATCCGACGGATCAGGCCGGTAGCGGTCAAGGCGTTCAGCACGTCGTAGACCGCCTGCCGGGATACCTCCGGCAGGGTGGTGCGGACAGCCGCGAAGATCGTCTCGGTGTCGGCGTGCGGGGAAACGCAGACCGCCTCAAGGACCGCCAGTCGCGGCCGGGTGACCCGCAGTTTGACGTCACGCAGCAGCGAGGAGAAGTCGGTACTCAGACCCACCATTTCATCCAACCCGCTTTTCTGGACTCAGTCAAGGTAAGCCGACGTCGCGTCCCGCGCGCAGAGCTACTTGCGGCGCAGCAGCTTGTTGCCCAGCCAGACCACGGGGTCGTACTTGCGGTCCGCCACCCGTTCCTTCATCGGGATCAGCGCGTTGTCGGTGATCTTGATGTGCTCCGGGCAGACCTCGGTGCAGCACTTGGTGATGTTGCAGTACCCCAGGCCGAACTCATCCTGGGCCATGTCCTTGCGGTCAAGCGTGTCCAGTGGGTGCATGTCGAGTTCGGCGATGCGCATCAGATACCGGGGCCCGGCGAAGGCCTCCTTATTCTCTTCGTGGTCGCGCACCACATGGCAGACGTTCTGGCACAGGAAGCACTCAATGCACTTGCGGAACTCCTGGGAGCGCTCGACATCGATCTGGGCCATGCGGTACTCGCCCGGCTGCAGTTCCTTGGGCGGGGCGAATGCCGGAATCTCGCGGGCCTTCTCGTAGTTGAAGGACACGTCGGTCACCAGGTCTCGGATCACCGGGAATGTCCGCAGCGGGGTGACGGTCACCGTCTCGGCCGGATCGAACGTCGACATCCGGGTCATGCACATCAGCCGCGGGCGGCCGTTGACCTCAGCCGAACACGACCCGCATTTGCCGGCCTTGCAGTTCCACCGCACCGCCAGGTCGGGAGCCTGCTCGGCCTGCAGCCGGTGGATGACGTCGAGCACGACCTCGCCCTCGTTGACCTCGACCTCGAAGTCGCGCAGCCCGCCACCGGCCTCGTCGCCGCGCCACACCTTGAACCTGGCTTGGTACCCCATCTAGGCCCTCCGTCCCGGGTGCTGCGCAAGCTCCTCGTCGGTGAAGTACTTGGCCAGCTCCTCGAGCTCGAACAGCTCGAAGAGGTCGGCGCGCATCGGCGGTTGAACCTCCCGGGTCACGCTGACCTCGGGCACGACCGCGTCGTCACCGGCGGTCCGGCACACCAGCAGGGTCCGTCTCCACTCGGAGTCCATCTTCGGGTGGTCGTCTCGGGTGTGGCCGCCGCGGCTTTCGGTGCGGGCCATCGCCGACTTCGCGATGCACTCGCTGACAAGCAGCATGTTGCGCATGTCCATGGCCAGGTGCCAGCCCGGGTTGAATTCCCGGCGCCCGTCGGCCTCGATGTTGCGGTAGCGGGCCTTGAACTCCTCGATCTTGGCCAGCGCCTCGGCCATCTCCGCGCCGGTCCGGATGATGCCGACCAGGTCGTTCATCGTGTGCTGGAGTTCGGCGTGCAGGCTGTAGGGGTTCTCCGGCTTGGCCTGACCCTGCGGGCCGGTGAAGGGAGCCAGGGCCAGGGCCGCGGCCTGCTCGACCGCCTCGGGCGCGACCACCGGCCGGTCGGCCAGGGCCCGTACGTAGTCGGCGGCACCCAGTCCGGCGCGGCGGCCGAAGACCAACAGGTCGGACAGCGAGTTGCCGCCGAGCCGGTTGGAGCCGTGCATTCCGCCGGAGCACTCGCCCGCGGCGAACAGTCCGGGGGTGGAGGCGGCCCCGGTGTCCGGGTCGACCTCGATTCCGCCCATCACGTAGTGGCAGGTCGGCCCGACTTCCATCGGATCCTTGGTGATGTCCACTTCGGCCAGCTCGATGAACTGGTGATACATCGACGGCAGGCGGCGCTTGATCTGGTCGGCTGGCAGTCGGGAGGCGATGTCGAGGTAGACGCCGCCGTGCGGGCTGCCGCGGCCGGCCTTCACCTCGGTGTTGATCGCTCGGGCCACCTCGTCGCGGGGCAGCAGGTCCGGGGTGCGACGGGCCGACCCGTCGGTCGACCCCTGCTGCTCGGCGAGCCACTGGTCGGCCTCGGCCTCGGTCTCGGCGTACTGGCCCTTGAACACCGGCGGGATGTAGCCGAACATGAACCGCTTGCCCTCGGAGTTCTTCAGCACTCCGCCGTCGCCGCGCACGCCCTCGGTCACCAGGATGCCCTTGACCGACGGCGGCCAGACCATGCCGGTGGGGTGGAACTGGATGAACTCCATGTTGATCAGCCCGGCGCCCGCGCGCAGCGCCAGGGCGTGGCCGTCGCCGGTGTACTCCCAGGAGTTCGAGGTCACCTTGAACGACTTGCCGATCCCGCCGGTGGCCAGCACCACCGCCGGGGCGTCGAACTGGATGAACTTGCCGGTCTCCCGCCAGTAGCCGAACGCCCCGGCGATCCGCGGGCGGCCGGTGCTCTGGTCGAGCAGCAGTTCGGTGATCGCACATTCGTGGAAGACCTTGATGCGCGCCTCGTAGTCGCCCAGTTCGGCTTTGTCCTCCTGCTGCAGCGAGACGATCTTCTGCTGCAGGGTTCGGATGATCTCCAGGCCGGTGCGGTCCCCGACGTGAGCCAGCCGCGGATAGGTGTGTCCGCCGAAGTTGCGCTGGCTGATTCGCCCGTCCTTGGTGCGGTCGAACAGGGCACCGTAGGTCTCCAGCTCCCAGACCCGCTCCGGTGCCTCCTGAGCGTGCAGTTCGGCCATCCGCCAGTTGTTGAGGAACTTGCCGCCGCGCATGGTGTCGGCGAAGTGGACCTGCCAGTTGTCCTTGGAGTTGGCGTTGCCCATGGCGGCCGCGCAGCCGCCCTCCGCCATGACGGTGTGCGCCTTGCCGAACAGGGACTTGCTCACCACCGCAACGGTCAGCCCGCGCTGGCGGGCCTCGATGACCGCTCGCAGACCGGAGCCGCCGGCGCCGATCACCACGACGTCGTAGGAGTGCCGTTCGATCTCAACCATGTGGCGTTGCTCCAACTCTCTCCCGAATCGAACCCGTCAGCCTATGAACCGCACGTCGGCGATCGCGCCGCTGGCGACCAGCATGATGTAGAGGTCGGTGAGGATCAGGGTGCCCAGGGTGATCCATGCGAAGAGCATGTGGCGGGTGTTCAGCCTGCTGACCTGCGTCCAGATCCAGTACCGGATGGGGTGCTTGGAGAAGTGCTTGAGCCGGCCCCCGGTCACATGGCGGCAGGAGTGACACGACAGTGTGTAGGTCCACAGCAGGACCACGTTGGCGACCAGGATGATGTTGCCCAGGCCCAGCCCGAAGCCTGATGGTGAGTGGAAGGCCAGGATCGCGTCGTAGGTGTTGATCACCGAGATCAGAGCGGCCGCGTAGAAGAAGTAGCGGTGCAGGTTTTGCAGGACCAGGGGGAAGCGGGTCTCGCCGGTGTAGGTCGCGTGGGGCTCGGCCACCCCGCAGGCCGGCGGCGACTGCCAGACCGAGCGGTAGTAGGCCTTGCGGTAGTAGTAGCAGGTCACCCGGAAGAGCAACAGGAAGGGCAGCGACAGCGCGGCATAGGGCAACCACCACACGTCCGGGAGAATCTGACCGAAATGGCTTGCCTCCGGTGCGCAACCCTTGCTCAGACAGGGCGAGTAGAACGGTGTGAGGTAGCGATACTCCGGAACGTAGTAATGGTCCTGCATGAACGCGCGCACCGTCGCGTAGACGACGAAGACACTGAGGCCGATGTTGGTCCACAGCGCGGGAAGCCACCATTTGTCGGTCCGCAAGGTGCGCTGCGGAATCTCGGCGCGCCCGGGGGAGAAGACTCCAGTCCGCCCCTTCAGCGTGGGTGCGCTCATCGTTCGTTGACCCCCTTCAGGTCGACCTGTGGGCAGGGTACCGAGGCTGCGGGACCCGGACTCATGCGGGGCAGCGCGGGGGGTCAGCGCCGGTTGTGGCCCCCGACACCCTCGTCATCGATGTCGCGCCAGAAGTCGTGGTCGTACGGGGTGTCGGGCACGGGAATCTTCTCCCCGCCCGGTACCACGACGTGGGCGGAGAATTCGAGTTCGGTGGCGTCCATGTCGAGTAGTTCGACGTCACTGAGGATGCGTTCGGTGTCGATGACGACGCGCCGCATCGCGGGATCGTCGCCGTAGCGGGACCGCAGGGACATCACACATCGGCGGAGGCTACCGACGAGATGGTGGAGTTCGGCGAGTTCGGTTGCCTTGGACAACGGACCTCCTCGGGACAGGCGGAGACGGCGCAGTAGTCCTGATGGTAGTCCCTGAGCCTCGTCACCTGTGCGCTCAGGGGCGCGCCATCGTCTGACGGCATTGTGACGGTCTGAGACGACCGCGCCGTGCGGCCGTGCGCGGTCACCTGACGCGCGCGGCCGCCCGTCCCGGCCTACTTCGTGATGGCGATCCGGTGGGCCGTGGCACCGGCGTAGGCGCCGGCTACCCGGACCGCGAGGACCCCCGCCTCGTAGGACGCCGAGATCGCCTCGGCGGTGACGTGCGCGGGGACTGCGAACGACCGCTGGAAGGATCCGTAGCGGACCCGGGCGTCAGCGGTGGTCGAACTACCAGACGTCGCCGTCCCGCCAGTCGCAGACCAGGTCGGCGCTCGGGTCGAGGGATACCGACACCGGCAGGATGAACACCGTGCCGTCCTCGTCGGGGGTTCGGACGAGTCCGCGGGGTGCGAGCACGGAGGTCGGGCCCCGCCAGTGCAGCCAGCCGCGCGGCCGGTAGAGCCGCGCTCCGGCCCCTGTTCCGGCGCTCAGCGCCCCAAGCTGGTAGGCGCCGCGGATCACCTGCTCCACCGCGTCCAGCACGGCGTGGCCCAGGCCCAGGCCACGCCAATCCTCGCGGACGGCCACGGCCTCGACGTAGCCGCAGCGCAGTGCCGTACCGGCGCACAGAAGCCGCCGCTGCACCACCGCGGCGTGGGCGATCAGGGCGCCGCGATGACCGATGATCGCGTGCATGCCGCCGAGGGTGTGATCCCAGTCGGCGTCGCTGAACCGGTCGCCGTAGGCGCCCCGGAGGAGCTCCCGCGCGCTGAGCAGGGTCTCGCCGTCGAGGTCGCTGGTGTGCACGAGCCGGGCGGTGTGGACGTGGGAACCCGCGGTCACGTATCAGCTCTACCAGCCCGGCCGTGCTGCCGCGGCGATACGGGGACGCTGCCAGTGCAACTGGACCGGTTGCCCTGGCCGGAGCTGGGCCAGCAGGTCGGTGTCGGCGTCGACGACTACCCCGACGACGGGGTAGCCGCCGGTGACCGGATGGTCGGGTCCCAGGATGACCGGTTGCCCACCCGGTGGTACCTGGATGGCGCCGCGCAACAGGCCCTCGCTGGGCAGTTCGCGCATGGGCCAGCGCCACGCCAGCGGGGCTCCGACCAGGCGTATCCCGATCCGGTCGCTGTCGCCGGACGTCGTCCACCGGGTGCGCACCAGGGCGTCGGGGTCGAGCAGCCAGTCATCGTGCGGTCCGGGGATCACCCGAACGTCCACGCCGCCGGCGGTGATCGGGGCCACGGGCGCATGGTCGGTCTCGGGGAAACGAGGCCCGGGCTCGCCGACCGCAAGTGAGTCGCCGGCCTGCAACGGGCGGGGGCCGATCTGTGACAGCGTGTCGAAACTCCGCGAGCCCAGCACCGGTTCGGCGGCGAATCCGCCGCGTACCCCGAGGTAGCTGCGCACCCCGCGGACCGGAGTCCCGAGCGAGATCACCTGGCCTGCCCGCACGTGCTGGACGGCGTTAGCGCCGAACGGGACGCCGTCGACCGCAGCGGCGGGGTCGGCGCCGGTGACCGAGACGTCGACGGAGCCGCCGCGGACCCGGGCGGCGAACCCGCCGAAGGTGACCTCCACGGTGGCCAGCTCGTCGGGATTGGCCAGCAGGCGGTTGGCGAGTGTGTGGGCGGGCCGGTCGGCCGCACCGGAGCGGGTCACCCCGAGGTGTGCGAGCCCCGGCCGGCCCAGATCCTCCAGCAGCGCCGGGCCGGTGGTCTTCAGCACCTCCAGGACCCTCACCGGGCGGACCGGAAGAGCACCCGCGTGCCGGGGGTGAGCAACGCGGGCTGCGGACGGTGGATGTCCCACATCACGGCGCGGGTCCGGCCGATGAGCTGCCAGCCGCCCGGCGACTCCCGCGGATAGACGCCGCTGAACTCCCCGGCCAGCGCGACCGATCCGGCCGGGACCCGCGGGCGCGGTTCGGCCCGGCGGGGCACCGTCGACAGCCGACGGTCGCCGCCGACCAGGTAGGCGAACCCGGGGGAGAACCCGCCGAACCCGACCCGCCACGGCGTTCCGGTGTGGGCGGCGACAACCTCGTCGACCGCCATCCCCAGACGATCGGCCACCTCGCTCAGGTCGGGGCCGTCGTACACCACGTCGATCGTGATCGCGACCGTGTCGTCTTGGGCGGCGCCGGCAGTAGGTCCGGTAGGCGCAGCATCTGCCAGGTCTGTCAGCAGTCGCCGCGCGGCCGTCTGCCGGCCCGGGTCCACGAGGCTGACCAGAACGGTCCGCGCGCCGGGAACGACTTCGGCCACCCCCGGCACGCGCGCGGCGCGCACCGCGTCAGCCAGCGCCAGAACCTCCTCGATCGATCCGCACTCCACCAGCAGCGCACGGTCCCCGTAGTCGCGGATGCTCAGTTCCACGGTTCACACCAGCGCGGCGTAGGTGGGCTCGTGCCGCTTGAGATAGTCGATCACCCGGTAGGTGAGGGGCAGCATGATCACTTCGACAGCGGTCTTGTACACCCACCCCAGCGCGGCGTAGGTGACGAAGTCGCCGACGCTGGTGATGCCGATCGCCCCGGCGGCGATCGCGCAGAACACCAGGGTGTCACCGAACTGGCCGACGAAGGTCGAGCCGACCAGTCGCGCCCACAGGTGCTTTTCGCGGGTGTGTTGCTTGATCTTGACCACCGTCCAGGCATTGATCGTCTGGCCGACCAGAAATCCAGCCAGCCCGGCCACGATCAATTGGGTGTAGGCGCCGACGACGTTGGCGAAATGCTCCTGGTTGGGGTAGAAGTCGGCTACGGGTAGCAAAACCGTCACCCAGAAAGCAAGGGCTGCAACGCCGTTCATGACGAACCCGACGAGGATCGCCCGCCGGGCGGCCCGAAAGCCGTACACCTCGGCGAGGACATCGCCGATGACGTAGGTCAGCGGGAAGACGATGAACCCGCCGTCGGTGATGATCGGCCCGAACGCCACGCCCTTGGTGGCGGCGACGTTCGAGATGATCACCAGCGCGGTGAACACGGCGACCAGCACGGGGTAGTACGCGCTGCCGACCGCGGCGAAGCCCGGGGTGGCGGCATCGCGCGGCGCGGTGCGGATGTCCCCGGTGTCCCCGGTGTCCCCGGTGTCCCTGGTCACGGGTTCATCCAAGCACGGCTTCAGCCCAGAGCCAGCCAGGTGCCGAGGCCGATCATGGTCACCGCGATCACCCCGTCGAGGATCCGCCACGTTCCAGGCGTGGCGAACGCGCCGGCCAACCGGCGGGCACCGAAGCCGAGGCTGAAGAACCAGACTGCGCTGGCGCCGGCCGCGCCGACGCCGAACAGCCAGCGCCGGTCGCCGTGCTGATTGGCCAGCGTCCCCAACAGCACCACGGTGTCGAGATACACGTGCGGATTGAGGAAGGTCAGTGCCAGACAGGTCAGCAGCACCGCGGACAGGCGTGCGGGCCCCTGCGTTGCCGCCGTCATGGAACCCGGTCGGATCGCCCGCCGGGCGGCGAGCAGGCCGTAGCCCACCAGAAACGCCGCCCCACCGATTCTGGCCGCGGTCATCAACCGGGGGTGCGCGTCTATCAGAGCGCCCATCCCGGTGATGCCCGCGACGATCAGCAGGGCATCGGCCGTCGTGCAGAGCAGGACGACCGGCAGCACATGCTCGTCACGAAGGCCCTGGCGGAGGACGAAGGCGTTTTGGGCGCCGATCACCGCGATGAGGCTGAACCCGGCGGCGAACCCCAGGATGGGTGTCAACGGCTCTCCGGGCGGGCGGCGCCGCCGCGCACGTACACCGTCGTGGTGTGGGTGAAGAACTCCCGCGCTGCCGAACCCTGTTCCTTGGGCCCCAGCCCGCTCTTCTTGGCCCCGCCGAACGGGACGTGCGGGTCTGCGCCGGCGGATTCGGAGTTGATGTGCAGCACGCCGACGTCGATCTCCTCGACGGCCTGCAGTGCGCGGGTCAGATCCTGGGTGAAAACCGCGGCTGACAGACCGAACTGGCTGTCATTGGCCACCGCGAAGGCTTCCTCGGCGCCGCGGGTCCGACGCACCGCCAGCACCGGTCCGAACAGTTCCCGGACCCAGATGTCGTTCGGCTCGGGGGTCTCGATGACGGTCGGCGCCACGAAGTAGCCCTCCGCAAGTTCACCGTTTCGATAGCCGCCGCCCCCGGCCAGTACCCGGGCGCCCTGCGCGAGCGCGGCGGCGATCCCGTCGGCGATGCCGGCGCGCGCCGACCCGCTGATCACCGGGCCCAGCTGGGTCTGATCGGCGACCGGGTCGCCGACACGCAACTCCTCGGCACGAGCGACCAGGGCGTCGAGGAACTCTCCGGCGACACCCTCGGTAAGCACCAGTCGCGACGTGGCCGTGCACTTCTGGCCGGAGGACCGGAACGCGCCGAGCAGCACCTGCTCGAGAGCGAGTTCGACGTCCGCGTCGTCGAGCACGATCGCCGCATTCTTGCCGCCCATCTCCGCCTGCACCGGCACGCCCCGGGCGGCCGCGGCCGCGGCGATCCGCTGCCCGACACCGGTGGAGCCGGTGAAGGTGATGGCATCGATGCCGGGGTGGCTGATCACCGCGTCGCCGATCGCCGATCCGCCGATCAGCAGGTTGAGCACACCGGCAGGCAGGCCGGACCCGGCCAGTGCCTCGGCCAGTCGCTGTGCGAGCAGCGGAACGGCGCTCGCCGGCTTCCACACCACGGTGTTGCCGTAGACCAGGGCCGGGGCGATCTTCCAGGCCGGGATGGCGATCGGGAAGTTGAACGGCGTGATGGCGCCCACCACGCCGACCGGCTTGCGGGTGACCAGGATCTGCTCGCCGGCCCGCGGTGAGGCGAATATCTCGCCGCTGGGCCGGTCGCCCTCGACGGCGTAATAGCGCAGGATCTGCGCCGCGCGCCGCACCTCGGCGACACCTTCGGCCCTGGTCTTACCCTCCTCGACGGTCAGTTCCAGACCCCATTCCGCGGCGTGCCGTTCGATGGTGTCCGCGGCCGCGGAGAGGATCGACCCGCGCTGGTGCATCGGGGTGGAACGCCATCCGGCCAGAGCGGACCGGGCTGCCGCGACGGCGTCGTCGACGTCGGCCGGGATCGCCGACGCGCCCTCGGCGACGACCACGTCGGGGCGGGCGGGGTTGACACTGTGCAGGACGGTCCCGCTGCCCGCTCGCCACTGGCCCGCGACAAGGTGTCGCAGAGCGAACGGCGGCGCCATCAGCGGTCTCAGCGGAAGGCGGGCTGGCCGGTCAGCGCCTTGCCGATCGAGAGCAGGTGCATCTCCGAGGTGCCCTCGTAGGTCAGCACCGACTCGAGGTTGTTGGCGTGGCGCAGCGGGCAGTACTCGAGGGTGATGCCACTGCCGCCGAGCAGGGTCCGGCACTCCCGGGCGATGGCCAGGGCCTCGCGCACGTTGTTGAGCTTGCCCAGGCTGACCTGCTCGGGCCGGACCCCCTCGGCGTCCTTGATCCGACCGAGATGGATGGCCAGCAGCACACCCTTGCCGAGTTCCACGGTCATGTTGGCCAGCTTTTCCTGGGTCAGCTGGAAACTCGACAGCGGCCGGTCGAAGACCTCCCGGTCGCGGGTGTAGGCCAGCGTGGTTTCCAGGCAGTCCCGCGCGGCACCCATGGTGCCGAACACGATGCCGAAGCGCGCTTCGTTCAGACACGACAGCGGCGCGCCCAGGCCCTCCGCCAGCGGCAACCGCGCGGACTCCGGCAGGCGGACGTTGTCCAACACCAGCTCGGAGGTCACCGACGCCCGCAGCGACAACTTCTTGTGAATGACGTTGGCCGAGAAACCCGGGGTGTCGGTGGGCACCAGGAATCCGCGGATCCCTCCACTGTCCTCGTCGGTCTGCGCCCAGACGGTGGCGACGTCGGCGAGGTTGCCGTTGGTGATCCACATCTTGGTGCCGTTGAGCACCCAGTCGGATCCGTCCCGGCGGGCCCGGGTGCGCATCCCTGCCGGGTTGGAGCCGAAGTCCGCCTCGGTCAACCCGAAGCAACCGATCGCCTCCCCGCGGGCCAGGCGCGGCAGCCACTCGTCTTTCTGCTCGTCGGAACCGTACCGATGGATGGAGTACATCGACAGCGATCCCTGCACCGACACGAAGCTGCGCAAACCGGTGTCGCCGGCTTCGAGCTCCATGCACGCCAGGCCGTAGCTGACGGCGTTGGTACCCGCGCAGCCGTAGCCGTCCAGGTGCATGCCGAGCAGCCCGAGTTCGCCGAACTCCCGGGCGAGTTCCCGGGGCAGACTGCCGGACTCGAACCAGTCCGCGACCTGGGGCTTGAGCCGGGTGTCGACGAACTTGCGCACGGTCGCGGCGATGTCGCGCTCGTCCTGGGTCAGCAGCCGGTCGACGGCGAACAGCTCGAGCGGCGCGTAGGTGTCCTGCTGGGCGCGGACGGCGGTGGTGGTCATGAGACGGTGCGGATCAGCTTCTTGTTGACGAACTCATCGATGCCGAACCGTCCGAGTTCGCGCCCGAAACCGGAGCGCTTGACACCGCCGAACGGCAGTTCGACGCCCTCGGCGCCGACCGCGTTGATGAAGACCATCCCGGCCTCGATCTTGTCGGCGACCCGCTTGGCCTGCTCGGGATCGGTGGTGAACACATACGAACCCAGGCCGAACGGGGTGTCGTTGGCCACCTGCACCGCCTCGTCCTCGGAGCCGACCTTGTAGATGGTCGCGACGGGGCCGAACAGTTCCTCGCGGTAGGACGGCGACTTCGGTGAGACGTTGGTCAGCACACCGGGCGGGAAGAACGCGCCCTTGCGTTCGCCCCCGGACACCAGCTTCGCTCCGTCGGCGACGGCATTGTCGACCTGCTCGGCCAGCCGTTCGGCGGCAGCCGCCGAGGACAGCGGGGCGAGCCCCTCGGCGGTTTCCAGCACCTTCTTGGTGAAGCGGTCCACGAAGTCGTCGTAGATGTCGGCGGCGACGATGAAGCGTTTGGCGGCATTGCAGGCCTGCCCGGTGTTCTCGAAGCGCCCGGCGACCGCCGCGTCGACGGTGGCGTCCAGGTCATCGCTGCTGAGCACGATGAAGGGATCGGAGCCGCCGAGTTCGAGCACCACCTTCTTGAGGTTGCGGCCGGCGATCTCGGCGACCGCGGCACCGGCCCGCTCCGATCCGGTCAGGGATACGCCCTGCACGCGCGGGTCGGCGATGGCCTCGGCGATCTGCTCATTGGTCGCGTAGACGTTGACGTAGGCGCCCTTGGGGAACCCGGCGTCGTTGAAGATCTGCTGCATCGCCTCCGCGGACTCCGGGCACTGCGGGGCGTGCTTGAGCACGATGGTGTTGCCCAGCGCGAGGTTGGGGCCCGCGAAGCGGGCGACCTGGTAGTAGGGGTAGTTCCACGGCATGATGCCCAGCAGCACCCCGACGGGCCCGCGCCGGATCACCGCGCTGCCCTCGCCGTCGAGCAGGTCGATCGGTTCGTCGGCGAGGAACTTCTCGGCGTGGTCGGCGTAGTAGTCGTAGATCGCCGCGCTGAAGTCCACCTCTCCGAGGGACTGTTCGATCGGCTTGCCCATCTCGCGGTTGATGATCTCGGCCAGCTTCTCGCGGCGCTCGGTGTGCAGTTGAGCGACCTTCTTGACCAGCGCCGCGCGCTGGGCCACCGTCGAGGTCTTCGACCACTCGCGGTAGGCCTTGTCGGCCGCGGCCAGCGCCTGTTCCATGTCGGCATCGGTCGCCGTGGGGTACTCCCGCTCCACCTTGCCGGTTGCCGGATTGACTACTGCGTATGTGTTCATGGGGGCCTCTTTTCAGTCTCTATCTGAAGGTGAGCCTACGACCGCCGGGCGGTGTAGGGCCATGGATTGTTGCGCTCGGGTACCGATTGGGCGCGGCTGTCCTTCAGCCGCATGAGCAGATGCGCGCGGAGATCGTGCAGTTCCGGGTCGGTCCAGCGGTTGTCGGCCTCGGTGGGGTCGGCAGTGAGGTCGTAGAGCTCCCACTGGTCGTCGAGCGGACTGGTGCGATAGGTCTGTCCGCCGGGGCCGTTGGCCGCCAGCTGACGCACCCCGGGTTCGGTCCAGGTCGCCGGATCGTCGAAGCTGCGTACCAGCTTCCACTGGTGACCGCGGCCGCCGGGGAATCCCGCATCCTCGCCGACTCGAACCACGATGCCCTCGAAGTTCGCGGCGGTGTGCGCCGGGATCCTGATCTGCAGCGGCGCGGGCGGGTTCACCGTGCGTTTGAGCTTCCGGCCCAGCCCCGACGCGCCGGAGTCGCCCTCCAGCATGTTGTCGCGGGTCATCAGGTAGACCGCGCGGTCGTCGTCGGCGGCTTCGCCGTCGACCACCGGCATCAGGTTGCGGCCCGGCAGCGGGTGTACCTCCGAGAACGACTCCCGAAGTACGTCGGCGACGGCGGCGACGTCGACCCCGGCAGCGGCGAGGAGGGTCGGGACCAGGTCCACATGCGAGGTCGGTGCTGTCACCATGCGCGGCGGCGTCGTGCGGGTGCCGGTTCGGGCGATGGTCAGCGGTACCCGGGTCGCCTCGTCGTAGAGGTTGAACCACTTCTGGTGCAGTCCGCCGTGCGCGCCGAGCAGGTCCCCGTGGTCGGAGGTGCGGACGAGCACGGCGTCCGTCGCGCCGTCGGTGACCGCCCGGCGGACCCGGTCGAGCGGCTCGTCGACTTCGGCGTGCAGGCGGTAGTAGAGGTCGCGGTAGCGCTGGGCATTGAGCCGGTAGACGCCCTCGACGGCGGCGCCCGGGCCGTACCCGGAGTAGTAGGCCTCCCGAAAGGCGATCTGGGCGGCCGGCTTGGTGCGCAGGTCCTCCTCGGCGGTGGGAGCCGGGGGAACATGCGGCGGGTCGAGGTGCGACGGCCGCACCGGGCTGCGCAGCGCCCACGCCGGGAACAACACGATGTCGTGCGGGTTGACGAAGCTGGCGACCAGCAGGAACGGGCGCAGCGCTGCCGGATCGCCGGCGCGGCGGCGTGCGTAGCGGTCCTCGAGCCAGGCGACCACCCGGTCGGCGATCAGCGGGTCGCGGCGCACGCCGCTGTTGGCCAGACTCGCGCCGTGCGGTTCCGGACCCACCCACCCGGAGAAGCCGAAAGGCTCCAGCGGGTCGGCCTCCAGGTAGCGCCGGACGGCGTCGGGGTCGACCACCCCGTCGTCGTCGTTGGTGGCCAGCACCCGGCCGGTGTGCGGATCGGTGAGGTCGGCGTGCGAGATGTGCCACTTGCCGTCGTAGTGCGTGTCATACCCGGCGGCGCGGAACCAGTTGCCCAGGGTCGGCACCTCGAACGGCCGCAGCCACCGCATCCGGGAGTCGTCGTACGCCTTGCCGATGCCGTCGGTCTGGGTGACGCCGTGCAGATCCGGATACTGACCGGTGAACATCGTCGGCCGGCTGGGCACACACGCCAGCGAGCCGGTGTAGTGCCTGCCGAAGCTCACCCCGTGCTCGTCGAACCAGCGCCGGCCGGCCAGGGTTCGTGCCCGCCAGGCCAGGACCTCCTCGGACTCATACGGCGGGATCGCCCGTTCCTCGTCGGTCATCACGATGACGACGTCTGGTCGGGTCTCGCGCCGGGTATCGGGTTGCTCAGCCATGGGATCCCTCCGCTCGGGCCGCCAGCCCGGTCAGCATGACCTCGGACTGTCTGGACATCATCCTGCACACCGCCGCTTCGGTCAGCCGTGCCAGCGGCCCCGAGCCGCTTCGCGCCGTGCTGGTCAGGGTCACCTCGGTATGGCCGGGCCCGGCCGGCGCCAGCATCCACCGGTTGGACAGCCGGCCCAGGCGCGGCGGCAGGCCCTCGATCTCGTAGCCGAGAGTCGACGGCGGCGTGACCTCGGAGATCCGCTCGACCAGTGCGTTCCGGCCGACCTGCACCCGGCGGGAGGTACCGACCGCGATGCCGTCGGCGCCGTGCTCCAGCAGGCAGGAGTGGTCGACATTGCTCGCCCAGGAGCTGATGGACCCGAAGTCGGCCAGGATCTGCCAGACCGCCGGGGGTGGGGCAGCCACGACGCGGGTCCGGCTCACGGTTGCCACCGCCCCAGAATAGGCATCCGCGCTCAGGGCTATCTCCTACTCTGGCTGTATGGCCCTGATCACCGACCTCACCTCCGGCGCCCTTGCCACCGCGAAGAAATACGCCGAACGCGGCTCGGCCGAGTTGCACTACCTGCAGAAGATCATCGCCTCCGGCGCGTTGAAGCTCGAGTCGCCGCAGAGTCTGGCCGCGACGGTGGCCGATGTCCGTCGCTGGGGCGAGATCGGGATGGTCCCCGCTCTCAACGCCCGCCGCACGCCGAACCGGGTGGCGGTCGTCGACGACGAGGGCTCGATGACCTTTCGGCAGCTCGACGAGGCCGCGCACGCGGTGGCCAACGGCCTGCTGTCGCTGGGGGTCAAGGGCGGCGACGGGGTGGCGATCCTGGCGCGCAATCACCGCTGGTTCCTGATCGCGAACTACGCCTGCGCCCGCGTCGGTGCGCGCACCATCATGCTCAACACCGAGTTCTCCGGACCCCAGATTCGCGACGTCTCCGAGCGCGAGGGCGCCAAGCTGATCATCTACGACGACGAGTACGCCACCGCCGTGAAGCTGTCCAAGCCCGCGCTGGGCAAGCTACGCGGGCTGGGCACCAACCCGGACAAGGGCAGATCCTCGCGCAGCACCGATGAGACGCTGGCGCAGCTCATCGCCCGCAGCAGTTCGGCGCCCGCACCCAAGGCGACCGCGCGGTCGTCGATCATCATCCTCACCAGCGGCACCACCGGGACTCCCAAGGGAGCCAACCGTCGCACGCCGCCCACCCTCGCTCCGCTGGGCGGGGTGCTCTCCGCCGTCCCGTTCCGCTCCGGGGAGGTCACGGCGCTGCCCTCACCGATGTTCCACGCCCTGGGCTACCTGCACGCCACCCTCGCGCTCACCCTGGGTTCGACCCTGGTGCTGCACCGCAGGTTCAACCCGGCCACGGTGCTCGAGGACATTCCCAAGCACCGGGTCACCGCGGTCGTGGTCGTCCCGGTCATGCTCTCGCGCATGCTCGACGCGCTGGAGAAGATGGACGCCCGGCCCGACCTGTCGTCGCTGCGGATCGTCTTCGTCTCCGGCTCCCAACTCGGCGCCGAATTGGCCTCGCGGGCGATGAAGAACCTCGGCCCGGTGGTCTACAACCTGTACGGCTCGACCGAGATCGCCTTCGCCAGCATCGCGCGGCCCCAGGATCTGGCCAAGAATCCGGCGACGGTGGGTCCGGTCATCAAGGGGGTGAAGGTCAAGATCCTCGACGACAGCGGACATGAAGTGCCCCAGGGACAGGTCGGGCGGATCTTCGTCGGCAACACCTTCCCCTTCGAGGGTTACACCGGCGGCGGCGGTAAGCAGATCATCGACGGTCTGATGTCCTCCGGCGACGTCGGCTACTTCGACGAGAACGGGCTGCTCTACGTCAGCGGCCGCGACGACGAGATGATCGTCTCCGGCGGGGAGAACGTCTTCCCCGCCGAGGTCGAGGACCTCATCAGCGGACATCCCGACGTCATCGAGGCCACCGCCCTCGGGGTCGAGGACAAGGAATTCGGGGCCCGGCTGCGCGCGTTCGTCGTGGCGAAGGAGGGTGCCGCGCTCACCGAGGAGGCGATCAAGGACTATGTCCGCGATCACCTCGCGCGGTACAAGGTGCCCCGGGAAGTGATCTTCCTGGCCGAGTTGCCGCGCAACCCGACCGGCAAGATCCTCAAGCGCGAGCTGCGCCAGATCGAGTTGGCCTGACCCCTCAGGGGTCTCGCGGCAGCCCGAGCAGACGCTCGGCGATGATGTTCAGCTGCACCTCCGAGGTGCCGCCGTAGATCGTGGTGGCCCGGCTGGCCAGAAGGAAGTCCGCCCAGCGGCCCTCGAGGGTGGTGGCGTCGCCGATCGCGCCGTCAACGCCGAAGGAGGACACCGCGAACTCGGCGTAGCCCTGGCCGGTGCGCATCGACAGCAGCTTGGAGATCGCCGCGGACGGCATCGCGTCGCCCCCGGCGAGCGTGAGCAGCGTCGAGCGCATGTTCATCACCTTGACGGCGTGGCCCTCGGCGATCAGCTGGCCGGCGCGGTGGCGGCCCAGCTGATCGAAGTCGCCGCCGGAGACGAACTCCAGGAAACGTTCGAGGTTGGGCAGGAATCCGGGTTCACTGCTGCCGATCGAGACCCTTTCGGCGGTCAGGGTGTTTCGGCTGACTTCCCAGCCCTGGTTGACCTCGCCGAGCACCAGATCGTCCGGCACGAAGACATCGTCGATGAACACCGTGTTGAACAGGGCGTTGCCGGTCAGCTCGCGCAGCGGCCGCACCTCCACGCCGTCGGCTTTCATGTCGAGCAGGAAGTAGCTGATGCCGTTGTGTTTCGGCGCAGAGGGGTCGGTTCGGGCCAGCAGTGCGCCCCACTGAGCGAACTGTGCGGCGGTGGTCCAGATCTTCTGGCCGGTGATGCGCCACCCGCCGTCCACCTTGGTGGCCTTGGTGCTCAAGCCGGCGAGGTCGGATCCGGCACCCGGCTCGGAGAACAGTTGGCACCAGTTCACCTCGCTGCGGAAGGTCGGCGGCAGGAAGCGCTGCTTCTGCTCCTCGGTGCCGTAGGCCACGATCGAGGGGATCAACCAGGCCGCGATTCCCATGTTGGGTCGTTTGACGCGCCCGGCGCTGAACTCCTGCGAAATGATGATCTGCTCTGCCGGGCCGGCCGCACGTCCCCACGGCTTGGGCAGGTAGGGCAGTACCCAACCGCCTTCGGCGATAGCGGTGGTGCGCTCATCGCGCGGGATGGCCTTGAGTGCGGCGACCTCGGCCCGGATCTCCTCCCGCAGCTTCTCGGTCTCGGGGTCCAGATCGATGTCGAGCGTTCGCATCCCGGTCGTCGTCGCGGTGTTGAAGACCGTCTCCGGAAAATGCGCAGCCGACCCGAAGGACGCGACCAGGCCGAGCGCGCGGCGGTAGTAGATGTTCGTGTCGTGTTCCCAGGTGTAACCGATCCCGCCGTGCACCTGGATGCAGTCCTGGGCGCAGCGCTGCGCGGCGGCGGGCGCCAGGGTCGCGGCGACCGCGGCGGCGAAGTCATAGGCGGGCACGGATTCCCACCCGTCGTCGGCGGCCTCGTCGAGTGCCCGGGCGGCATCCCAGACCGCGGCGGTGGCGCGTTCGGTCGTCGCGATCATCTCGGCGCACTTGTGTTTGACCGCCTGAAACTGGCCGATGGGACGGCCGAACTGTTCGCGGATCTTCGCATAGGCCGACGCGGTGTCGGTGGCCCAGCGTGCGACGCCGACCGCCTCGGCGGAGAGCAGCGTGACGCTGATCGCCCGGGCGGCCCCAGTCGAGAGCTTCGACAGCCGGCGGTCGGCGGGTGTCTCGACGGCGTCGGCACGGACGTGCGCCACCGGGCGCAGGGGATCGACGGATCCGACCGGTTCGATCGTGAGCTCGGCGGTGTCCAGCACGATCCACTCGGTGGCGCCGTCGACCGCCACCGGCAGCACCAGGACCGTGGCCTGGGCTGCGGCGGGTACCGACCGGGCCTCCCCGCTGACGACCAGAGCGCCGTCCCGGCGGACGGCGGTGAGCCCGGACTCCACCGCGAAGGCGGCGATCGTCTCCCCGGAGGCCAGCCCGGCCAGCAGGCCGGACTCCGGCGCGCCGACCGAGATCAGGGCGGCGGCGATGACCGAGGGAACGTAGGGCCCGGGCACCGCCCCGTAGCCGAACTGCGCGACGGCCACCGCCAGTTCCAGCAGACCGAAGCCCTGTCCGCCGACCGACTCGGGCAGGTGCAGACCGTGCAGACCCTGCTCGGCGGCGGACCGCCAGTACGGCGGCGGATTCTCGACGGGTGTTTCCAGGGCCTCGTGCAGAGCCTCCGGCGGCGCGAACCGCTCGACCAGGGCCTGCACCGACTTGGCCAGGTCGTGGTGTTCCGGTGTGATCGCGATCGACATGGTCGCCCTCCCAGGCAGCGGCCGACCCCGGTTACCGATTAACCGGTGGGTTGGGTCCGAGGGTACTCCGCCTAACCCGTCGCACCCGGGTACCCCGCGCTGCGGCCGGGCCTGTAGCGAGCGTGACCGTGCTAGCGGGCGCCCGGCATTCCAAGCCAGGGGAACACCGGCAGGTTGGCCGGAGGCGCGGTCGTCCCCGGCCGCGATTTGATCGACACGCTGCCATTGGTCTGGCAGATGGTCTGCACACCCGCGGTCTGGCAGGTCGGGCGGGCGTCGGCGGGCGGCGCCACGGCGACAGCCGCCACAGCGAAGCCCACGACGAGCAACCCTGACGTGATTCGCTCTCTCATGGCTCTGACACCTTCCGGTTCGTGGGGTCTATCACGGACATGACGAGATGATGACCCCGGCTGCGGGGCTCATCGGTGTGTTGTTGGCTGCCGCGCGGGCGATCGCGTCAAGCCGGGCGGCCTCGACGGTGGGACCGGCGCCACCGGCGACCACGTCGGTGGCGTCGTCGCCGACGGACACGATGCAGAGGTTGTCGTTGGTGACCTCGTCACTGGTGCAATCCACACCGCCGGCGGCCTGGCAGGCCGCGATCACCTTGCCGGACGCCTCGTCGGCGGTCGCGCCGGTCGCCTGGAAGCCGACTTCGAATCCGGCACCGCCGGGGCCGTCCTGAAGGTTCTCGAAGGTGCCCGTACCGACCGCCGCGTACAGATCGGGCGGGGTGTCGACGGTGCCGCCCGGCCCGCCCGCCCAGGCGATACCACCGGCAATCCCCGCGGCGGCAACTCCCGCGACGGCGAAGGCTGGAATCCAACGAATGGCCATAGGGGTCCTCTCGTCATTACGTGACCGGGGAGAACCTAACACCTTCCGGGTAGGCGCGCCCGGTATCGATGACTCGCGTCGCTACAATCAGGATCGCTGTGATCCGGCCATCACCGGGGAGCTTCCGGAAGAACGGTCCTGAGCAGTGGGACCCAGTAGAACCGGACGGGTGGGCCCGGCACAGCCCGTCGATGAGCGACGCGCGCGGGCACGCGGGCGTAAGCGGGGTGGTACCGCGGCGCTCGCGCACCGCGCGTCGTCGTCCCCGGGCCTGTTACCTGGCACAGGAGACCGCTGGCGTGAGCGATTCCGACACAGGGTACCCCCGACCGTCCGGCGGTTCGCCGGACTTCCCCGCCCTGGAGCGCGAGGTCCTGGACTACTGGGCGGCTGACGACACCTTCCGCGCCAGTATCGAGCGCCGCGCCGGCGCGCCGGAGTACGTGTTCTACGACGGACCCCCGTTCGCCAACGGCCTACCGCACTACGGCCACCTGCTGACCGGTTATGTCAAAGACATCGTCCCGCGCTATCGAACGATGCGCGGCTACCGGGTCGAGCGCAGGTTCGGCTGGGACACCCACGGGCTGCCCGCCGAGTTGGAGGTGCAGCGCCAACTCGGCATCACCGACAAGGCCCAGATCGAGGAGATGGGAATCGAGAAGTTCAACGCAGCCTGCCGCGATTCGGTGCTGCGTTACACCAACGAGTGGCGCGCTTACGTCACCCGGCAGGCCCGCTGGGTGGATTTCGACAACGACTACAAGACCCTCGACCTGCCGTTTATGGAGTCTGTGCTGTGGGTATTCAAGAAGTTGTGGGACGCAGGCCTGGCCTACGAGGGCGTGCGGGTGCTGCCCTACTGCTGGAACGACGAGACCCCTCTGTCCAGTCACGAACTGCGGATGGACGACGACGTGTACCAGAGCCGGCAGGACCCGGCCATCACGGTGGGTCTGCGGATCGCCGAACCAGAATCCGACCTCGACGGGGCCTACCTGCTGATCTGGACCACCACCCCGTGGACCCTGCCTGCCAACCAGGCGGTCGCGATCAATCCTGACGTCACCTACGTCGTCGTCGCGGTCGAAGGGAGACGCTACGTGCTGGCGGCCGATCGGGTGTCCGCCTATGCGCGGGAGTTGGGGGAGCATCCCGAGGTCGTGACCTCCTGCGGTGGGGAGCGGCTGCTAGGACTGCGGTATCTGCCGCCGTTCGCCTACTTCACCGGCTCGCCGCACGCCCGGCATGCCTTCGAAGTGCTGCGTGGTGACTTCGTCACCACCGAGGAGGGCACCGGGATCGTCCACATGGCTCCCGCCTACGGCGAAGAGGACAAGGCCACCACGGACACCGTCGGCATCACACCGGTCACCCCGGTGGATCCGAAGGGCCGCTTCGACGCGAGTGTGCCCGACTACCAGGGTATGCACGTGTTCGACGCCAACGCCCACATCATCCGCGACCTGAAGAACAGTTCGGGTCCCGCGGCGGCCAACGCGCCGGTGCTGATCCGGCATGAGACCTACGACCATCCCTATCCGCATTGCTGGCGGTGCCGCAGCCCGCTGATCTATCGCGCGGTGTCATCTTGGTTCGTCAAGGTGTCCGCGTTCCGCGACCGGATGGTCGAACTCAATCAGCGGATCACCTGGTATCCCGAGCATGTCAAGGACGGGCAGTTCGGCAAGTGGCTGTCGGGAGCCCGGGACTGGTCTATTTCGCGAAACCGCTACTGGGGCACGCCGATTCCGGTGTGGGTATCCGACGACCCGGCGTATCCCCGCATCGACGTCTACGGCAGCCTCGACGAACTCGAGCGCGACTTTGGGACGCGGCCCGAGAATCTGCACCGCCCCTACATCGACCAACTGACCCGGCCCAATCCCGACGATCCGAGCGGTAGCGCGACGATGCGCCGTATCGAAGACGTCTTCGACGTGTGGTTCGATTCGGGGTCGATGCCCTACGGGCAGGTGCACTTCCCGTTCGAGAACGCCGACTGGTTTCTTGGCGGGCCCGGTGAACCGCACTTCCCCGGCGATTTCATCGTGGAGTACATCGGCCAGACCCGGGGGTGGTTCTACACGCTGCACGTGCTGGCGACCGCGCTCTTCGACCGGCCCGCCTTCACGACCTGCGTGGCGCACGGCATCGTGCTCGGTAACGACGGTCAGAAGATGAGCAAGTCGCTGCGCAACTATCCCGACGTCAACGAAGTCTTCGACCGCGACGGCTCCGATGCGATGCGCTGGTTCCTGATGGCCTCGCCGATCCTGCGGGGCGGCAACCTCATCGTCACCGAGCAGGGCATCCGCGAGGGCGTGCGGCAGGTGCTGCTGCCGCTGTGGAACGCCTACAGCTTCCTGGCGCTCTATGCCCCCGCGGTCGGGAACTGGCGGACGGACTCCCCGCACGTGCTGGACCGCTACATCCTGGCCAAGCTCGCCGAACTGCGCGACGGCGTGACGGCGGCGATGGACTCCTGCGATATCTCCGGCTCCTGCGAGCAGCTGCGGCAGTTCACCGAGGCGCTGACCAACTGGTACATCCGCCGGTCAAGATCGCGGTTCTGGGAGGAGGACCGCGACGCGGTCGACACCCTGCACACGGTGCTGGAGGTCACCACCCGCCTCGCGGCTCCGCTGCTTCCGATGGCTACCGAGGTGATGTGGCGCGGGCTGACCGGCGGCCGATCGGTTCACCTGACCGACTGGCCGGAGGCCGGAGTCGTCCCGGCCGATCCCGACCTGGTCCTGGCGATGGACGGGGTCCGGGAGGTCTGCTCGGTGGCGTCGTCACTGCGCAAGGCGAGGAAACTTCGGGTTCGCCTGCCGTTGCCCAAGCTCACCGTGGCGGTGGAGACACCGACACAGCTGGAGCCTTTCATCGACCTCATCGCCGACGAGATGAATGTCAAGTCGGTCGAACTCACCGACGAGATCGCCGGGTACGGCCGCTTCGAGCTGACCGTCAACGGCCGGGAGGCGGGCCCCCGGCTGGGCGGGGCCGTCCAGGATGCGATCAAGGCGGTGAAGGCCGGCCGGGGGGTGCTCAACGACGACGGGACGCTCACCGCGGGGGAGGTGGTGTTGCTGCCCGGCGAATTCACCTCGCGTCTGGTGGCCGCCGATCCCGACCACACCGCCGCACTGCCCGACGGCACGGGCCTGGTGGTGCTCGATCCCACCGTGACGCCAGAGTTGGAGGCCGAGGGCTGGGCCAAGGACCGGATCCGGGAACTGCAGGATCTGCGCCGGTCCTCTGGGTTGGACGTCAGCGATCGCATCCTGGTGACGATGGCGGTCCCCGAGCAGCGGGCCGAGTGGGCTCGGGCGCATCGCGATCTCATCGCAGGAGAGGTCCTGGCCACCGCGCTGGAGTTCGGTGAGCCGGTCGAAGGCGTCGAGATCGGAGACGGCGTGCGGGTGGCGATCGTCCGGGCGGGGTAGGCCGCACGCGCCGGGCTCAGGACTTCGCCATGATCCAGATCTGATAGGACAGGTCCCCGTTCTGCAGGGCGCGGTAGTTCCCGCCGCCCTCGACCCCGGAGAAGTCGCCGGCGTAGGAGCGCAGCGAGCGCGGAATGAAGCGCAGGTAGTGGTCGATCTGCTCCTGCCTGCGTCGCGAGTTCAGCTCGTAGCCCCGCACGATTTCGGGGTTGATGACCCGCCGCGACAGTGTTCGCATCGAGCACTGCTCGAGGTCGGCCTCCCAGGCGGGTATGTACTCACGGATCCGGGTGTCGGTGTACAGCAAGCGGCCCTCCGGCGTGAGCACCCTGGCGACCTCGGTCAGGAACTTCGGGAAATTCGGGTAGGAGTGAGACGCCTCGACGTTGATGACGACATCGAAGGACTCGTCGGGAAAGGGAAGATCCTCGGCGTCGCCCCGGACGAAGTCCAGGCCGGGCAAGGTGTGGCGTTTGCGGCAGAAGGCGATGCCGGCGGGGTTCAGGTCGAGGCCCGTGTAGGACGCCGGTGTGAAGGTGCGCGTGAGATAGGAGGCACCCCCGCCGTGACCGCAACTGACCTCGAGAACCTTTTTGCCGGACAGGTCCGCCTCGGTGGCCAGGCGGTGGTAGAGCTGGATGGGGTAGCGGTCCGGCTCATCGGAGACTTCGAGGGCCACCTCCATCGCAGGGTCCTCTTCGTAACCCGGACCGAGGAAAAGCACTTCGTCGTCCGAGCGCATCACGCGGGTCATCGCCGGGTACCCGTATTTTGCCTAGAGCCTTGCGACGACGGGAATGTGCCCGATCCGCTGCACGATGTTCATGACCGAAATAGTAGGCGCCGCAGGAGGTATAAAACCAGGTTTGCACCTGGCCTCGCGGTCGGGTCAGCGGGTGATCTCAGCGGGCACGAGGTCGTCGGCGGGTGCCCCCGGGGACGCCTCGAGTTCCGTATGGGCGTCCTCGCCGGGTCCGGCGTCGCCGGCGGGGGAAGCCGGGTTATCCGACCGTGCGGTCGACCGCGGTACGGGTTTCTCCCGCTTTGGCTTGGACGGCCACCAGTTCGCCTGGCCCACCAGGGTCGCGATCGCCGGCACGGTGACGGTGCGAACGAGGAAGGTATCCAGGAGAATTCCCACACCGACCACGAAGCCGGCCTGGACCAGGGTGCTGATGCTGGCGAAGAGCAGCCCGAACATCGAGGCGGCGAAGATCAGTCCGGCCGCGGTGATGACCCCGCCGGTCGATCCGACGGTCCGGATCACGCCGGCGCGGATGCCGTGCGGTGACTCGTCGCGGATCCGCGAAATCAACAGCAGGTTGTAGTCCGCGCCGACTGCGACCAGGATGATGAAGGTCAAGCCCGGGATACTCCAGTGCAACTCCTGCCCGAGAATGAATTGGAACATCAGCACACCGATGCCCAACGCGGACAGGTAGGAGATGATCACCGAGGCGATCAGGTACAGCGGTGCGACGATTGCCCGCAGAAGCAAGACGAGGATCAGGAACACGACCACGATGGTCACGATGATGATCAGGCGGATGTCATGGTTGTAGTAGTCGCGAATGTCTCTGAGCATTACCGGATATCCGGCCATCGAGACCGTGGAGCCTGCGAGCACGGTGTTGGGCAGGGCGTCCTTGGCGGTCTGGGTGATCTTGTTGACCAGGTCCATAGCCTCTGTGCTGAACGGGCTGATCTCGTTCTGCACCAGATAACGCACCGCTTTGCCATCGGGTGAGATGAATGCGGCCGCGGCTTTCCTGAACTCGTCGCCGGCGAGGATCTGCGGCGGAATGTAGAAGCCGGCCATCGGCTCTTTGGCGGCGTCGTTCTTCACCGCGAGCAGGAAGTCCGACGCCTCCCTGAGTCCCGAACCGATCTGCTTGGTGGAATCCACCAGAAGTGAAACCCCGTCGGCGATCTGCCTGCTGGCATCGGCGAGCTGGTTCGCCCCGTTCTGGAGGGCGCCCAGCTGGGCCTGAATCCCTCCGGGGTCGTTGAGTCCTGCCGCCTGCAGTGCCGCGGTGACGGAGTTCACCGCGGTGCGCAACCCGGTCGCCGTCGCGTCGAGGGTCTGCGAGGAGCTGGCGGCCTGGAGCTGACGGCCAAGGTCGGCAATGGTGTTGAACGTCCCCGCATCGCGGGCGGCAAGCACCTGACGAAGGTTGTTGCGGGCATCGACACATGCGGGGTCGGCGTCACACACCGGGCTGACGTTGAGCGCGTTGACCACCGGCCCCGCCCAGGTGACGAGATCGTCGAGGTTGGCCAGGTTCGCGCCGATGGCGTCCCCGAGGGTGTTCATCCCGCGCAAGAGTTCGGCGGCATTTCCGATGTCGTTGAAAGTCTTGTTCCCGCCGAACTGGGACTGCATGGCTGAAAGCGCCGAAACCAGTCCCTGCACCGTTGCAATCGCCTGGCCGACCTGGCCGCGCACCATGCCCAGGGCGTCGGCGAGTTGGTCGGCGCCCTGGTTGAGCTGATCGAGCTCGCCGGTGCGCGATTGAATCTGGGTAGCGGCATCGTCCATCCGGATACCGACTTCGCCGGCCTGGTAGCTCAGCCGCGCCTGTTCGAGTGACTCGCCGGTGGGCCGGGTGATGCCGCGGACGATCGCCACGCCGGGAATCTGGCTGATCCGCTGGGCCATCTGCTCGAGGGATGCCAGCGCCTCGGGAGTCCGCAGGTCGATCGGTGACTCGATGAACAGGTACTGCGGAATCGTCTGGTTGAGCGGGAAGTGGCGGTCCAGCGCCTGGTAGCCGACGGAGCTGTCGACGTCCTGGGGCAGCGCCTTGCGGTCGTCGTAGTTATAGCGGACGAATCCCGCGCAACTGGCCAGAGCGATCAGCACGACGAGGCTTGCGATCAGGTTGGTCTTGGGCCGGCGCACGATCCGGATCCCGGACCGGCGCCAGAGCCGGGAGGTGAGGTCACGGCGAGGCTTGATCCACGACCGCCGTCCCGCCAGGGTGAGCAGCGCCGGGAGAAAGGTCACGGCGGCGACGAAGGCGACGGCGATGGCCACCGCCAGGGGAACCCCGACGGTGGCGAACACCGGTAGTCGCGTGAACACCATCCCCAGGAAGGTGACCGCCACGGTCGCCGCCGACGCGGCGATCACCTTCCCGATCGACGCCATCGCCTTGATGACAGCCACATCCGAGGAGTCGCCCAGCCTGAGGTAGTCGTGATACCGGCCGATCAGGAAGACCGCGTAGTCGGTCCCGGCGCCGACCATCATGGCGGTCAGGAACACGATGGTCTGACTGGAGATGCTGAGGCCGAAGTTGGCCATCCCGGCGATGATCCCCTGCGCGGTGAGCAGCGAGATGCCGATCGTCAGCAGCGGCAGCAGCATCGTCAGCGGATTGCGGTAGATCGCCAGCAGGATTCCCAGCACCAGGACCACGGTGGCGATCTCGATGCGGATACGGTCCTTCTCGCCGCTGACGACCATGTCGGCGACGGTCGCGGCGGGCCCCGTCAGGTTGGCCGTGAGGCTGGATCCGTCGACCTGACCTCGCACCACCCCGGCGATCTGTGTGAAGGCGGCATAGGACTGCTGGGAGCCGATGTCCCCGGCGACGCCGATGGGCACGATCCACGCTTTGTTGTCCTTGCTCGTGAGGACGTCGCGCAAGGGCGGGGTGGTGATGAAATCCTGAATCATCACCACGTTGCCGGTATCGCTGCGCAGCGCCCCGACGAGTTTGCGATAGGTGTCCTCATCGGCGGGCCCGAGGCCGTTGTCGTTGGTCAAGACGACCAACATGACGTTCTCTGAACCGGACTCCTGAAACGCCTCGGTCATCTCCCGGGCGGTGACCGTGCTCGGTGCATCGGCGGGCAGGATGGCCACCGGTCGGCGCTGCACCATCTCGTTGAGGGTGGGGAACGCCATCGGCAGAAAGACGGCGGTGGCGATCCACAGGGCGATGACCAGCCACGGCAAGCGCACAGTGAGCCTGCCCAGCGCCTGGAAGGCGCTGCTGTGCTCGTGGCCGCCGTGCCCCTCCGTGTTCAGCGACGCTATTCGCTCACGGCGATGGCGGCCACCACGAAAAGCGATCTTCGGCCACGCCACCCCTCGATTCTATCCGGCGCCAGCCGCGTCTTCGCTGTTCGCTGAACCCGGCGATCCGCAACGCCGCAGGTTATGAGAGTGTTTGCCGGGTCCCGCGAACAGGTCAGCTCCCGGACTTTCCGGCGCCGTTGCCGCCGTCCTCCTTGACGAAGTGGTACATGCGGTAGGCGGTCTCGCCGCTCTGCATGGAGCGATACATCCGCGACCCGGGCAGGCAGGCGAATTCGCGGGCCGCCCCGCGGAGAAGTTTGGGCACCTTCTCGTTGATCAGCGCCGCAATGGGTACCGAGCTGCCGTCCATGCCGCGCACGACCTCGTCGTTGATGACCCTGCTGGAGATCAGGCGTAGCGGGAACTGGGCCAGTGCGGCATCCCACTCCGGGACATCGCGTCGGGCACGCTCGTCGGCGTAGAGGAAGTGCCCGCCCGGCCGCAGCACGCGGGCCACCCCGCGCAGGAAGGAACGGAAGTCCGGATAGAGGTGGCCTGCCTCGACGCTGATCACCACGTCGTAGGACTCATCCGGCAGCGGCAGGTGCTGTGCGTCACCGCACACGAAGTCAAGACCGGGCAGCGGGTGTCGCCTGCGACACATCTCAATCCCGGGGCCGTTGAGATCCAGTCCGGTGTAGGAGGCGGGTTTCATCGTGCGGACCAGATACGACGCACCGCCTCCGTGGCCGCAACTGACCTCGAGGACCTTCTTGCCGCTGATGTCGTACTGGCTGGCGGTGCTGTGGTAGAGCTGGATGCAATACCGGTTGGCCTCGTCCTCTGCTTCGAGCGGAATGGCCATCGGCGGGTTCTCCTCGTAACCCCAATCGATGAAGGGCATCTCGCTGTCGTCGGCGAGCAGGCGGGTCTGGAGCGCATACCCGTACTTGCCGAGAAAGTTTCCGACCCGGGGATTGAACACGAGAAACGCCAGAGTTCCTGCGGGACCGGTGACGAACCGGTGATTGCCGATGCGTTCGAGAGTGGACATCCTGCAATTGTGACAGCCCCGGCGAATAGCCTTTCAGCCGTGTCCGGTCGCTGGGTGCTGCACTTCGACATGGATGCCTTTTTCGCCTCGGTCGAGCAGCTGAGCAGGCCGACGTTGCGCGGGCGGCCCGTCCTGGTCGGCGGGCTGGGCGGGCGCGGGGTGGTGGCCGGTGCCAGCTACGAGGCCCGCGGCTTCGGGGCCCGCTCGGCGATGCCGATCAACCAGGCACGCCGGCTGATCGGCGCGGCGGCGGTGGTGTTGCCGCCGCGCGGCGCGGTCTACGAGGTCGCCAGCCGCCGGGCCCTGCTCGCTGCGCGCCTGGTGGTGCCGGTGCTCGAACAGCTCTCCTTCGACGAGGCGTTCGCCGAGCCCGCCGAGCTGGCCGGGGCCTCGCCGCAGCAGGTCGAGCGGTTCTGCGAACGCCTCAGAGGCCAGGTGCGGGCGCACACCGGGCTGGTCGCGTCGGTGGGCGCCGGTTCGGGCAAACAGATCGCCAAGATCGCCTCTGGACTGGCCAAACCCGACGGCGTGCGGGTGATCCGGCGCGCGGAGGAAAGTCCGCTGCTGGCTGGACTGCCGGTGCGGCGGCTGTGGGGCATCGGCCCGGTCGCCGAGGAGAAACTGCACCGGCTGGGGGTCGAGACGATCGGCCAGTTCGCGGCACTGTCCGACGCCGAAGTCGTCGACATCCTGGGTGCCGCGGTCGGGCCCGCTCTGCATCGCCTGGCCTGCGGTGTCGACGACCGCCCCGTGCGCGAGCGGGCCGAGGCCAAGCAGATCAGCGCGGAGTCCACCTTCGCCGCCGACCTGACCACGATCGATCAGGTGCGGGCGGCCGCGACGCCGATCGCCGAACACGCCCACCGCAGATTGACCCGCGACGGTCGGGGTGCCCGCACCGTGACGGTCAAAGTCAAGCGTGCCGACATGTCGACGCTGACCCGGTCGGCCACGCTGGCCTACGCCACCGCCGAGGCCGGCACCCTGACGGCCACGGTGCGGCGGTTGCTGCTCGACCCGCGCGAGGTCGGACCCATCCGGCTGCTGGGCGTGGGGTTCTCCGGGTTGAGCGACGTGCTTCAGGAATCGCTGTTCCCCGAGCTCGACCAGGGCGATATCGACTACGCCCAGGCCTCCGAGTCCGCAGCCGACCCGGCCGTGTCCCGGGCGGGGTGGCGGGTCGGCGACGACGTCTCCCACGATGAGTTCGGCCACGGGTGGGTCCAGGGCGCCGGCCACGGTGTGGTCAGCGTGCGTTTCGAGACCCGCAGCAGCGGTCCGGGCGTGATGCGCACCTTCGCCCTGGACTCCGCCGACCTGACTGCCGCCGACCCGGTCGCCAGCCTGGACTGGCCCGATCACCCGGACCCCGCCGAGGCCTCAGCCCCAGCGGGCCACGACGTCGCCGACCGGTAGACCCGCCCCGAGGGCGGCCATCATCAGCACCCTGGCCTGGCTGGCCCGCAGCCGGGGCACCATGACGGCTCCCGCAGCCACCAGGTCGTGGCCCGGGCCGTAGGCGGCCTTGGTCCCGCCCCCCGGCACCCGGGTGGCGATCGCCATCGCGACACCCTGGGCGCAGGCCCGTGCGACCGCATCGACCACTGCGGTGCCGGTGTTCCCGGCACCCATCGCCTCGACCACCACCCCGCGGGCCCCGGCCGCGATGAACGCATCGATCGCCGTGCCGTCCGAGCCCGGGTAGGCCGCGGCGATGTCGACCCGGGGGACCTCGGTGACCCGCCCGAGCAGGGGTCGCGCCTTGGCTGCGGCGAGGGTGAACCGTCCGTCGGCGACCCGGCCCAGCGGCGGGGTCCCGCCGAACAGGCCCGGACCGCCGAGCTTGGTGGTACCCAGCGGGGCCCACACCGTTCCGGCGAAACTCAGCAGTGCGCCCAGCCCGCGGGCCGCCGGGTCGGCGGCGACGGTCAGCGCCTCACGCAGGTTGACCGGGCCGTCGGCGTCCGGGGCGTCGGCGGGCTTGGCCGATCCGGTCAGCACCACCGGCGGTGATCCGGAGTAGGTCAGATCCAGCCACAGGGCCGTCTCCTCCATCGAGTCGGTGCCGTGGGTGATCACCACCCCGTCCGCGCCGTCGGCGACTCGGGCCGCGACGGCGTCTCCGATCCGATTCCAGTCACGGGGGGTCAGCCGGGAACTGTCGAGTGACATCAGGTCGAGCACCTCGACGTCGAGTCCGGCCACCAGCGCAGCGCCGGTCCGGGTGGGCCGCAGGACCCCCTCGGGGCCGGCGCTGGTCGCGATGGTCCCGCCGGTGGTGATGACGACCAGGCGCGGCATGCCCGCCATCATGCAGCAGCCTCGCTGGGGGATGATGGGCGCGTGACCGACGACACGACCGCGACGGCCGGAACCGCCGGCCGTGACCGGGGCCGGGACGGCGGTCAGACGGACCGCCCGCCGCGGCGCCGGGTCCGGCTGCTGCTGTCGGTGGCCGCCGTCGTGCTGGTCATCGACATCGTCACCAAGGTGCTGGCGGTGGAGTTGCTGACGCCGGGCGAGCCGGTGTCGATCATCGGAGACACGGTCACCTGGACATTGGTCCGCAACTCCGGGGCGGCGTTCTCGATGGCGACCGGCTACACCTGGGTGCTCACCCTGATCGCCATGGGTGTCGTGGTCGGCATCGTCTGGATGGGCCGCCGGCTGGTGTCACCGTGGTGGGCGATCGGGCTGGGCATGATCCTCGGCGGGGCCCTGGGCAATCTGGTGGACCGGTTCTTCCGCTCACCCGGACCGCTGCGGGGCCATGTCGTCGACTTCCTGTCGATCGGCTGGTGGCCGGTGTTCAACGTCGCCGACCCCGCGGTGGTCGGCGGTGCCATCCTGCTGGTGGTGCTCTCCCTGCTGGGCTACGACTTCGACTCGGTATCCCGGGCGAAGCCGGGACGTGCTTCCGCAGCCGGGACCGATCCGGCCTGATGCGCGAACGGTCGGTGCCGGTGCCCGAGGGCCTGGCGGGGATGCGGGTCGACGCCGGCGTGGCAAGGCTGCTGGGGCTGTCACGCACCGCGGCGGCCACGGTCGCCGAGACCGGCGGGGTGCAGATCGATGGCGTGCCGGTCGGCAAGTCCGACCGCCTGCACGCCGGAGCACTGCTGACCGTCCGGCTGCCCGACGAGCCGGAGCCGGTGCGCAACGAGCCCGTGCCGGTCGAGGGCATGAACGTGCTGTACGCCGACGAGGACATCGTCGCCGTCGACAAGCCGCCCGGCGTTGCAGCGCACGCCACGGTGGGCTGGCACGGCCCCACCGTGCTCGGCGGACTGGCCGCGGCCGGCTACCGGATCAGCACCTCGGGCGTCCACGAGCGGCAGGGCATCGTGCACCGCCTCGACGTCGGCACCTCCGGGGTCATGGTGGTCGCGCTCTCCGAGCGCGCCTACACCAGTCTCAAGCGGGCCTTCAAGCAGCGCACCGTCGACAAGCGGTATCACGCTGTGGTGCAGGGCCATCCGGACCCGCCCAGCGGCACGATCGAGGCGCCGATCGGCCGCCACCGGGGCCACGACTGGAAGTTCGCGGTGACCGAGAAGGGTCGGCACAGCGTCACCCACTACGACACCGCCGAGATGTTTCGGGCGGCCAGCCTGCTCGACGTCCACCTGGAGACCGGTCGCACGCACCAGATCCGAGTGCACTTCGCGGCGCTGCACCACCCCTGCGTCGGGGACCTCACCTACGGCGCCGATCCGGTCCTCACCGAGCGGCTGGGCCTGCAGCGGCAGTGGCTGCACGCGCGCTCACTGGCATTCGCCCACCCGGCCGACGGCAGGCGGGTCGAGTTCACCAGTCCGTACCCGGCCGATCTGCAGCACGCCCTGGATGTGCTGCGGGCCGAGACGTGAGCACCGGCTCGCGGCGCGGTGTCGACGCCACCGGGCTGGCCTTTGCCTTCGGCGCCTACGGCCTGTGGGGCCTGTTCCCGCCGTTCTTCACCGCCCTGGATCCGGCCGGCGCGGCCGAGATCACCGCGCACCGGATCGTCTGGACTTTTCTGTTCCTGGCCGGCGTGCTGCTGGTGTTCGGCCGGCTGGGCGATGTCCGGGCGATCCGGCCCCGCACGTGGCTACTGATGGCGTGCGCCTCGGCCCTGATCGCGACGAACTGGTTCATCTACGTCTACGCGGTCAATGCCCAGCACGCGGTCGACGCCGCCTTCGGTTACTTCATCAACCCGCTGGTGAGTGTGCTGTTCGGGGTGGTGATCTTCGGTGAGCGGCTGAACCGGTATCAAACCGTCGCGCTGCTGATCGCCCTGGCCGCGGTCCTGCTGCTCTCCGCCGAGGTCTCCGGTCCGCCGCTGATCGCGCTGGGTCTCGCTGTTTCCTTCGCGCTGTACGGGGCGGTCAAGAAGGTGGTGCCCACCGATCCGCGGGTCAGCGTGGGCGTGGAGTCCGCCCTGGCCGCGCCGTTCGCGGCCGCCTACCTGATCGGCCTGCAGGTCGGTGGGCACGCCCACTTCGCCGGACATGGGCCCGGGCATCTCGCGCTGCTCGTGCTGTGCGGACCGGTCACCGCCGTGCCGTTGCTGCTGTTCGCCGCGGCGGCTCAGCGGCTGCCGCTGGTCACCCTGGGTGTCATGCAGTACATGACGCCGTCGATGCTGATGGCCTGGGGCGTGTTCGTTGCGGATGAACCCATGTCGGGGACCCGCTGGGCCGGTTTCGCCCTGATCTGGACGGCCCTGGCGGTGTTCACCGCCGACGCCCTCGCTCGCGCCCGCCGGGGCGCAAAGGGTACGTTGCTGGCATCATGACCGAGACCAAGAGCAAGGGCCGGCGCAACGCGTTGATCGCGGTGCTGGCGGTGCCGGCCATCATCGGGCTGGTCGTGCCGGGCCTCGGGCTGGTGAACTTCCAGAAGGCGACCGAGCCGGTCACCCCGACGACGACCACCACCGCGCCGGCCTTGACCATCAAGCCGCTGCCGGTCCGCACGGTGGTCAGCGGCTTCGTCACCACCCCCGAGCAGTGCCCGGCTCCGGCGCCCACACCGCCGGAGAAGCCGATCAGGGTCTGCGACCTGACCAAGACCGCTGTCTACGAGCTCGAGCCGGAGGGCCTTCGCCTGCAGCTCACCAACGTCGACTCGTTCCGCAACCCGCTGACCGGCGTGGAGCTGGTCCAGATGTCGATGACCCCCGAGTCGGCGCAGCAGTTCGCCGAGTTCACCGGGGCCCGCGTCGGCAAGCAGGTCGCGCTCGTGCGGGCCGGGGCGGTGGTCTGGGCCCCCAAGATCGCCGGCCCGATCGACGGCCAGGTCATCCAGCTCTCCGGAGACGACCTGACCGCCGAACAGGCCACCAAGATCGCCGACGCGCTCCGCGACGGGATCTGACCGGGACACGGCCCGGCGACACGCCGAACACGTCGACCGCCGCACCTAGACTGACGGGCGCCATGGGGAACAGCGCCGCGTTCGTGCACCTGCACAACCACACCGAGTACTCGATGCTCGACGGCGCCGCCAAGATCACACCGCTGCTCTCCGAGGCCCAGCGGCTGGGGATGCCGGCCGTGGGCATGACCGACCACGGAAACATGTTCGGCGCCAGCGAGTTTTACACCGAGGCCACCGCGATGGGGATAACGCCGATCATCGGCGTGGAGGCTTACGTCGCGCCCGGTTCCCGCTTCGACACCCGCCGGATTCTGTGGGGAGACCCGGGTCAGCGTGCCGACGACGTATCGGGCGGCGGGTCCTACACGCACCTGACCATGATGGCCGAGAACGCCACCGGCCTGCGCAACCTGTTCACGCTGACCTCGCGAGCCTCCTTCGAGGGCCAGCTGGGCAAATGGCCGCGGATGGACGCCGAGATCATCGCCGAGCACGCCGCCGGCGTCATCGCCACCACCGGATGCCCGTCGGGTGAGGTCCAGACGCGGCTGCGGTTGGGCCAGTTCCGCGAGGCGCTGGAGTCCGCCGCCCGCTGGCGGGAGATCTTCGGCGCGGACAACTACTTCCTGGAGTTGATGGATCATGGCCTGTCCATCGAACGCCGGGTGCGTGAGGGACTCTTGGAGGTCGGGCGCACGCTGGGCATCCCGCCGCTGGCCACCAACGACTGCCACTACGTGACCCGCGAGGCCGCGCACAACCACGAGGCACTGCTGTGCGTGCAGACCGGCAAGACCCTGTCCGACCCGACCCGGTTCAAGTTCGACGGCGACGGCTACTACCTGAAGTCCGCGGCCGAGATGCGCGCACTGTGGGACGCGGAGGTGCCGCAGGCCTGCGACTCCACCCTGCTGATCGCCGAGCGGGTGACGTCCTACGCCGATGTGTGGACTCCGCGCGACCGGATGCCGATCTTCCCGGTGCCCGAGGGCCACACCCAGGGAAGCTGGTTGCGCCACGAGGTCGATGCCGGTCTGGCCCGGCGGTTTCCGGACGGAGCGGCCGAGGAGTACACCCGCCGCGCGGACTACGAGATCGACGTGATCTGCGACAAGGGTTTCCCCTCGTACTTCCTGATCGTGGCCGACCTGGTCAACCACGCCCGCTCGGTGAACATCAGGGTCGGTCCCGGGCGCGGATCGGCCGCCGGATCGCTGGTGGCCTACGCGCTGGGGATCACCGACATCGACCCGATCGAGCACGGGCTGCTCTTCGAGCGGTTCCTCAACCCCGAACGCGCGTCGATGCCCGACATCGACATCGACTTCGACGACCGCCGCCGCGGCGAGATGGTGCGTTACGCCGCTGAGAAGTACGGCAGCGACCGGGTTGCCCAGGTGATCACGTTCGGCACCATCAAGACCAAGGCCGCCCTCAAGGACGCCGCCCGGGTGCACTATGGCCAGCCCGGGTTCGCCATCGCCGACCGGATCACCAAGGCGCTGCCGCCGGCGGTCATGGCCAAGGACATCCCGCTGGCCGGGATCACCGACCCCAGCCACTCCCGCTATAAGGAAGCCGCCGAGGTCCGCGGCCTGATCGACACCGACCCTGACGTGCGGACCATCTACGAGACCGCGCGCGGCTTGGAGGGCCTGGTCCGCAACGCCGGCGTGCACGCCTGCGCGGTGATCATGAGTTCCGAACCGCTGATCGAGACGATCCCGCTGTGGAAGCGTCCCCAGGACGGCGCGATCATCACCGGCTGGGACTACCCGTCGTGCGAGGCCATCGGCCTGCTCAAGATGGATTTCCTGGGTCTGCGCAACCTGACGATCATCGGCGACGCGATCGAGAACATCAGATCCAACCGTGGGATCGACCTCGAACTGGAGTCGCTGACACTCGACGACCCGGCCACCTACGAACTGCTCTCCCGCGGAGACACCCTCGGGGTGTTCCAACTCGACGGCGGCCCGATGCGCGATCTGCTGCGGCGCATGCAACCCACCGGCTTCGCCGACATCGTCGCGGTGCTGGCACTCTACCGCCCGGGCCCGATGGGAGTGAACGCCCACAACGACTACGCCGACCGCAAGAATGGACGCCAGGCGATCACCCCGATCCATCCCGAACTGGCCCAGCCGCTCGAGGACATCCTGGCCGAGACCTACGGACTGATCGTCTACCAGGAGCAGATCATGCGCATCGCGCAGCGGGTCGCCGGCTACTCGCTGGCACGCGCCGACATCCTGCGCAAGGCGATGGGTAAGAAGAAGCGCGAAGTGCTCGACAAGGAATACGAGGGTTTCGCGGAGGGCATGCGGACCAATGGGTTTTCCCCCGGCGCCATCAAGGTGCTCTGGGACACCATCCTCCCGTTCGCCGACTACGCGTTCAACAAGTCCCACGCTGCCGGTTACGGGCTTGTGTCCTACTGGACCGCCTATCTGAAAGCCAACTTCCCGGCCGAATACATGGCCGGCCTGCTCACCTCGGTCGGCGACGACAAGGACAAGGCTGCGGTCTACCTCGCCGACTGCCGAAAGCTGGGCATCACCGTGCTGCCGCCCGATGTCAACGAGTCCGAACTGAACTTCGCCTCGGTGGGGACCGACATCCGTTTCGGTCTGGGTGCGGTGCGCAATGTCGGTGCAAACGTCGTGAGTTCGCTGATCGCAACCCGCACCGCCAAGGGTAAGTTCACCGACTTCTCGGACTACCTCAACAAGATCGAGGTCGGTGTGTGCACCAAGAAGGTCACCGAGTCGCTGATCAAGGCCGGCGCCTTCGACTCACTCAAGCATCCGCGCAAGGGTCTGTTCCTGGTGCACTCCGACGCCGTGGAGTCGGTGCTGGGCACCAAGAAGGCCGAGGCGATGGGTCAGTTCGATCTGTTCGGGGATGCCGGTGATGATGCCGGGGCGGTGTTCACCATCAAGGTTCCCGACGACGAATGGGAGGACAAGCACCGGCTGGCGCTTGAGCGGGAGATGCTGGGTCTGTACGTGTCCGGCCATCCACTGGATGGTGTCGCCCATCTGCTGGCGGGGCAGGTCGACACCGCGATCCCCACGATCCTGGAAGGCGCGGTCGCCAACGACTCCCAGGTGCGCGTCGGTGGGATTCTCGCCTCGGTCAACCGGCGTGTCAACAAGAGCGGAATGCCTTGGGCGTCAGCGCAATTGGAGGATTTGATCGGTGGTATCGAGGTCATGTTCTTCCCCCAGGCGTACTCGGCCTTCGCGGTGGACATCGCCGACGACGCTGTCGTGCTGATCGGCGCCCGGGTTCGCATCCAGGATGACCGCGTCACGTTGATCGCCAATGATCTGGCGGTGCCGGACTTCTCCAACGACCGGTCGAACCGGCCGATCGCCGTGAGGCTGCCGACCCGCCAGTGCACGCTGGACAAGGTGGCCGCGCTCAAACAGGTGCTGGCACGCCATCCGGGGACCGCGCAGGTGCATCTGTGCCTGGTCAGCGGTGATCGGGTCACCACGCTGGAGCTGGACCAGTCGCTGCGGGTGACGCCTTCCTCCGCGCTGATGGGGGATCTGAAGGCCCTGCTCGGGCCGGGCTGCCTCGGCGGTTGACATGACCCCCGCCGCGGACCGGGCCGCCGGGATCACCGACTGGTTCTGGGAGCACCTGGTGCGCACTGATCTGGGGTTTGCCTCGGATCTGGTGTACCGCAACCCGGCGGACGCCCCGCGCTACGGCTCATGGCACGGCTCTGTGCTGGGACACTCGGTTTGCCTGTTCTCCGACTACCCGATGGGCGACGCGTCGGACTGGATCGACCGGAGTCTCGCCGCCCTGCACATCGGACCGGGTCCGGTGCCTGAGCTCTACGCGCGCGTCCGGGGCTTTCTTCAGAGGCGTCCCGACTCGTACTGGTTTCTGACGCACCGCCTCGACAATGAGGTGTTGTCGTGTGAGTCCGCTGGTCCGTTCACGCGGCCGATCAGCCATTTCTTTCGGCTCTTTCGCGACTACCGGACCGTCCAGACCGCCGCCAAGGAGCTGACCCTGCTCAGTGGCGCCAAGGACTGGCTGCTCAGCTACGAGTTCGACGGCGAGGTGTTCGCTGTCTTCTTCCACGCCGGTCCCGAGACCCTCGCGAAGGTCCTGGGCTGCGAGGTGCCGGATCCGCTGATCGTCAACGGTCAACCGGCGATGATGACCGAACTGGTGAACAGCTGCCGGTTCGGCGGGAACTGGCGCGAGATCGCCGCGATCGACGACCGCTACCGGCTTCTGCCGCACGAATGGAGGCAGGCCGCCAGCTGGCTGATGGCCGGCGTCACCTCGGCGGCGGAGAATGAGCAGGCACGCGAGATCGCCACGGCGATAGCGGCGAGGATGACAGCCGACAATGAGCTGATCGAGGAGGAACCGTGCCACTGACCGGAGACTACGAACCCAGCACCTCGGACTGGGCCCGGGAGAACGCCGAACTGTACATGGCATCCGGCGGCACCGATGGCACCGAACTCAAGGGCAAGCCGGTCGTCCTGCTCACCACCGTCGGAGCCCGCACCGGCAAGCTGCGCAAGACCCCGCTGATGCGCGTCGAACACGAGGGTGAATACGCAGTCGTGGCATCGCTGGGTGGCGCGCCGAAGAACCCGGTCTGGTACCACAACATCAAGGTTCACCCGCACGTCGAACTGCAGGACGGCACCGTCACCGCCGACTACGAAGCCCGCGAGGTGTTCGGTGCGGAGAAGGCCGCCTGGTGGCAGCGGGCGCTGGAAGTCTGGCCCGATTACGCCGACTACCAGCGGAAAACCGACCGCGACATCCCGGTGTTCGTGTTGACCCCGATTCGGTGATCGGGCCTGTGCGGTGGCACCATTGACGGGTGACCGCTGAACTGAGCCGCGAACCGGTCTCACCGGGTGCGCCGTCGGTGACGGCGGCCGACATCGACGCGGCCGCCGAGCGGATCGCCGATGTCGTGGTCCGAAGCCCGCTGCAGTACAGCGACCGGCTCTCCGAGGTCACCGGGGCGCGGGTATATCTCAAACGCGAGGACCTGCAAGTCGTGCGGTCCTACAAGATCCGTGGCGCCTACAACCTGATCTCCCAGCTCAGCTCCGAACAGCTGAAAGCCGGCGTGGTGTGCTCGTCGGCCGGCAACCACGCCCAGGGCTTCGCCCTGGCCTGCCGCCTGATGCGGATTCCCGGTCGCGTCTATGTTCCGGGCAAGACGCCCAAGCAGAAGCGTGACCGGATTCGCTACCACGGCGGAGAGTTCATCGAGTTGATCGTCGGGGGACGCAGCTACGACGAAGCCGCAGCCGCGGCCCTCGACGACGTGGCGCGGACCGGTGCCACCCTGGTGCCGCCCTACGACGATCCGCGCACCATCGCCGGCCAGGGCACCATCGCTGTGGAGATCCTCGACCAGCTCGACACCGAACCCGACCTGGTCGTCATCGGGATCGGCGGCGGCGGATGCGTCGCCGGCGTCACCACCTACCTGGTGCAGCGCACCCTCAACACCTCGGTGCTGGGCGTGGAGCCGGCCGGGGCCGCCTCGATGATGGCCGCGCTGGCTGCGGGCGAGCCGGTGGACCTCGACCACGTCGACCAGTTCGTGGATGGTGCGGCGGTCAAACGGGCGGGAGCACTGACGTTTCAGGCGCTGTCGCAGGCGGGTGATGTCGTGTCGGTGGTCAGTGTGGACGAGGGCGCGATCTGCACGGCGATGCTCGACCTCTACCAGAACGAGGGGATCATCGCCGAACCCGCCGGTGCGCTGTCGGTGGCCGGCTTGCTGGAGACGACTGTCACGCCCGGGTCGACCGTGGTGTGCCTGATCTCGGGTGGCAACAACGATGTGTCGCGCTATGGCGAGGTGCTGGAGCGCTCGCTGGTGCACCTGGGCCTGAAACACTACTTCCTCGTGGACTTTCCACAGGAGCCTGGTGCGCTGCGCCGCTTCCTCGATGAGGTGCTGGGGCCCAACGACGACATCACCCTGTTCGAGTACGTCAAGCGCAACAACCGGGAGACCGGTGAGGCGCTGGTCGGTATCGAACTCGGGTCGGCGGCCGACTACGACGGGTTGCGGTCCCGGATGGACGCCTCCGGACTGCACGTCGAGCCACTCGAGCCGGGCTCGCCGGCGTATCGCTACCTGACCTGAGCCTTGCGGATCACCGCGACGGAGTGCGGCGGCAGGTTGGTGGCGTTCGATCCCGGCTCGACCCCGCCCCACTGCAGCAGAACCGGCCCGCCGATCGGAACCGTGGCCGCTGCTGCGCCGAGGTTGGCGGCGATGGCCAGCCCGCCGCGATGCATGACGATCCAGCGGAGTCCCTCGTTGAATTCGACGCGCAGGTGTCCGAGCCACCGATCAGCGAAGTCGGGCTCGCTGCGGCGCAAGCGGATCAGTCCGCGATAGAAGTCGCGCAGCTCGGCGTGGGCCGCGTTGTCAGCCTCGGCCCAGTCCAGTTTGGAGCGCAGGAAGGTACTGGGATCCTGGGGATCGGGAACAGCGCTGGGATCCCAGCCGTGATCGGCGAACTCCGAGCGGCGGCCCTCGACGGTATCTCGCGCGACTTTCGTGTCGGTGTGTGAGGTGAAATAACCGAAGGGCTGCGAGGCTCCCCACTCCTCGCCCATGAACAGCATCGCGGTGAAGGGCGATCCGAGGACGAGGGCGGCTTTGATCGCCAGTTGCCCGAAGTCGAGTGTCTGCGAGGGGCGATCGCCGGCGGCTCGGTTGCCGACCTGATCATGGGTGCAGGTGTAAACGACCAGGCGGTCGGCCGGGATCGTGGCGGTATCCAGGGGGCGGCCGTGCCGGCGTTCACGGTAGGCCGAGTAGGAACCGGCGTGGACGTACCCGTTGCGCAGGCCGTCGGCGAGGGTCGCCATCGACCCGAAATCGACGTAGTAGCCCTGACGCTCCCCGGTGACCGCCGCGTGGATCGCGTGGTGGACGTCGTCATTCCACTGCGCGGCCAGCCCGTAACCGCCGCGATCGCGAGGGGTCACCAGTCGCGGATCGTTGAGGTCGCTCTCGGCGATCAGCGACAGCGACCTGCCCAGCTCGGCTGACAGCGCGTCGGTTTCGCGTGCGAGCTCCTCGAGGATGTGTACCGCCGTGGTGTCGATCAGCGCGTGCACGGCGTCCAGGCGCAGCCCGTCGGCGTGGAAGTCGCGCATCCAGCGCAGCGCGCAGTCCAGCACGTAGCGGCGCACCTCGTCGGAGCCGGGTGCGCTGAGGTTCACGCCTTCGCCCCACGGGCTGGCCACCGCGGACAGGTAGGGGCCGAAGCGCGGCAGGCAGTTGCCTGAGGGCCCGAAGTGGTTGAAGACGAAGTCGATCAGCAGTCCCATTCCGCGGCGATGACAGGCATCCACCAGACGCGCCAAACCGTCAGGCCCCCCGTAGGGCTCGTGCACGGCGAACCACAGCACCCCGTCGTAACCCCAGCCGCGGGGCCCGTCGAAGGCGTTGACCGGCATCAGTTCGACAAAGTCGACGCCGAGTTCGGCGAGGTAGTCCAGCTTGCCGACGGCGGCGTCGAAGGTGCCCTCGGGAGTGAAGGTCCCGGTGTGCAGCTCATAGATCACGGCGCCGTCGAGTGTGCGGCCCGTCCAGCCGCTGTCGGTCCAGCCGAATGCCGCCGGATCCCACAGCTGGGAGAGACCGTGGACGCCGTCAGGCTGGCGGGGGGAGCGGGGGTCGGGCAGCGCAACGGGATCCTCATCGAGGAGGAAGCCGTAGCGGGCCTCAGGGGGGCAACCGATGGCCGCCCGCCACCAGCCGCCGGCGTCGCGGGTCATCGGATGCCGCGTTCCGTCGACGACGACCCCCACCCGCTGCGGTAGCGGTGCCCAGACCGCGAAGTCAGTCATCGGCGCTCACTCGTCGGCCCGTTCCAGCAGGGACACCGGCAGGTCGGCGAACAGCTCGGCGGCGGCGATCATCTCGCGATAACGGCTCCCGGTGAGGCGGTCGATCCAGGTGCCTCTCGGCAGATCGACGACCGTGTCGCCCCATCCGGTTTCCGCCAGCCGCACCGTCCAGCGGCACACCGCCACCAGCACGTCATCGCCGCGCCGGAAAGCCACCAGATGCTCAGCGGCCGCTCCGCGACCGAGCACGGGGCGATACCGGCCGGCGCGGAATGTCTCCGGACGGTCGCGGCGGGCGTGCAGCGCCGCGGCCACGACGCGGATCTTGGGGTGCTGCCCGCGGGCGAGCTCGGTGCGCAACACCTTGAAGTCGACGGGCCGTCTGTTGTCCGGGTCGACCAGGCTGTCCTCCCACATCTCGGTGCCCTGGTAGACATCCGGGATCCCCGGAACGGTGAGGGCCAGCAGCTTCTGCCCCAGGGCATCGCTGCACGCATGGGGATGCAGCCGGGTCAGCAGATCGGTCAGACCTGCTGCTGCAGGTCCGTCGAGGACGGCATCGAGCCAGGCGTGCACGGCCTGCTCGAAGCCGTGGTCAGGATCGGTCCAGCAGGTGTGCACGCCCGCCTCCCGGATCGACTTCTCGGCGTAGGCGTGCAGCCGGGTCCGAAGCCGGCCGGTCACCACCCCGTCGGGGGGCCAGACGCCGAAGATGTTCTGCCAGAGGAACAGTCCGGTCAGGCGGTCCGGGGAGGGCGCTGTCTGCTCCCAGCGGGCTGTCGCCGCCGCCCACAGCTGCGGCACCTGCGACAGGACGCCGATGCGCGCGCGGACGTCCTCGCCGCGTTTGGTGTCGTGGGTGGACAGCGTGGTCATCGTGTGCGGCCAGAGATTCGCGCGCGTTGCCGCGGCGTGGTGGAACTCCGCAGTGCTCACGCCGAAGCGCTGCGGGTCGCCGCCGACTTCGTTCAGTGACACCAGCCGGGCGTCGCGGTAGAAGTAGCAGTCCTCGATGGCCTTTGCCGTCATCGCCGCCCCGAGCTGGTGCAGACGAGCCGCGGCGCCGGGGCAGTCCGTCAACCCGGCGGCGAGCACCTCCAGCACACCGGTCAGATCGGGACGGCGCTCCGCCGTACGCGCGATCGCGGCAGGCAGCGCCTGGGCTTGGGCGGGATAGTCGCAGCGGTACACGCCGATCTCGGTCAGCAGTTCGGGCACCGCATCCCGCAGTGCCGGGTGCGGGTGTCCGACCGCCTCCTCGATGGTCCGGCACAGCCGGTCCAGATCGCTGCCCAGGTCGTGGGTCGTCGCCCGGATTTTCAACCGGTGCAGAAGTTCCGGCAGCATCCGGGTGTCGAAGCCCGCGGATTCCACCAACGCGGACAGCTCGTCGGCACCGGCCGGATCGACGAACACCCCGCCGATCTCCCGCAGCACGTCGTAGCCCGAGGTGCCGTCGACAGGCAGAGCCGGGTCCAGCGCCTCGCCGGGAGCCAGGATTTTCTCGATCACGATCCAGGCCTCCGGCCCGAGCAGTTGTCGCAACCGGAGCAGGTAGCCGGTCGGGTCTGCTAGGCCGTCGGGGTGGTCGACGCGAACGCCGTCGGCGAGCCCCTCGGCGAACCAGCGGGCGATTTCGGTGTGACTGCGCTCGAACACGGCCGGGTCCTCCTGGCGAATCGCCGCCAGGGCCGTGACGGCGATGAACCGCCGGTATCCGCAGATCCCGCTGCGCCAGTCGACGAGCCGGTAGCGCTGACGGTCGTGGACCACGTCGCCGGGCGCGCCGTCGTCTGCGGTGCCCGGCGCGATCGGGAACGCGAGGTCGCCCAGTCGCAGGACGTCGCCGTCCACGGCCAGTCCCTTCGCGTCCTCGTCGGCCCCCAGGATGGGCAGCGCGATCCGGCCGTCCGGGTCGGCGGACCAGTCGATATCGAAGAAGTGCGCGTAGGTGGACTCGTGTCCGTGGCGCAGCACGTCCCACCACCACGGGGCGTGCGCGATGGGGTCCACCCCGCCGTGGTTGGGCACGATGTCGACCACGAGGCCCATCCCACGCCCTCGGGCGGCTGCGCCCAGCCGGGCCAGTCCCTCGGGGCCGCCCAGTTCGGCCGCGACGACGGTGGGGTCGGTGACGTCATAACCGTGCGTCGAGCCGGGGACAGCGGTCAGGATCGGGGAGAGGTAGAGGTGGGTGACGCCGAGGGAGTCGAGATAGTCCAGCAGCGCCTCGGCATCGGCGAAGGTGAAGGGCTCGCCCGGACGGCCGCGCAATTGCAGCCGGTACGTCGACAGGATGGGATGGGGCCAGGGGGCAGGCATAGCTCGGCCGGCTCCCGCTAGGCGTCCCGTTGGAGCACCAGCATCGATCGCGCGACAACCGCGACCGTCTGGCCCGCGGTCACCACGCGATCACCGGCATCGTCGGGGTCGGAGGTGTCGATGATCGCAGTCCACCTCACCCCGTAGTCCGTGCCCGGAATGGCGAAGTCCACCGCCTGATCGTGGGCGTTGAAGCACAGCAGGAACGAGTCGTCGACCACCCGGCGGCCATGGGAGTCCGGAGCGGGAATGGCGTCGCCGTTGAGGAATACCGCGACGCACTTGCCGAATCCGCTGCCCCAGTCCGCCGGTGTCATCTCCTGCCCGGTGGGGGTCAGCCAAGCGATGTCGCGCACCTGATCGCCGCTGCGGATCGGCGCGCCCTCGAAGAAACGGCGCCGGCGGAACACCGGGTGCTCGGCACGCAGGGCGGCGACCTTGCGGGTGAAGGCCAGGATGTCGGCGTTCACACCGGAGTCGCCGAGGGCCAGCGTCCAGTCCATCCAGGACAGTTCGGAGTCCTGGCAGTAGCTGTTGTTGTTGCCGCGTTGGGAGCGCCCGATCTCATCGCCGTGAGAGATCATCGGTGTGCCCTGCGAGACCATGAGGGTGGCCATGATGTTGCGCATCTGGCGGTGGCGCAACTCGATGACGCCCGGGTCGTCGGTGGGGCCCTCCACGCCGCAGTTCCAGGAGCGGTTGTGGCTCTCCCCGTCGCGATTGTCTTCGCCGTTGGCCTCATTGTGCTTCTGGTTGTAGGAGACCAGATCGGCCAAGGTGAAACCGTCGTGACAGGTGACGAAGTTGATGCTGGCACTGGGCCGCCGGCCGGTGGCTTCGTAGAGGTCGGAGGATCCGGTCAGTCGGGACGCGAATTCACCGAGGGTCGCCGGCTCACCGCGCCAATAGTCGCGCACGGTATCGCGGTACTTGCCGTTCCACTCCGTCCAGAGGCCGGGGAAGTTACCCACCTGGTAGCCGCCCTCGCCGATGTCCCACGGCTCGGCGATCAGCTTCACCTGACTGATGACGGGATCCTGCTGCACCAGATCGAAGAACGCGGACAGACGATCGACGTCGTAGAACTCCCGGGCTAGGGTGGCGGCCAGGTCGAAACGGAAGCCGTCGACATGCATGTCCAGCACCCAATACCGCAGCGAGTCCATGATCAGCTGCAGGGTGTGGGGGTGGCGGGCATTGAGGCTGTTGCCCGTCCCGGTGAAGTCCTTGTAGAGCCGTAGGTCGCTGTCGAGCAGCCGGTAGTACGCGGCATTGTCGATACCGCGGAAGTTGACGGTGGGGCCGAGATGGTCGGCTTCGGCTGTGTGGTTGTAGACCACGTCGAGGATCACCTCGATACCGGCCTCATGAAACGCGCGCACCATCGACTTGAACTCCGGGACGGCCATGCCCGGTTCATGCGATGCCGCGTACTGATAGTGCGGGGCGAGATAGCCGAAGGTGTTGTAGCCCCAGTAGTTCCGCAGCCCGAGATCGAGCAGGCGTTTGTCGTGCATGAACTGGTGTACCGGCATCAGCTCGATCGCGGTGACATTCAGCGCGGTGAGGTGGTCGATCACCGCGGGGTGAGCCAGGCCGGCGTAGGTGCCCCGCAACTCCTCGGGAACGTCGGGATGGGTTTTCGTCATGCCCCTGACGTGAGCCTCGTAGATGATCGTCTCGTGATACGGGGTGCCCGGCGGCTGGTCGGAGCCCCATCCGAAAAAGGGATTGATGACCACACTGGTCATGGTGTGGCCCAGCGAATCCACCATCGGGGGTGTGCCGCCGGTCGCGGGATCCGCGGCGTGCAGGTCGTAGGAGTACAGCGCCTGACTGAAGTTGAAATCCCCGTGAAACGATTTTCCGTACGGGTCAAGCAGCAGCTTGCTGGGATCGCAGCGCAGCCCGGCGGCGGGATCCCACGGCCCGTGCACGCGAAATCCGTAATGCTGGCCGGGGCTGATGCGCGGCAGATAGGCATGCCAGACGAATCCGTCCACCTCCTCGAGGTTTATCCGGGTTTCGACCCCGTCGTCGATGAGGCAGAGCTCCACCCTGTCGGCGACTTCGGAGAACAACGAGAAATTCGTCCCCGCCCCGTCATAGGTCGCGCCGAGCGGGTACGGAGTACCCGGCCAGGCCTGCCGTTCGGGTTCGGTCGACGCCACGCTGTCGACCCTATCGACCGCGAGCCCGCGCCGAGCGGTTTGTCACCACCAGCCGGTTGCGGCGCCCATCTGCCGGCCGAGTTCAGGCGTCATGGTGCGCATGTAGGTGGCGGAAAGATGGTGGGCGTCGTGGTAGACCAGCACGTTTCCCTCGATCGCTCGGCAGAAATCCGCGCGGCACACGGCATCGCTCATGTCGAGGACCTTCAATCGGGGGAAGCGGCCAACGAAGTCCAGCGTCTGATTGCGCGCGGATAGTACGGCCGAGCGTTTGACGCCGCAGGACACCGCGTCCCCGCCCTTGGCCAGGCAGTCGGCTGGCTGGAAGGGCTTGCCGTTGCGCACCAACCATGGTGTGTCACGCATGGCCAGCACCGGAATCTTATTGTCTGTCAGCGTCTTCCATACGCCGATGTAGGTGGCCGGCATCACGTCGCCGGGTTTGATGTTCCACGGTCGCGTCGATGTGGTGAAGACGAAATCCGGGCGATCGGAGATGAGCTTGGCCATCACCCGTTGGTTCCACTCCCGGCACTCGGGGTAGGGCCGGTTGTCGCCCATCACCAGGGGCAGGCGCTCGGTGGTGAGGGGGCAGCCCATCTTCAGATACGTCACGACCTTGAAGCCGTGCTGGCGGCCCAGGATGTCCAGGGCGGTGATCCAGTGCTCGGCGTGCGATCCGCCGGCCAGCGCGATGGTGCGCTGCGCCGAGGTGTCGCCGTAGGTGCAGTTGATGATGCCGACGTTGTCGAAGTCGCTGATGCAGCCGTCATTGGTGGACTCCGGCAGATCCTTGGCGGCCTCCAACACGGTGGGGCGGAACGGCAGTTGCGGCACCCGGGCGTTGTTCAGCAGGGCGCGGGCGCCCGGGTAGTCCCCGTCGGCCAGGTTCGACAACTCCGAACCGTGGGCCCGTTGCACCGCAACGTGTTCTCGCCAGGTGAACGATGTTGCGGTCAACGCCACACCCAACAGCACGACAGCGGTTCCGCCGACGATCGTGGGCCGGCGCAGCCGGGTCCGCCAGGAGACGCCGGACGGCCCCGCAGAGCGTCGATAGCGCAGTGGCTCCTCGATGTAGCGCATGGTCAGATAGGCCAGCACTCCCGAGATCAGCAGGATGGCCAGCCCGTCGAGGAATCCGGCTCCGGGCCGGCCGCTGTAGGCCAGCCAGAAGATCAGCAGCGGCCAGTGCCACAGGTACAGCGAGTAGGCCATCGCCCCCAGAGTCACCAGCGCTTCGGTCGCAAGCAGCCGGTTCGGCAGCGGCAGACGGTTGCGGGTCGAAGACCGGGCACCGGTGTTGGCCCCGGCCAGGATCAGCAGCATGGTGGCGCCGACGGGTACCAGCGCCCACGGGCCGGGGAACTGTGCGACACCGTCGATCAGGGCACCGCACGAGAGGACCGCGGCCAGGGCGAGCCCGGCCAGCAGCGTCCGCAGCCACATCGGCCAGCGGATGCGGGGCACCAGCGCGCCGACCAGGACCCCGAGCAGCAACTCCCAGGCCCGCGCGAAGCTGTTGTAGTAGGCCGTGGTCTGGTCGGCCTGGTGGGCGATGATCGCGTACCAGAACGACGCGACCGTCAGGGCGATCAGCACGACGACGAACGCGGCCCGCAGTTTCGTCGCCAGCCAGCGGCGCGACAGCGCCGCAAATCCGAGTACCAGGATCAGGAAGGCGACGTAGAACTGGCCCTGCACTGACATCGACCAGATGTGCTGGAGGGGGGAGACGGTTTCACCGGCGCGCAAGTAGTCCGAGGCGGTGGCGGCGAGTTCCCAGTTCTGGTAGTAGCCCAGGCTGGCCAGCACCTGGTCGGCGAAGGCCTCCCACCGGGTCTGCGGCTGAATGAGCACCGTGAGCAGACTGGCCGCGGTCAGCACCACGACCAGGGCCGGCAACAGGCGCCGCGCGAGTCGGGCGAGGTACGGCCACGGTGACAGCGAGGATCCCGGTCTCAGCGTGGAGCGCAGCAGCGAGCTGCCGAAGAAGAAGCCGGACAGCGCCAGGAAGACGTCGACGCCGCCGGAGACCCGCCCGAACCAGACGTGGAAGATCGCCACCAGGGCGATGGCCACGCCGCGCAGCCCGTCCAGATCGCGGCGGTACCCGGGGGCCTCCGCTGCGCGGACTGCCGCCGGGACCGGTGCAGCCGGTTGCGGCGCGGCCTGCGGGGGCCGGATCAGGGTGGATGTGGACATGATCGGAACGACAATCTACCCAATCGTCTCCTCCCACTAGGCTGACCAGAGTGTCGGCGTTGACTCCGCAGCAGATCAGCGCGATCGACGCCGCTCATCTCTGGCACCCCTACAGCAGTGTCGGCGCTCACGCGGCCCCGTCGACGGTGGCGGTGGCCGCCGACGGCGCATGGCTGACCCTGATCCGCGACGGCGCCGAGGTCAGGGTCCTCGACGCGATGGCCTCGTGGTGGACGGCGATCCACGGGCACGGCCATCCCGAACTCGACGCGGCGCTGTGCCGCCAGGTCTCGGTGATGAACCACGTGATGTTCGGCGGACTCACCCACGAGCCCGCGGCCCGGCTGGCGCAGCTGCTGGTGGACATCACCCCGGCCGGCCTGGACACGGTCTTCTTCACCGACTCCGGATCGGTGGCCGTCGAAGTCGCGGTGAAGATGGCGCTGCAGTACTGGCGCAGCATCGGGCGCTTCGGTAAGCGGCGTTTGATGACCTGGCGCGGCGGCTACCACGGAGACACGTTCACTCCGATGAGCGTGTGCGACCCCGAGGGGGGCATGCACTCGCTGTGGCGCGACGTGCTCGCCGATCAGGTGTTCGCCCCGCCCGTGCCGCGCGACTACGACGCCGGTTACAGCGCGGAGTTCGAAAGCCTGCTCACATCACACGCCGACGAGCTGGCAGCGGTGATCGTCGAGCCCGTGATCCAGGGCGCGGGCGGGATGCGCTTCCATGACCCGCGCTACCTGGAGGATCTCCGGGCGATCTGCGACCGCAACGATGTGCTGCTGATCTTCGACGAGATCGCCACCGGCTTCGGCCGGACCGGCGAGCTGTTCGCCGCCGACCATGCCGGGGTGAGCCCGGACATCATGTGCCTGGGCAAGGCACTCACCGGTGGTTACCTGACCCTGGCCGCGACCCTGTGCACGAGGAGGATCACCGAGACGATCAGCGACGGCGAGGCCGGGGCACTGATGCACGGTCCGACATTCATGGCCAACGCGCTCGCCTGCGCGGTGTCGGTCGCGTCGGTGGAGCTGCTGCTGCGCGGGGACTGGCAGAGCCGGGTCGAGAAGATCGGTGCGGGCCTGGCGGCGGGACTGGAACCGGCCCGCGCCCTGCCCGGCGTCGCCGACGTGCGGGTGTGCGGGGCGGTCGGGGTCATCGAGACACGCGAGCCGGTCGACCAGCGCGCCGCCACGCCGGTGGCGCTGGACCACGGCGTGTGGCTGCGGCCGTTCCGCAACCTGATCTATGCCATGCCGCCGTTCATCTGCTGCCCGGGGGAGATCGAGCAGATCTCGGCGGCCATGGTCGCGGTCGCCCGGGCAGCGGGGTAGCACGGCAGGCTTGGCCCTAGGGTGGTCATCGATGAGCCCTGGCGTGACACCCGGCACCGACGCCTCGCCGCTGGCCTGGCTGGAGGTCTCCGGTCGGCAGCGGCAGGAGGCAGGTCTTCGCCGGGCGCTACGGCCCCGGTCGCCGGCAGCCGGCACGGAGTCCGGCGTGCTGGACCTGGCGTCCAACGACTACCTCGGTCTGTCGGGACATCCGGCCGTGATCGAGGCGGGGGTACACGCACTGCGCCTGTGGGGTGCGGGTTCGACCGGCTCGCGTCTGGTCACCGGGGACACCATGCTCCATCAGGAACTGGAGTCCGAGCTGGCCCGATTCGTCGGTGCCGAGGCCGCCCTGGTGTTCTCGTCGGGCTACACCGCCAACCTCGCCGCGGTGGCCGCCCTGACCGGCCGCGGATCGCTGGTGGTGTCCGATACCGCGTGCCATGCCTCCCTGGTCGACGCCTGCCGGCTGTCGCGGGCGCGGGTCGTGGTCACCCCGCACCGCGATCCCGACGCGGTGGCGTCGGCGCTGGCCGGCCGTGGCGAGGAGCGGGCCCTGGTGGTCACCGACTCGGTATTCAGCAACGACGGGGCCCTGGCCCCGCTGCGCCGGCTGCATGAGATCTGCCGCGAGTACCGGGCGGTGCTCCTGGTCGACGAAGCGCACGGACTTGGGGTGCGGGGCCCGGGCGGGCGCGGTCTGCTGCACGAGTCGGGTCTTGCCGGCGCGCCCGACGTGGTGATGACGGCCACGCTCTCCAAGGCGCTGGGCAGCCAGGGCGGCGCGGTGCTCGGGCCGCAGCCGGTGCGCGACCATCTGATCAATACCGCGCGCCCATTCATCTTCGACACCGGACTGGCGCCGGCCGCGGCCGGGACGGCTCTGGCGGCTCTGCGCGTCCTCGTCGCCGAGCCGTGGCGTCCGCAGGCGGTGCTGCGCCATGCGCAGGCACTGGCCGGTGCGTGCGCGGCGCCCGAGCCGCAGTCGGCAGTGGTGTCGGTGGTTCTCGGCGAGCCGGAGACCGCGCTGGCGGCGGCTTCCGCCTGCCTGGATCGCGGTGTCCTGGTGGGCTGCTTCCGGCCCCCAAGCGTGCCGGCCGGGACCTCGCGGCTGCGGCTGACCGCGCGGGCCTCGCTGACCGACGACCAACTGGACCTGGCCCGCCGGGTACTGACTACGGTGCTGTCCGGGGTGCTGTCCGGGGTGCCGACCGACGGCCGGTGAGCGTCCTCGTCGTCACCGGCACCGACACCGGGGTGGGCAAGACCATCGCCACTGCTGCCCTGGGCAGTGCGGCCCGAAGCCGCGGCGTCGACGTCGCGGTATGCAAACCGGTGCAGACCGGTGTGGCCGGCGCCGCGGATCCCGCCAGCGACCTCAATGAGGTCGCCCGACTGGCCGGTGTGCCCACCCTGGTGGGGGTGGCGTGTTACCGCGAGCCCCTGGCACCGGCTGCCGCCGCCGAACTGGACGGACTTCCGTTGCCGGCCCTCGGCGACCTCCTCGCCGCGGTGCGGGCCGTCGACCGCCCGGACCGGCTGACGCTGGTCGAGGGAGCGGGTGGTCTGCTGGTCGAGATCGCCGCAGACGGAGTGACTCTGCGCGATCTCGCCGGTGAGCTGTCGGCCCCGGTCCTGGTGGTCTGCCGGGCGGGTCTGGGCACCTTGAACCACACCGCGTTGACCGTGGAAGCCCTTGCACGCCACAGTGTTCCCTGCGCGGGACTGGTGATCGGCTCGTGGCCGCCTGCTCCCGGCGCCGCCGAGTCCTACAACCGCGAGACGCTGGGCCGCTTCGCTCCGGTGCGGGCGATACTGCCCGCGGGCGCTGCCGGGCTCACACAGCATGACTTCGCGACGATGAGCAGCCGGGCTTTTGATTCCCGGTGGCTTGACGGGCTGGTCTGATGTGGCGCACTCGGTCGAGGTGCTGTTCGATGCCCGCACCGAGGCTGCGGTGCGAGAGCAGTGGCGGGTCTTGGACGACGCCGGGTTGCCCAGCCAGTCGCGGGTCACGTCGGCGACCAACCGGCCGCATCTCACCCTGCTGGCGGCACGCTTCATCGATCCCGGCGTCGATGAGCCACTGCGCGGTCTGCGTGACCTGCTGCCCCTGGAGTGCGTCCTGGGGGCGCCGCTGGTGTTCGGCGGGCCACGGATGACCTTGGCCCGGCTGGTCGTGCCGTCGGCTGCGTTATTGGCCTTGCATGCCGAGGTCTGCCGCCGCTGCCTGCCCTTCAGCGACACGCCCTTCGCCCACTGCGCGCCCGGCCACTGGACGCCGCACGTCACGCTGGGCCGGCGGTTCGGCCGGGCTGAGATCGCCACCGCCCTCGCGGTCGTCGACGGTCCGGGCGCCGACCTGCCGGGGCAGGCGACCGCGCTGCGGCGCTGGGACAGCGATGCGCGCACCGACTATCTGCTGCACTAACCTGATGGCCGTGACCGGTAGTGACATCCTCGTCCGGGCCCGCGAGCAGGTGCTTGAGGACGGCAGGGGACTGGACCGCGAGCAGGTGCTCGACGTGCTGCGGCTGCCCGAGGACCAGCTCGACGATCTGCTCACCCTGGCCCACGAGGTCCGCATGCGCTGGTGCGGACCGGAGGTCGAGGTCGAGGGCATCATCAGCCTCAAGACCGGCGGCTGCCCGGAGGACTGCCACTTCTGCGCGCAGTCCGGCTTGTTCGCCTCCCCGGTCCGCAGCGCCTGGCTGGACATCCCCAGTCTGGTCGAAGCCGCCAAGCAGACCGCGAAGTCCGGCGCCACCGAATTCTGCATCGTCGCGGCGGTGCGCGGCCCCGACGAGCGGCTGCTCGCCCAGGTCGCCGCGGGCATCGAGGCCATCCGTGACGAGGTGGAGATCAACATCGCCTGCTCGCTGGGCATGCTCGATGCCGATCAGGTGGACCGGCTCGCCGAGATGGGTGTGCACCGCTACAACCACAACCTCGAGACCGCGCGGTCGTTCTTCCCCCAGGTGGTGACCACCCACACCTGGGAGGAGCGCTGGGACACCTTGAACCTGGTCGCCGGGGCGGGCATGGAGGTCTGCTGCGGCGGCATCCTGGGCATGGGCGAGACGCTTGAACAGCGCGCCGAGTTCGCCGCCGAACTCGCCGAACTCGACCCCGACGAAGTGCCGCTGAACTTCCTCAACCCCCGCCCCGGAACCCCGTTCGGCGACCTGGAGGTGATGGGGGCCACCGAGGCGCTCAAGGCGGTGGCGGCGTTCCGGCTGGCGCTGCCGCGCACCATGCTGCGCTTCGCCGGGGGGCGCGAACTCACCCTGGGCGACCTCGGCGCCCGGCGGGGCATCCTCGGCGGGATCAACGCGGTGATCGTCGGCAACTACCTGACCACGCTGGGTCGCTCCGCCGAGGCCGACCTGGAACTGCTCAGTGATCTGAAGATGCCGCTCAAGGCCCTCAACGCCAGCCTGTGAGGATGACGCACCGACTGCCGGCCGTGGTGAGTGCCGGGGTGTTCAACGTCTACACCGGCGAACCGGCCGGCGGGGAGGTCCCTGAGGCGGCCCGGCTGGGTCTGGAGCCGCCCCGGTTCTGCGCCGGGTGCGGGCGACGGATGGTGGTGCAGGTGCGCCCGGACGGCTGGTGGGCGGAGTGCTCGCGGCACGGCCGGATCGACTCGGCGGAGTTGGAGGCACACCGGTGACCCATCCGCTCACGCACCCTGCGGTGCATCCGGTGCGGCAGCCGTCGCGGCGTTCGGCCCGGGCCGCGGTCGGCGTCATCGCGGGGCTCGCGCTGTGCGGCGCGGTGCTCGGCGTCGTCTGGGTGCAGATCGCTCCGCCGATCCACACCCTGACGGCGCTGCGCCGCAACGGTGAACGGGTGGATGCTTTCCTCGGCCGCGAGGCCGACAACCTTTTCGTCGCCGCGGCGATGCTGCTGGGCCTGCTGACTCTGCTGGCGGTGGTCTCGGCAGTGGCCGTCTGGCAGTGGCGCGCGCACCGCGGCCCGCTGCAGGCCACGGCGCTGTGGATGGGTCAGATCGCTGCTGGGGCGGCCGCGGCCGGGGTGGGAGCCGCGCTCGCGCACCAGCGCTACGGCACGCCGGACCGGTCGGTGCCGCTGACTCCGGAGGACAGAGTGCAGTACTTCACCGAGGCGCCCCCGGTGTTTTTCGGGCACAGCCCGCTGCAGGTCGCCGTGACCCTGCTGTTGCCGGCCGCGGTGTCCGCCCTTGTCTACGCGCTGGTGACGGTGGCCACCCCGCGCGACGACTTGGGCTGACCCGCCGGCGCTAGCGGGGCGGCGCGTTCGGTGGCTGGCGCAGCAGGTCTTCCAGAACGCCGATGTTGGTCGCGATGTCCGCATCGTCAGGCAGGTATCCGGCGGCCTGCCGGTTGTGGTGCAGCGAGCGCTCGTAGTCGCCGAGCTGGTAGTAGCACAGGCCCAGCTGCTTGTGTGGCAGCCACGTCCGGACCGGATGGCTGTCGATCGACCAGGCACCGATAGTGTGCTCCTCGCGCAGCGCCAGTTCGTACCAGAATGCCGCCTGGCGGAACTGGTTGCGGGCGAGGAATCGTTCACCGATGCGGCAGCTGAACTCGGGCCGCGGAACGTCGAGTTCGAGCGACCGCAGTGTGCACTGCCATTCGCCGCCCAGGTTGCCGGTCATGTAGTAGCAGGTGGCCAACTCGTGCAGCGCGAACACCCGAACGTCGACCGCGTCCTCTTCGCTGGCGAGGAACTGCTCGTAGAACGGGATTGCGCGGCCGAAATCCTTGTGCTTTCGCAGTTCTCGGGCGTAGTTGAGGATGTCGATCGGTCGCACCGTGCGGCCCTCGTCGATCTGCTTTTCCAGGATCAGCAGATTGCGCCGGGACTGACCGGACCTCTCCGCAGGCTTGCGGTGCGTCACCACGATGTCTGAGTCGTAGTAGGTGAAGGTCTCGTTCGTCACGAGATCCTCGTGGACCACACCGACCCAGGTGAAGCCCTTCGATCTGCGCACAATGCGGAACCGCCGGTTGCTGGCGGTGACGTTTCCCGCGGCGTCGAACTCGGTGTGATAGAGCATCGAGACGGCGTCGACGCTGGGATCCAGAGTCTGCTTGAGATCCAGCAGCTTGGCGCGCTCCTGGGGGATCAGCACGTCGTCGGCATCGAGCCACATGACGTGATCGTGACTGGCGTGGGTGAAGGCGAAATTGCGCGCCGCGGCAAAGTCGTCGATCCAGTCGAAGTCGACGATGCGCGCCCCGAATTGGCTTGCTACCGACATCGTGTCGTCGGTGGAGCCGGTGTCGGCGATCACGATCTCGTCGAAGATCCCGGCCACCGATTCGAGGCAGCGACCCAAGGTGTCCTGCTCGTTCTTGACGATCATGCTTAGGCTCAGAGCGATCACGCCGCTGCCTCCTGAGGCGCGTCGGGCACACGGATACCGGGACTGTACAACGGATTCGACGGCACCCGGCAGTCTCGTGCCCGAGGCGGATCCGAACGCGGGTTCAGTCGTCCCAGTTCGGGTCGGTGTGCAACTCGACGTTGATCCACAGCATCCGGCCCGGTTCGGAGAGCTTCGTTTGCAGCTGTCGGTGTACCTGGTCGGCATGGTCAACCGTCCAGCCCTCGTCCTCGCCGACCAGGAAGTCGAGATCGAGATAGATCTTGCGGCCGAGCTTGCCCATCCGCACCGTGGGTTCCGGCA
>VEQY01000108.1 GCA_018882965.1 Mycobacterium sp. | reverse complement strand
CCTGGAGGCATGGTCGCGCGATGCCGAGGGGGTGCGGCTGTTCCGCTTCGACCGCATCGTCGATGCGCGGGTGCTCGACGAACCCGCCGCTCCGCCGCAGCCCGCGGTCGACGCACCACCGAACACGGCGCTGTTCGACGCCGACCCCGCACTGCCCGCGGCGAGGCTGCGCATCGCCCCGCGCGTGGCCTGGATGCTCGAGTACTTTCCGATGCGGGTGCTCAAGGAGCTGCCCGACGGTTTCCGGGAGGTGGCCATGACCTACGCGGCGGAGGAGTGGATGGCCAGACTGGTTCTCGGATTCGGCGCCGACGTGCAGGCGCTTGCGCCCGACTCGCTGGTCGCGCGGGTGCGGCAGGCCGCGGCCGAGGCCCTGGCCGCCTACGATCACCTGGGGTAGACCGACCGGTGGGGTAGCATCGAGCCGAGTCTGAGGTTCTGGAGGTGACAATGGGTGCTCTGCAACCCTGGCACTGGCTGATCCTGCTGCTCGTCGTCGTCGTGCTTTTCGGGTCGAAGCGCCTGCCCGACGCCGCGCGGTCGCTGGGCAGGTCCATGCGTATCTTCAAATCCGAGGTCAAAGAGCTGCAGACCGACAAGGCTGACGCGCCGGTGAAGCCCGCCCAGCCCGCGACGCAGGTGGCCTCCGAGCGAGTCGAGGCGCCGGTCGACCCGCCCGGCCACAACCCGACCGACGCTCGGCCGGCCTGAACCGGCAGGCATATCCGGCGCCCCGGCGCCGTTAGGCAATCGCCGTGCGCACCCCGAAGTTCCTCTCGCGCCTCGACCCGCGACAGCGGCGCAGCCGCACCAACCCCGACGGCACGATGTCACTCGTCGAGCACATCCGCGAGCTGCGCACCCGCCTGCTGATTTCACTGGGCGCGGTCACCCTGACCACGGTGGTGGGTTTCATCTGGTACAGCCACGGCATCCTCGGCGTGGACAGCCTCGGTGAGTGGCTGCGCGGGCCCTACTGCTCGCTGCCGTCCTCCGCGCGCGCCGAGCTCACCCCTGACGGCGGCTGCCGGTTGCTCGCGACTGCACCCTTCGACCAGTTCATGCTGCGTCTCAAGGTCGCGCTGACCGCAGGGATCGTGCTGGCCTGCCCGGTCTGGCTGCACCAGTTGTGGGCGTTCATCACCCCGGGCCTGTACCGCAACGAACGCCGGTTCGCGATGGCCTTCGTCGTCTCGGCGGCGGTGCTGTTCATCGGCGGAGCGGTGCTGGCCTACGTGGTGCTGTCCAAGGCGCTCGGGTTTCTGCTGACCGTCGGCAGCGACGTCCAGGTGACCGCCCTGTCCGGTGACCGTTACTTCGGGTTCCTGGTCAACCTGTTGCTCGTCTTCGGCGTCGGTTTCGAGTTCCCGCTGCTGATCGTCATGCTCAACCTGGCGGGCGTGCTCACCTACGCCAAGCTCAAGGAATGGCGCCGCGGCCTGATCTTCGCGGTGTTCGCCTTCGCCGCGGTCGCGACCCCGGGGTCAGACCCGTTCTCCATGCTGGCGCTGGGTCTCGCGCTGACGGTGCTGTTGGAGTTCGCCATTCAGATCGCCCGGCTGCACGATCGGCGCAAGGCCAAGCGCGCGGTTGCCGGTGCGGTGCCCGACGACGAGGTGGCGCCCATCGAGCCGCCCACCCCGGTGCCCGCGCCGACGCGAACCACCGAGCATGACAACGCCTGAACCCTCGGAATTGGCCCGTTTCGCCGGCCAGCTCTCGTTTCGGCTCGACCCGTTTCAGGAGCAGGCGTGTGAGGCGCTGGAGAGCGGTCACGGCGTGCTGGTGTGCGCCCCCACCGGTGCGGGCAAGACGGTCGTCGGGGAATTCGCCGTGCACCTGGCGCTGCAAGCCGGGCAGAAGTGCTTCTACACCACCCCGATCAAGGCTCTGAGCAATCAGAAGCATTCCGATCTGGTGCGACGCTACGGCGCCCAGCGCATCGGTCTGCTCACCGGCGACCAGTCCATCAACGGTGACGCTCCCGTCGTGGTGATGACCACCGAGGTGCTGCGCAACATGCTTTACGCCGGGTCGGAAACCCTGCGGACGCTGTCCTACGTCGTGATGGACGAAGTCCACTTCCTCGCCGACCGGATGCGTGGCGCGGTGTGGGAGGAGGTCATCCTGCACCTGCCCGAGGAGGTGCGCCTGGTCAGCCTGTCGGCAACCGTCAGCAATGCCGAGGAGTTCGGGGGCTGGATCAAGACCGTCCGTGGCGACACCACGGTGGTGGTCGATGAACACCGACCGGTGCCGCTGTGGCAGCACGTGCTGGTCGGCAAGCGGCTGTTCGACCTCTTCGATTACCGGGCGGGCGAGGGCAATCCGGTCGTGGTCGACTCCGAGTTGCTGCGCCAGATCAGCTACCGCCGCGAGGCCGACCGGCTCGCCGACTGGCAGCCCCGTCGGCGCGGCGGGCGGCCCGGATATTCCGGGGCTTACCGGCCCCCGTCGCGGCCCGATGTGATCACCACCCTCGACCACGAGGGCCTGCTTCCGGCGATCACCTTCATCTTCTCGCGGGCCGGCTGCGACGCCGCGGTCAAGCAGTGCCTGCGCGGCGCGTTGCGCCTGACCACCGAGGAGGACCGCGACCGCATCGCGGAGGTGATCGACCGGCGTTGCGGTGAGTTGGCCGACGCCGACCTCGCCGTGCTCGACTACTACGACTGGCGGGAGGGACTTCTGCGCGGCCTGGCCGCCCACCACGCCGGGATGCTGCCGGTCTTCCGGCACACCGTCGAGGAGTTGTTCGCCGCCGGGCTGGTCAAGGCGGTGTTCGCCACCGAGACGCTGGCGCTGGGCATCAACATGCCCGCCCGCACGGTGGTGCTGGAGAAACTGGTGAAGTTCAACGGCGAACAGCACCTGCCGCTCACACCGGGGGAGTACACCCAACTGACCGGGCGGGCCGGGCGTCGCGGGATCGACGTGGAGGGTCACGCGGTGGTGATCTGGCATCCCGGGGAGCCCACCGCCGAGCCTGCCGAGATCGCCGGTCTGGCCTCCACCCGGACCTTCCCGCTGAAGAGTTCGTTCGCGCCGTCCTACAACATGACCATCAACCTCGTCGGCCAGATGGGTCCCGAGCAGGCCCACCGGCTGCTGGAGCGTTCGTTCGCCCAGTACCAGGCCGACCGGTCGGTGGTCGGGCTGGTGCGCGGCGTCCAGCGCGGCGAGAAGATGCTCGACGAGGCCGCCGCCGAGTTGGGCTGGACCAGCCGCGCCGACGGCGCCGAGCCGCCGATCCTCGGCTACGCCCGGCTGCGCGCCGAGATCGGTGAGCGCGAGCGCACCCAGTCCCGCGCCTCGCGGCTGCAGCGCCGGCAGGCCGCGACCGACGCGCTGGCCGCGTTGCGCCGCGGCGACATCATCACCATCACGCACGGCCGCCGCGGCGGGCTGGCCGTCGTGCTGGAGGCCGCCCGCGACATCGACGATCCGCGTCCGCTGGTGCTTACCGAAAACCGCTGGGCCGGAAGGATTTCCTCCGCCGACTACTCGGGAGCAACAGCACCGCTGGGCTCGATGACCCTGCCCAAGCGGGTGGAACACCGCCAGCCCAAGACGCGCCGCGACCTCGCCTCGGCGCTGCTGTCGGCGGCGGCCGGGCTGGACACCGCGCCGCGTCGCGGCCGGCGCGGGGCCACCGCCGCGACTCCCGACGTGGACCCGGAGTTGGCGGCGCTACGGGCGAAACTGCGCCACCACCCCGCCCACGGGTTGTCCGACCGGGAATCGGCCGCCCGGATCGCCGAACGGTATCTGCGGATCGAACGCGACAACGAGCAGCTGGCGCAGAAGATCCGCGGTGCCACCAATTCGCTGGCCCGAACCTTCGATCGCATCGTCGGGCTGCTGACCGAGCGAGGCTACATCGATTCCGGCGGCGGGGCACCCCGGGTGACCGACGACGGGCGGCTGCTGGCCCGCATCTACAGCGAGAGCGATCTGCTGGTGGCCGAGTGCCTGCGGACCGGGGCCTGGAAGGGCCTGCAGCCCGCCGAGCTGGCGGCGGTGCTCTCGGCGGTGGTGTACGAGTCCCGCGGCTCAGACGGCCCCACCCCCGTCCACGCGGTGGAGATGCCCACCGCGGCGGTGCGCCGGGCCCTGGCCGACACCCGACGGCTCTCCGA
>VEQY01000001.1 GCA_018882965.1 Mycobacterium sp. | reverse complement strand
CCGACAGCGAGTGCGTCTCGTGCGGCGCGTGCGTGCAGGCGTGCCCGACGGCCACGCTGTCGGAGAAGACGGTCATCGAGTTGGGTGTGCCGACCCGCACCGTACTGACGACCTGCGCCTACTGCGGGGTCGGCTGCTCGTTCAACGCCGAGTTGCGCGGCGACCAGGTGGTGCGCATGGTGCCCGCCAAGAACGGCGGTGCCAACGAGGGGCACTCCTGCGTCAAGGGCCGCTTCGCCTGGGGCTACGCCACCCACCCCGACCGGGTGCTGCACCCACTGGTCCGCGAGTCGATCGCCGATCCGTGGCGGGAGGTGTCCTGGGAGGAGGCCATCGGCTTCGCCGCGCACCGGCTGCGCGACATCCAGGCCCGTCACGGCGTGGACAGCATCGGCGGCATCACCTCCTCGCGCTGCACCAACGAAGAGGTCTTCGTCGTGCAGAAGATGGTGCGTGCGGTGTTCGGTAACAACAACGTCGACACCTGCGCACGGGTGTGCCATTCGCCGACCGGCTACGGGCTCAAGCAGACCTTCGGCACCTCCGCGGGCACCCAGGATTTCAAGTCGGTGGCCAAGGCGGACGTGATCGTGGTGATCGGCGCCAACCCGACCGACGCGCATCCGGTGTTCGCCTCGCGGATGAAGAGACGGCTGCGCCGCGGAGCCCGGCTGATCGTCGTCGATCCCCGGCGGATCGACCTCGTGCGCTCGCCGCACATCACCGCCGACCACCACCTTCAGTTACAGCCCGGCACCAACGTCGCGGTGGTCAACGCGATGGCGCACGTGATCGTGCAGGAGGGCCTGGGCGACGCCGACTTCGCCGCGCAGCGCTGCGATCCCACGCTGTATCGCGAATGGGAGCAGTTCATCCGCCTGCCGGAGAACAGCCCGGAGACCGTCGAACAGGTCTCCGGTGTGCCGGCCGAGGAGATCCGGGCGGCCGCGCGCCTCTACGCCGCCGGACCGAACTCCGCCATCTACTACGGGCTGGGCGTCACCGAGCACAGCCAGGGGTCCACCATGGTGATGGCGATGGCCAACCTGGCCATGGTCACCGGCAACATCGGGCGTGAGGGTGTCGGGGTCAACCCGCTGCGCGGTCAGAACAACGTGCAGGGCTCCTGCGACATGGGCTCGTTCCCGCACGAGTTCTCCGGCTACCGCCACGTCTCCGACACCGTCGTGCGCGAGCAGTTCGAGACCCTGTGGGGCGCGGCGCTGCGGCCCGAACCGGGAATGCGGATACCCAACATGTTCGACGCCGCGATCAGCGGGCAGTTCAAGGCTCTGTTCGTCCAGGGTGAGGACGTCGCCCAGTCCGACCCCAACACCCACCACGTCGAGCGTGCCCTGGAGTCGATGGAACTGGTGATCGTCCAGGACCTGTTCCTCAACGAGACCGCGCGCTACGCCCACGTCTTCCTGCCCGGCACGTCGTTCCTCGAGAAGGACGGCACGTTCACCAACGCCGAACGCCGCATCAACCGGGTCCGTCCGGTGTGCAAGACCCGGACCGGCCGCCAGGAGTGGGAGGTCGCCTGCGAGCTGAGCACCGCGCTGGGCTACCCGATGCACTACAACGCGGCCGCGGAGATCATGGCCGAGATCGCCGCCCTGACACCGACGTTCGCCGGAGTCTCCTTCGAACTGCTCGACGAGGTCGGCAGCGTGCAGTGGCCCTGCAACGCCGAACAGCCGCTGGGCACTCCGGTGATGCACGTCGGGTCCTTCGTCCGCGGCCAGGGCGCCTTCCAGGTGACGCCCTATGTGCCGACTGATGAGCGCAGCACCCGGCGCTACCCGCTGCTGCTGACCACCGGCCGGATCCTCAGCCAGTACAACGTCGGCGCGCAGACCCGCCGCACCCCCAATCTGGCCTGGCACACCGAAGACGTCCTCGACATCCACGAGTCCGACGCGGAGACCCGAGGCATCACCGACGGCTCGTGGGTGACGCTGGCCAGCCGGGTCGGGTCGACGGTGCTGCGCGCCCACATCTCCGACCGCGTCCCGCCCGGCGTCGTCTACACCACCTTCCACCACCCCGACAGCGGTGCGAACGTGGTCACCACCGAGTACTCCGACTGGGCCACCAATTGTCCGGAGTACAAGGTGACCGCCGTGGAGGTGACCCCGCGGCTGGCCGGTCCCGGCGAGACGCGGGAGACGGCAACCGTCGGGGCCGGCGACAGCCGGTAGTCGTGCAGATCGAGAACCTGATCCGGATGGGCGAGCAGATCGCCCGCAACAATGCCGCGCTGCCGCCCGAGCGGGCCGCAGCGAAGGTCGCCGCGCACCTGCAGTCGTTCTGGACACCGGCGATGATCGACGAGCTGCTGGCGTTCGCCGCGCTCAATCCCGGCGAACTGGACCCGGGCCTGCGGACCGCGTTGAGCCGGCTTGACCGGAGCGGATCCGGCTAGGAGCCGGGGGTGGCGGGGGCGGCGGTCAGCGGAATGTACACCGTGCCCTCGCAGGCCCCACTGCCGATATTGGTGGCGAACGTGCCCGTCAGTGACCCGTCAGCCTGCGGCGCGTAGGTGGTCACCGACTTGGCCGGGTCGAAAGTCACCGTGCCGTCGCCGAGTTGGCAGTCCCACCTCCACGAGTTCGACCGCGACCACTGCGAGCCGGTCCATTCGAAGGACGTCGCCTTCGGCACGTTGTCCTTCGGAGTGGGGCCATCGGTCGCGGTCGCCACGCAGGTGCCCGACGAACAGTCGGTGCTGAATTCGTACCAGGCGGTGTAGGGGGTCTCGCTCTGCTGCGCGGCCGTGCTGGTGCCGGTTTTCTGGTCGGTGTGGAAGGTGATCCGATACCAGCCGTTCCAGCTGGGGTCGGTGGGTGCCGCGGATGCGGCCGGTGCGACGCCCAGCGCCGCGGTGATCACGACGACGGCGATTCCCGCCGGAAATACAGCCTGCTTACCTGTCATGTTCCACCGCCCAGCCATTCGAAGGGTCAGCGCATGCACACGCCGTTGACGATCTGTTTGCACACCGATCCAGGCTGCACGGGGTCAACCGTCGGTGAGAACGAGTTGGTGTCGCCGGGTCCGACCGCTTTCTCGGTGGGCACGGGCACGGCCGGAGTGGTCGCCGCCGGTGTGGTGGTGGTCGTCGTCGGCGTGGCCGGTGTGGTGGTCGGGGTCTCCTTGCTCGTTCCACACCCGGAGGTCAGCGCCGTCATGGCGACGATCGCCGTCGCGCCGGCGACCAGAACGAGCGGTCGGAACATCAAAGCCCCCATCGTTGTGCTTTTGTCGGCCGACCTACAGCTTAAACCGGTGACACCGCCGCGAACGGACTCGACGGCGGCGCGGGCCGGTGTTTCTCCCGGGGTGAACGGTTCAGGGGGCGGTGAAGCCCTCGCGCTTGTGGGATCCGTCACAGAAGGGTTTCTTGGCCGAGTGCCCGCAGCGGCACAGGAAGCACTTACTGGCCTCCTTGACCAGCGTGCCGTCGGCAGCGAGGATCTCGACCTCACCCGCGACCTCCAGGGGTCCGTCGGTGAGAGAGGTGATGGTGACTCGGGAGGCGCTCATGCCGGACATTCTGCCTGCCGGTGCGGGAAGCGCACAGGGCGGTCCGCCCTCTGCCGATCGGTGACGGCTGCGGTCAGCGCACTTCACCCAGCGGCGCGACCAGGAACCACGGGGTGCAGCCGGCAGTCTGGAACGTCGTCATCGGCGGGGCCACCAGCGCGGTCGGTCGCGGGCCGGAACCCCGGAACACCCCGGAGTCCACCAGCCGTCCTCGCGCGTCGTAGCCGCTCCACAGACAACTCCCCCCGGAGCTGACGGCGGCCCGGTATTCCCCGTACCGCATCCACGACGGGGCCGCCCAGGTACCGGCCGGGGTCAGCGGCGGCGGCGAGCCGGGCGGGGCTCCGGCAGCCTCCCGCGCGGCGTCGAAGCAGCGGGCGGCGTCGTAGTAGTGCACGCAGTGCTCCCATCCGAACAGCGGGATGATCGCCGGGTCCAGACCCTGGGAGGATTGTGCGGAGCGGGCGTTCGCCGCCGGCGCGGTCGCGGGCGTCCGGGTGCCGCTCGTCGCGCTGGGACTGGGCGGGGCGGAGATCACCGTCTCGGTCAGGGTGGTGGTCTGCGGCGGGGCGACCACGGTCGTGGTCGAGGGCGGCGGCACGCTCGTCGACACACTCGTCGACACGCTTGTCGTGATGCTCGTCGTGATGCTCGTCGATGTGGCCGGCGGGCCGGCGAGCGTATCCACCGCGGTGTTCAGCCCCCCGAGCAGACCGGCGCCGACCAGCAATCCGGCCGCCGCACATCCGACGAGCAGGCCCGGGCCCGGCGGTCGCCGGCCCCGGGACGTCGCGACCGCCGGCTCGCAGGCGGGTGTTCTGCGCGGCGCGGCGAGCGTCGGGCCCCCGGTCGTCGGAGCCGCGGCGCCACCGGTGCCGGCAAGCGCCATCGCGAAGCTCTCGCAGTTCGGGTAGCGCCCGTCAGGCTCGGTGGACAGGGCCACCCGCATCGGGTCATCGAGCACAGCCAGATCCGGTCGGATGGCTCCGATCGAGGCCGGTTGACCACTGAGATGGCGGCTTATCGTGACCGCGGGGCTGGAGTGCCGATAGGGCGGCACCCCGGTCAGCAGATGGAAGGCCGTCGCAGCCAGGGCGTATTCGTCGGTTCGGCCGTCCACCGTGGCATCCATCAGCTGCTCGGGTGCGGCGTAGTCGACCGTCCCGACGGCCATGCCGGTGCCCGTGACGCCGTGGGTTTCATTGACCGCGCGCGCGATCCCGAAGTCGGCCAGCATGATCCTCCGCTGCCGTCCGGAGGTGAGCAGAATGTTCGCGGGCTTGACGTCGCGGTGCAGCAGTCCCTGCCCGTGGGCGTAGTCCAGGGCCGAGGCGATCGCCGCCACGATCTCCATCGCCTCCTCGCGCGGCATACCCGCCGGATAGCGCTCCCGGATCAGCCGGCCGGCGTCGGGCCCGTCGACGAAGTCCATGGCGATCCAGAGCTGACCTTCGGCCTCGCCCCGGTCGTGGACGCCGACGATATGGGGGTGAAACAGGCTCGCGGCCAGATCCGCCTCGCGATGGAAGCGCTCGCGGAACTCCGGGTCGGCGGAGATCGTAGCGGGCAGGATCTTCAGCGCGTCGCAGCGCGGCAATCTGGGGTGTTCGGCCAGATAGACCTCACCCATTCCCCCCGACCCCAGCAGCCGGATGATCCGGTACCCCGCAAAGGTCGCGCCAGACATCAGCGCCATAACACCGACGTTACGAGCCGGTACCGACAAGTCCGGCGCGGTCACTCACTTCAGCGGCGTGGGCTCCACGACGCCGATCTCCGCGGGCTCGGCAACCGCCGCGGGCAGGAACTTCTCGATGCAGAACACGAAGAGGGCCCCGCCGATCAGGCCCCCGATCAGCGGCGCGACGATCGGAACCCAGAAGTACAGTTCGGGGCCGTTGGCCGAGAACCAGGCGTCGTGGTAGCCGGTGAGCCAGGATGCCAGCCGCGGGGCGAAATCGCGGGCCGGGTTGATCGCATAGCCGGCGTTGGCCCCCCAGCCCAGTCCGATGCCCACCACCAGCAGGCCGATGATCAGCGGGCCGATGTTGGCCAGCGGGGGGTTGTTGACCGCGCTGGTCAGCGCGAAGATCACCGCGACCAGGATCGCCGTTCCGACCACCTGGTCGAAGAACGCGGTGGTCAGGGTCACCCCGATGTCCGGCGAGGTGGAGAAGATGCCCTGGGTTGCCTTGGTGTGGTTCGGGTCGACCCGGTTGATCGCGTCGCTGTAGACGAACCTGACCACCAGTGCGGCGACGAAGGCGCCTGCGAACTGCGCCCCGATGTAGGGCAGCACCCGGGTTTTCGGGAAGCCCTTGAACGCCGCCAGGGCCACCGTCACCGCCGGGTTGAGGTGCGCGCCGCTGAGCCTGCCCGCGACGTAGATCGCCATGGTCACGCCCAGACCCCAGCCCCAGGCGATGGAGTTGTAGTCGCCGGTCGCCCCGGTGGTGGTCGGAAAGCCTCCCGTGACGACCTGGGCGACGACCCCGCAGCCGAACAGGATGAGCAGCATCGTGCCGAAGAACTCAGCGGAGCACTCGCCGAGCAACGGACTGCGTTTGATCACTTCACTAGACCCTTTCTCACCCTTTTAGTTCTCACGCCCCCATCCCTCTCGACCCCCCGGGAAACCTAGCAACGCGACAGGGCCGCGCATCGCCGTTTCGGTTGCTCGATCCAGCGGTTGCTCGATCCAGCGGTTGCTCGACTCAGCGGGTGCCCGCGCCCACGGTTCCCAGCCGGGCGAGAGCGTTTCGGAAGGCCGCGTTCGGGCACGACCGCGGCAGTACGGACTGCACGTCGGCCAGGGCCTCGGCGGTGGTGACTCCGCTCACCCGCGACCCGTACAGCGCGGCGATCGTGGGCGTGCGGCTGTAGGCCGCCACACAGTGCACCAGCACGGTGCGGCCCTGCGTGCGCAGCCGTTCGATGGCGCGCACGGTCTCCAGCAGCACGAAGTCGAGGTGCGGGTTCTCGTCGGCGAGCGCGGAGTCGATGAGCCGGACCTCGATGTGGGCCATGTCGGTGCGGAGGTCATCTTTAGCCAGCCGGCACAGCGACACCACGGCATCGACCTCGTCGGGAAGTTCGCGCAGCACGGCGATGCCACCCAGGATCACCCGATCGTCGTGGGGGTGACGTGCGATCGTCGCGGTCGCCGGGTCCGGGTAGGACAGATCGACCGGGTCGGGCGCGCCGTTGCGGTCGATCAACGACGCCAGATTCACCAGGTGGTGCGCCCGGATGCCCGGCCAGCCGTGCAGGTGCTCGCGCCACTCGAGCGGTATCGCGGAGGCGCCGTAGGCGGCGCCGAGCAGCCCGCCGGCGATCGCGGCCACGGTATCGGTGTCACGTCCGCCCCGTACCGCGTTCTCCAGGGCCAGCCGCAGGTGGTCAGCGCGGAACTGTCCTGCGGTCACATCGTCGTCCGGCACCGCTGTGCCACGAATGGCCGACCAGGCACCCTGCAGGGCCTGCACGACGAAACCGTTGTTGGCGAAGTCCCAGGGCTTCAAGGATTCCGCTTCGGTGAGATACCCGTGCCACAGGTCGCGGCGATCGGCGGCCAGGTTGGGCAGCCCGATGCGGGCGTCGATCTCACCGGTGTGCACCGCGTGGCGGATGGCGCTGCACCACAGCACACAGGCATCCCCGGCCAGCGGATCGTGGTGGGTGAGGTCGCTGAGCGCCCGGGCGGCCTGCACCATGGCCTCCTCGTCGTCGAGGTAGGCCAGCGCCACGGCCGCCGTGCGCATCAGCGAACCGTTGCCGGCGGTGCGCCCGGTCCGCGTGTGCAGGAGAGCGGACTCCGCGCGGGCCCGCGCCGCGGTGATCGGCCCGCCCTGCGCCGCGCGAGAGAGCACCGATCGGGTCTGGAGGCCGACGTCCTTGGAATGCAGCGACCAGTCATGCCAGCGCCGCACGATGCGATCCTGGGCCGCGTCGTCGCGCAGGTCGAGGCCCTCGGCGGCCACCTCGGCGATCACGACCATCATCGCGGTGTCGTCGGTCCACTCTCCGAGCGCCCACGGCCCACCGGACTTCATGGGCACCTGCTGCTGCGGCGGCAGTGGCGGACCGAACTCGTAGGGCGCCCCCAGCGCGTCGCCGGCCGCGGTACCCAGAACTGTTCCCTCGATACGATCCTGGCGTGCTGTCATGAGTCCCCCTCGGGTGATGATATTTAACTCAGTTCTGCTATAAATAGATACTACAGCAGGAGGCCGACAGTGACACCGACCCACCGCGACAGCCACGGCAAGACGCTGGCCGACTACGAGCGACCCTCGGTCGCGGTGGACACCGCGGTGCTTACCTTCGACGCGGCCCGCGGCTTACTGGTGCTGCAGGTGCGCCGCCCGAAGGGCCCGGGCTGGGCGCTGCCCGGAACCTTTCTGCACGCGGGGGAGACCCTGGCCCGCGCCGTGCGCCGGTCGCTGCGCGCCAAGGCCAATGTGCGCGGCCTCGAGCCCCGGCAGCTCCACGTGTTCGACCGACCCGGCCGCGACAACCGCGGCTGGGTGCTGTCGGTAGGACATGTCGCCACCGTGTCCGTCGAGCGGCTCGCGGACCGGTTTCCCGATTCGACTCGGCTGGTGCCGGCCGCCAGCCCCGGCCGGCTCGCCTATGACCACGAGGACATCATCGGTCTGGCCGTCGCTGACCTGCGCGCCCGGTATGCGGACAGCCCCGACCCCGACCACCTCCTCGGGGAGGCGTTCACCCTTCGCCAGTTGCGCCAGGTTCACGAGGCGGTCGCCGGCGAGGCGATCGGCCCGGACCGGCTCGACACCTTCCGCCGCCGCATGCGCGAACGACTCAGGCCGGTGCCGGGGGGACCGGTCAGCCAGGATGGCCGCGGCCGGCCCGCCCGGCTGTTCCAGCGCTGCGACTGATCCGGGTGCTGATCTCACGAGGTGCTAGAACCGTGACATGACCGCACGCATGAGGTCTGGCCGCCGCCGGGCCCTGGCCGGCGTGCTGGCGGTCGCGACCCTGGCCACCGTGGCTGGCCTGCTGACCTGGCAGCAGCGCCAGGATCACGCGGCCGGGCCGTCGCCGACCTGGCGGGCCGAACCAACATCCGCCCCTGCGACGACAGCACCGCCGGGCAACCCGCGTTTCGACCTGGCCCGCGCGCAGCTCGCGCAGTTACCGGTCCGCGGCTGGGACCGCACCTCCGACTTCCGCCGGTCGGAGTTCGGCGAAGCGTGGAGCGATGACGTCGACGTCGAGTTCGGCCGCAACGGGTGCAACACCCGCGACGACATCCTGCGCCGGGATCTGACCGACCTGGTGGTGCGGCCGATGACCTGCTTCGCACAGAGCGGCATGCTGGCCGATCCCTACACCGGAGCGAGCATCGCCTTCGTTCGGGGACCGCAGACCTCCAACAGCGTGGAGATCGACCACGTGGTCTCCCTCGCCGACGCCTGGTACAAGGGTGCCCGGGCCTGGGATCCCCAGCGCCGCCTCGACTTCGCCAACGACCCGCGCAACCTGCTCGCCGTCAGTCCGCAGGCGAACTTCGACAAGGCGTTTCGCGACGCCGCCTCATGGGTGCCGCCCAATGTGGCGTTCCGCTGCGAGTTCGCGGCCCGTCAGGTCGATGTCAAGACCGCCTACGGATTGTGGTTGTCAGCCAAGGAGAAAGCAGCCCTCTCCGAGCTTCTCGGCCGCTGCTAGCGGCTGTTCCGCAGAGCCTCCAGCTGTTTCGACACTTTCTCCGGCAGGTCGCCGTCGTCGGTGACCCCGAGTTCGACCGGATCGAGTTGGACGTTTCCGGTCGCGAACCGGGCCACGTCGCCCATCTCAGCCACCCGGTCGGTGAAGTCGTCGATGAAGCGCTCGAAGCCCTCCAGCGGAAGGGCGGTCAGCAGACCGAAGTCGCGGTGCAGTTCTCGGCACTCGGCGGGCACAGCGACGCCGCGGCAGCGCTCGGACAGACTCAGCAGCCCGTCGTGGTAGTCCATGAGGCGGTTGGCGGCGTGCACGATGCCCGCGGCATCAGCCGAGGCCTCGTCGAACATGCCCCCGAAAACACCCCGGAACGCCGCGCTGAGCATGAAGTCGTCGATCTGGTTGACGAACTGTGAGAGGTCCTCCAGCCGTTCGGTGAAGAACAAACCGGCCTGAAACCCGCTGTGCACCTTTTCGCCGCTAGGGGTTGCGAATCCGGTCATTGCGTCCAGGAGTCTCGATCGCACGGCATCGCGGCGCTGAACCAGCACCGAGACGAAAGCCGCATACCGCCAGCAGGGCGGCCGGTCTTCCAGCATGGCGCTGAGTTCGGCGTCGGTGTGGACGACGGTCGCCACCACGAGGTCGGGGCCGGGGGGAGTGATCCGCGGTTGCGGCGGCTGCGCAGGCGGACGGGCGACGGGCGCGGCCCGACTGGGCCGGGCAACGGGTCGCACCGGCGGGGGATCGGTGCTCTGCGGGGGCCTGGTGCGATCGGAGCGGACCCGCGGATAGGCGGCGTACGCACCGAGGACCAGTCCCGCCCCGACGAGGAGGGCCAGCAGCGGGCCGCTGGAGGAGCCGCCGTAATAGAGCAGCACCGCCCCGGTCAGACCGACCCCGAAGCTGCCCGCGGCCGCCGCGAACACCCGCGGGCGCGTCCATCGTTGGATCTCTCCGGTCACACGGCGGATGCTAGGGCGGGCCACCGACACCCACGGACTACCGTCGAGCGCGCAGGCGGACACAGGGTTCCCGAGTCCCAGGAGGAGCAACATGACGTCCGGACATCCGGTGGCGGTGGTGACCGGGGCGAGCCGGGGAGCCGGGCGCGGCATCGCCGTGGCCCTGGGCCGGGCGGGCTGGCGGGTGTATCTGACCGGCCGCACCGCCGGCGCCGGACCGGCCAGCGTAGACGCGGCCGCACACGAGGTCACCTCGGCCGGCGGTGAGGGCATCGCGGTGCGGGTGGACCACGCCGATGACGCGTCGGTCGCGGCACTGTTCGAGCGGGTGGCCGAGGAGAATCCCGCGCTGCACCTGCTGGTGAACAATGCCGCCACGATCAGCGACCGACTGGTCGACCCGGCCCCGTTCTGGGATAAGCCGCTGAGCCTGGCAGATGTTCTCGACGTCGGACTGCGCTCGGCGTACGTGGCGTCCTGGCACGCCGCCCCGCTGCTGGTGCGGGCCGACCGCGGCCTGATCGCGTTCACCTCGTCGCCGGGATCGGTCTGCTACATGCACGGCCCGGCCTACGGCGCGCAGAAAGCGGGGGTGGACAAGATGGCCGCGGACATGGCCGTCGATTTCGCCGGCACCACCGTGTCGACAGTCTCGATCTGGATGGGCGTGCTGCTGACCGAGCGCCTGCGGCAGGCATTCGGCGACAATGCCGAGGCTCTCGCGGCGTTCGCCGATCACGCGGAGACTCCGGAATTCACCGGACGGCTCATCGACGCGCTCTACCGCGACCCGGATCTGCCCGACCTGAGCGGTCACACCCTGATCGGCGCCGAACTCGCCGACCGCTACGCCATCACCGACGAGGGGGGGCGACGTCCGCCCTCGCACCGGGAAGCCCTCGGGTCACCTCGCGAGCCAGGCACCGTCATAGTCCGCTAGCAGATGAGGAGCGAGAAGCGCCCCGCCGGCGGCCCAGTTGATCCCTGATCCCAACCCTTGCTAAGTTCCCCCGCATGGGCGTACCGAAAACAGGCCGTGGTCGGCTACTGGGGACGGCAGCATTCCTCGCAGTTCTCGCGATCGCGGTCGCAGGACCGGCCTCTGCTGACACGCTCAACACCACGACGTGCTCGGAGCAACAGGTGATGGCATCGCTGCAGCAGAACGCCCCCCTGATCTGGGGCCAGATCAGTAGCGATCCACAAACGGAGCAAAAGTTGCGGGTGGCGCTTGACGCGGTCCTGGCCGCCCCTCCGGGCCAGCGGGATCAGTTCGCGAACACGCTGGAGGACGCCCTCGGCAAAAACCAGCTGACGGACATCAGCGATGACGTCCTCAACGCCTCCGGTGGCCCGATCGGCAGAGCTGTCAACGGCTGCCACAACTTCTGAGCCGGTTCGGAGTTCTGAGCCAGTTCTGAGCCAGTTCTGAGCCGGCGCCCCGACTCTGACGCTCTAGTCCTCCTTGCGGATCAGCTTCTGCAGCGCCTTGCGGTCGGAGCCGAGCAACTCGTCGATCCGCGCTTGATTGACGTCAGCGACGATGATCTCGCCGACATCCTTGTTGACGGTCGAGAAGATGCCGTGGGCCTTCATCTTCTCGGTCTGGTACTTGTTGTCCTCGGTCGGAGTGACGTAGTAGACCGCGTCGGCCTTGAACCGGTGCACCAGCCACAGGTGGATGAGCGTCATGAGCCGCTTCTGGCGCATCTTGGCCGCGTAGGTGTTCTGGTCGCGGACGGTCAGGATGCTGCGACCGTGGCGGTCCTTGATCGGGTCGAAGACGACGTCGGCCAGCTTCTCGCCGTCCTTGTCCCCGAAGATGGCCAGCTCCAGCACATCGGAGCCGGCCCGGCGCGGCCGAAGCTGCGCCCGCAGCCGCTCACCGAGCTTGTAGTGCTCACTCCACAGCGCCAGCCAGTCCTCCAGGAGCTTCTTGGGGACCTCGGTCTGGACGAGGTGCTGAACCTGAGTCGAGCCCTTGCCCATCGCTTTGGTGGTCGCGGTGCGCCCCGAGGAGGCCGCCAATGCGGCGTCGCTGCGAGGTCCGCCCACCAGCGTCTGCGGGGTCCGGTAGGGCGACTCGAGCAGACGCATCTTGCGCTGCAACCGGGCCAGCGCCAGCATGCCGTCCTGGCGCAGCGCGGTGGCGAACTCCTCGGCGGCCACGCCGTCGATCTGGTGACCGCCGTAGGTCATGAAGTTGAAGACGAAGCCCATCCGGCCCAGTTCCTCGGGGAAGGCGCGCATCTGCTCGTCGGTCATGCCGGTGGTGTCCCAGTTGAACGAGGGCGAGAGGTTGTAGGCCAGCATCTTGTCCGGGTACACCGCGTGGACCGCCTCGGCGAACTCCCGGGCGTCGGCGAGGTCAGCGGTCTTGGTCTCCATCCACAACAGGTCGGCGAACGGCGCCGCCGCGAGAGACTTGGCGATCGCGTAGGGGATGCCGCCGCGAACCTGGTAGTAGCCCTCCGGCGTTTTGGCGCGCTCGCAGTCCCAGGGGGCGTCCACGCCGAGTTCAGCCGCCTTGTGCCGCGCGGCGTACAGCGAGGCGGTCTTGGCGAACTCGACCCATTCGGCGGGCTTCATCCCGACGGCTTCGCCCTCGGACTCCTTGAACCGGAGGACTTCGGCGACGGCGTTGCCGTAGGTCTCCAGCCCGGCGTCGGACTGCCAGGCGTCGACGAAGGCCGACTCGACCGTGTCGAACAGGTCGTCGAGAGACTGGTGCCGGTCGGCCGTCCAGGCGGTCGCCGCCTCGTCGATCGCCCGGGTGATGCCCTTGTCGGCGAGCCAGGTATCGGCGGCGTCGTACTCGCCCTGCGGCAGCGCGTAGAGCAGGTGCCCGTTGAGTTCGGCGATCCCGCGCTCGTGCAGACGGCGCAGCATGGCCAGGAAGCACGCCTTGTAGGGCGGGATGTCGAGGTTGGTCGCCCCCAGCAGGAACGGTTGGTCGCGCTCGTCGGCGCGGCCGTCAATCAGGTTGGCCGCCTCTGCGTCGGTGCGGGCCACGATCAGTCCCGGAACGCCCATGACGTCGAGCTGGAAGCGGGCGGTGTTGAGCCGCTTGATCTGCTCATCGGACGGCACCAGAACCTTGCCGCCCTGGTGACCGCATTTCTTGGTGCCCGGCCGCTGGTCCTCGATGTGGTAGCCGGGCACCCCGGCCTCGACGAAGCGCCGCACGAGGTTGCGCACGTGCGGATCCCCGCCATGGCCGGTGTCGGCGTCGGCGATGATGAACGGCCGGTAATCCACCGCCGGGGTGGCGGCGCGCTGGGCGTCGGTCATCTGCAGACGCAGGTACTGCTGGTTTCGGTCGGCGGTCAGCAGTGCGCGCACGAGACCGGCAGCCTCGTCGGGCACCTGGCTGAGCGGGTAGCTGGCCAGGTCCGGTCCGGGGTCCTCGGTGGTGGAGCCCTTGGCCGACGTCGCCCAGCCGCCGAGGTAGATGCCCTCGATGCCGCAACGCTTCATGGTGACCGCCTGGCCCGGGGAATACGGCCCGAAGGTGGTGATGGACTTGCGCTGGGCGAACAGCTCCCGCAGACGGTCGTAGAACGCCGCCGCGGCCTCCCGGGCCACGGTGTAGTCGACCGGGATCGTGCCGCGCTGCTCGACCACCTGGCGGGCGGTGTAGAGGCGGGTGATGCCCTCGAAGCGCGGGCTGTCGAAGTACCGCTGGGTGGCGGCGGCGTCGTCCTCGAACCTGGTGCCGACCGCGTCGACTTCGATGATGGACATGGCTGCTCCTGGTCGATCTCGGGGAGTCGTCGTCCAGCGCTGAGTTCAGCGCTGCGATGCCCTATCTAACCCTCCCAGCCGCCGATCCAGGCGAGCGGGGTCCGTCAGATCGCGGCGGCGGGGGCTTCGGTCCCGGGCGCGGCTCCCGCGCCCGCGTGGGCGACCTCGACCGGCAGCGGCTCAGGCGCCTGATCGGGGGCTGGGACGGCCGCCTCGGGAGGCGATTGAGCAGGCGCCCCGACAGGCGCGTCGGCAGGCAGTTCGGCTGCGGCCGGTTCAGGGCCAGGGACGGGCCCGTCCTGGGGGGCAGCCGGGTCGGGCACCGCGGGCGCGGGCTCCGGGCCGGCCGGTATCACGCCCTCGGGCGGCGGCGCTCCCTCCGGGGCCATCGGCTGGGCCTCGACCGGCAGGTACATGTGGTGGCTGAACTGGGGCTGGTAAGCCCCCCCGCCGCCGACCCGCACACCCGCGCCGCCCTCGCCGCTGGAGACCGGAGTGCCATCGGGCAGGGTGACTGCCGTGTGGCCGCTGTTCCACCCGATCACCAGGGAGTTGGGGGCGGTCCCATAGTGGAAGCCCCGGGCCAATAGGGCCGACTCGATGTTCCCGGTGTGGAATCGGTTGCCGAAGGCGGGCCTGCCGGAGGCCACGTTGGCCACCCAGGAGGCCAGACCCGAGCAGTCGGTTCCCGCCGGAGTGTCGCCGCCGGGCACGTAGGGTGTGCCGGACACTTGCGATACCAGCGACATCAACGCCATAAGAGCAAACATGTGAAAAACGGTAACGACAATTGTGTGATTACTTCGAATTATGTGGCAGGGCTCACTGCGCTCACATGAATGAGAGCTGGCGAACGATTTGCAGCATCGAGAATCGCCGAAAGGCGAAAAAAGCGGTTTGAACACCGGTTTCCGGTATATAAATCATCTTCCTCGTTGGTCGCATTTCGGCAATACGGATCCAGATAGCACTTATTCTGTTGCCGCCGCGCTATCGTCAATCAACAATTCTGTAATTCTGAATTCCGGCTTTCCGACAAATAGACCGGGCGATGCGGCAAGATGATTTTATGGGTTTTATGCAATTCACGAGCGGTCCCGGGAACTAGGACATGCGGGTCCTGCTGCAGCGCGTCACCTCGGCGGCTGTCCTTGTCGACGGCGCCGTGGTCGGCGAGATCCGGCCACCCGGACAGGGATTGCTCGCCCTGGTGGGTGTCACGCACGGTGATGACGCCGCCGCCGCCGGGCGGATGGCCGAGAAGGTGTGGCAACTCCGCATCCTCGACGGCGACCGGTCCGCCGCCGACATCAACGCGCCGCTGCTCGTGGTGAGCCAGTTCACCCTCTACGCCAACACCGCGAAGGGCCGCCGGCCGTCGTGGAACGCCGCGGCGCCCGCCGCGGTCGCCGAACCCTTGGTGACCGCGTTCGCCGAGGCGCTGCGCGCGCTCGGGGCGGTCGTGCAGACCGGTGTCTTCGGTGCGCACATGCAGGTTCACCTGGTCAATGACGGCCCGGTCACCGTGCTGTTGGAAAGCCCGTGAGGGGCAGCTGACCGGGCGCATTTTGTTACCGTTCCGCGCCCCGGTGTCCACCCGGGTCGTGAGATCGGCGTGAGATCGTGGTGGCCGATGCACACCCACGCCTACGTCACCTACGAGGAGTTCGGCCGCCGGTTCTTCGAGACTGCGGTGACTGAGGAACGCGTCGCGGCGGCGTTTGCCGAGATTGCCGGCGGGGAAGTCACCATGGGCCCGATGTCCCAGGGCCCGGGGGGCCTGGCCCGGGTGACCGCGAAGGTGCGCGTCCAGAACCCGCAGGTGACCCGGACCCTCGGGGACACCATCACATTTGCCGTTCGCATCCCGCTCGTCATCGAGTTGCTCCTCGATCTGCGTCTGGACAAGCAGCGATTCACCGTCGACGGTGACATCGCGCTGCGGGCCACCGCCCGGGCGGCCGAGCCCCTGCTCGTGGTCATCGACGTCGCCAAACCCCGCCCCTCCGACATCGCCGTGCACGTGACGTCGAAGTCGGTGCGGGGCGAGATCCTGCGGATCGTGGCCGGCGTCGACGCGGAGATCCGCCGCTTCGTCGCCGCCTACGTCGCCGAGGAGATCGACAGCCCAGCCTCACAACAGGCCAAGATCATCGACGTCTCCGACCAGCTGGCCGTCTGGGACGGCGACTGAGGGGCTAGATCTCAAGCTCGAGATGCCCGCCGGGCCCCGCCCGCGACACGCAGAGCAGCATCTGGTCGACCCGCTCGGCATCGGTGAGCAGCGTGTCCCGGTGCTGCACGGAACCACCCAGCACCCGGACGCGGCACGTGCCGCAGAACCCCTGCTGGCAGGAGTAGGGCGGGTTCACGCCGGCCCGGCGCAGCGCGGCGAGCAGAGTTTCCTCCGGGCCCACGACGACGTCGGCTCCGGAGACGACCGCGGTCGCGCTGAACTGCGCACCGTCGACGACCGGCGGTGCGGCGAATCGCTCGTAGTGCAGCTCGACGTCATCCCGGCCGGTCAGACGCTCGCAGACCGCCGTAAGCAGAGGGGGCGGACCGCAGACGTAAACCGCAGTGGCCGAATGGAATTCGCCAAGAAGCTCATCCGCGGTCGGGACACCGTTCAGGTCGTCGGTGCGGATCCGCACCCGAGTCCCGAAACGCTGCACTTCGTCGCGGAACGGGATGCTGTCGGCGTTGCGGCCGACGTAGATCATCGACCAGTCCACTCCCAGCCGATGCGCCATCGCCAGCATCGGCAGGATCGGGGTGATGCCGATACCACCCGCGATGAAGCGGAGCCGCCGTGCCGGGGATCCGTACCCGGGGATCACCAGCGGGAAGGCGTTACGCGGCCCTCCGGTGGTCACCGTCGAGCCCACCGGGAGCGCGTCGTGCACTTCAGCTGACCCCGCACCGGCCGATCCCGCGCCGGCCGGGATTCGCCGGACCGCGATGCGGTAGGCCTCCCGCTCGGCCGGGTCCCCGCACAGTGAGTACTGCCGGATCAGGCCGCTGGGCAGGTGCAGGTCGAGGTGTGCGCCGGGATGCCAGCGCGGCAGGGCCTGCCCGCGTAAACCGGTGAGGGTCAGCGCGACGACGTTCTCATCGCGCGCCACGATCTCGCGACGGGCGACGGTCAGCGCCAGCGTCCGGTCGCGCTCGGCGGGGACGGCTGGCCGCCGCAGGCTGTCGCTGACGGCCCACAGGCCTGAGAGCGTGGCGCCGGCGGCGCGAAGCAGCAGCGGTGGGCGGAACTCGGGTGGCTTGGCCACCGGGGCTACACCTGGGCGGCCCGGGCGGCCGGGGAGCTGGCCAGGTAGGCCACCGCCTGGGCGGTGGAGCCCACCTCCAGCGGCGAGTACCCGGGTCGGAAGTAGGTCAGCGTGGTCCGGCCGAACAGATCGCGATACTTGGGCAGCAGCCGGAGTTTTGAGTCGCGGGCCCGCATCCGCTGCATCCGCCACCAGGAGATGTCCAGTTCGGGGTCGATGCGGCAGAGGTACCACGTCCCGCGCTCGAAGAAGGTGTAGATCATCCCCACGGTCAGCGCCATCGCGCGGATCCGGGCGAGGTAGCTGTTCTGGAAGTAGACGGCGACATCGTGAGCGACGCAGCGGTGCTCGACCTCTTCGCTGCCGTGCCAGCGGAACAGGTCGGCCATCGTCGGGTTCACGCCGTGCTCGTCCCAGGCGCAGTTGAGGGCGAAGTCGCCCATCACCGCGGTGTAGTGCTCGATTGCCGCGATCAGCCACAACCGGTCGCAGAGGTTGTTGAGCCGGCGGGCCGGCCGGGTCGAGCGGGTCGGGGACAGCACCCTGTCGAAGACGTAATCCACGCGGCGCAGCACGGGCTCGGGGTCGAGGCCGCGCTCGACCATGAAGTCGCGCAGCACCCGTTCGTGGGTGTCGGCGTGTGTGGCCTCCTGGCCGATGAAGCCGCGCATGTCCTCGGCCAGACGCTGGTCTTTGACCAGGGGAAGCGCCTCGGTGTAGGTGGCGACGAACCAGCGCTCGGCGGCGGGCAGGATCACGTTGAGCAGGCTGACCATGTGCGAGGTCACCGGATGGTCGGGAATCCAGTGCGCGGGGATTCCGCTGACGTCGAAAGCGACCTTGCGGGCCTGGATCTGCACCGGGCCCGGGTCGATCTCCCGCTTCACCATCGCCATCACCGTCGCGTCCGGATCAACCGACCGGGGTGGGGATGACGGTGACCACGCCCGGCGCACCCGGGGTGGGCCGGCCGCCGGCATCGGGATTCTGGGGACCGGGGGTGTTCGCCACCGAGGTCACCGTGGGCTGTTCCGGCTGGGAGTCCTCGGTGCAGTCGAGCATGAGCTGGATGCGGCCGGTGGTACCCAGGGCCTTCTGGCTGCTCACCACGCACTGCGCCTGGGGGACGTCGCTTCCGAAGGACCCGCCGAAGGTCGTCGACATACCCTGGGCGCGCAGGATGGCCACCGCGCGGGCGTAGGGCTCACCCACGACGTTGAGGGTGCTGTTGTTTCCGGGGTCGGCGCTGCTGGCCCCGGTGCCGGCCCCCAGGCTCAGCCCGACGCAGACCGCGGCACCGGCCACTCCCGCCGTGAGCGCGCAGGTCAGACGGATGAGATGTGTCACCCCGGTCCTCCCTGCTCGTTGTGGGGTCGTCGTTCGACGATAGCGCAGCCCGCGTGGGGGCGGCTCCCACCGTGGCTATCGCCGCGGGGGCGGGGCGGCGTTTCACACCGGCTGGAAAGGCCGGTCAGAAGGTCTCCCGATGACGTTCCTGCTCGAGGACCGCATCACGGTCGGCGAGGCGGCGCAGCGAAGACACCGCGCGCGCCGTCCGCATGTTCGCTGCCAGCAGATCCTGGTGGCGATCGACGAACGCCCAGTAGCCGGCCGTGAACGGGCAGGCATCCGGACCGAGCCGTTTCTTCGGGTCGAAACGGCAGGACCGGCAGTGATCGCTCATCCGGTTGATGTAGGCCCCGCCGGAGGTGTAAGGCTTGGTGGCCATCCGGCCGCCGTCGGCGTGCTGGCTCATCCCGATCACATTGGCCGGCATCACCCAGGAAAAGCCGTCGACGAAGGCCGAGGCGAACCAGTCGTTGAGCGCGCGCGGATGGTAGCCGCGCTGCAGGGCATGGCTGCCGAGCACCATGAGCCGCTGAATATGGTGCGCCCAGCCGCGATCCCGCACACCGGCGAGGGCACTCCGCAGGCACTCCGCCGACACGGCCTCGGCGTCCAGATCGGTCCACCAGTCGGGCAGCGGCGTGTTCGCGTCCAAAGAGTTGCTCTCGAGATACTGCGGCCCGAAATGCCAATACAGGTGCCAGATGTACTCGCGCCAGCCCAGGATCTGCCGGATGAAACCCTCGACCGCGGCCAGCGGTGCCGACCCGTCGCGATAGGCCTGCTCGGCGGCGGACACCGCATCCAACGGGTGCAGCACGCCGAGGTTGAGCGGGACCGACAGCAGCGAATGCGCCATAGCCCAGTCAGAACCCAGCATGGCGTCCTCGTAGCGGCCGAACAGGGCCAGACGGTGGTCGACGAAATGCCGCAGGGCGGCGTCCGCCTCCGCCGGGGTCACCGGGAACAGCCGCGGGCCGTCCGCCCCGATCGTGGGCAGCTTCATCCCGTCAAGGTCTCGGCGCACCCCGGCGTCGATGGCGTCCTCGTCGGGACAGTAGGGCGGCTCGACGTCCAGCGAGTCCGCACCCCGGGGCGGCGCCTCCCGGTTCTCGGTGTCGAAGTTCCACCGGCCGCCCGCCGGTTCGTCGCCGTCGAGCAGGACGCCGAAGCGGCGCCGCTGTGCGCGGTAGAAGTCCTCGAGCCGGAACCGGGTGCGCTCGCCCGCCCACTCGGTGAACTCGGTGCGCGACAGGGCGAAGGTCGGCGTCGGGAGCACCTCGGCAACCCGCCCCTCCTCGCGTAACCGGCCTACGAAGCGCTCGGCGGCAAAGGACGTCGGTTCGCAGACGACAACCGGCCTGCCGTACGACCGCAAAGCCTCCGAGTAGGTGTCGGCCCGGATCAGCGTGGCGCGATCGCCGAGATCCTGCTCGGCGTGGCGCAGTGCCGACAAAATCAGGTGCAGCTTCTGACGGTGGTAGCGCCGCCGGCCCAGCGCCGCGGTCGCCTCCACGAGCAGAACGGGCCGCTCGGCGTGTTCACCACCATAGGCCCGGGGGCTGAGCTGATCGGCGAAGAGCCACAGCGGGGTTTCCTCGGCGGCCACCGCGGCAATGCTACCGATCCGGCGGCTCAGCGGGCTGCGCTACGATCCGGCCATCGGCGCAATGTGATTCAGGACGACAACACCGCAGATTCGGAGCTCACCGTGGTCCGTATTGCCAAGCCGAGCGCGCTTCGCTCGCTGGGGTTCCAATCCAAGCTGCTCGTCATGCTGCTGACGGTCAGCGTCGGCTCGGTCCTGGTCGCCGGGATCATCGGATACACCTCCGGCACCAACTCGCTGCGCCAGGCCGAGTATCAGAGGCTGGTGCAGCTGCGCGAATCCCGGCACCGCGAGATCGCGTCGTACTACGAGAGCATCAGCGACGCCGCGACGGTGCTGACCCACTCCAGCGCCACTATCAACGCCGTCAAGGAGTTCGCCGGGGCGTTCGCCGAGTTGCAGAAGACACCACTGCCGCCGGGAGCGACCGAGGCGGTCGCCCGGTTCTACTCCGGCGTCTTCGGCCCCGAACTGGAGAAGGGCAGCGGGGCGCAGGCCGACCCGGAACTGTATCTGCCGACCTCCAATGCACAGACCTACCTGCAGAACGCCTACACCGTTGCGGCCAAGGGCGACTTCGAAGCGGCCATCAAGATCCAGTCGGCCGGCGATCCGAGCGAGTGGTCCAAACTCAACGCCCGCTACCAACCGTTCTTCGCCGACTTCACGCAGCGCTTCGGCTTCGACGACGCGATGCTGATCGACACCGCCGGTAACGTCGTCTACTCGACCTACAAACAGGTCGATCTGGGCGCCAACCTGCTGGCTGCGCCGTACACGACGACCATCCTCGCCGACGCCTACCGCCGGTCGATGCGGGCGACCTCAGTCGATGAGGTGATCTTCACCGACTTCGAGAACTACGCCCCGGCCTACGGCGCCCCGACGCCCTGGGTGCTCACCCCGATCGGTGACGCCAGCGGAATCCACGGCGTTCTGGCCCTGCAACTCTCGGCGGCCGGCATCAACGACGTGATGACCGGTAAACAGGGCTGGATCGCCGACGGCCTGGGCCGCACCGGTGAGACTTACCTGGCCGGTCAGGATCGGGTGATGCGCTCGGTTTCCCGGGAATTGCTGGTCGATCCACAACGTTTCGTGGCTGATGTCGTCGCCAACGGAACCGACGAGGCTATCGCCCAGCGCCAGGTCGCGGTCGGCGACAGTGTGCTGCTGCAACCGGTGAACACGACCGCGGTCAACCTCGCGCTGTCCGGCCAGAGCGGGGTGACCACGGCCCAGAGCTATCTCGGCCCGGAGTCACTTCTCGCCTACGCACCGCTGAAGATTCCCGGTCTGGACTGGGCGATCATCGCCAAGATCGACAAGTCAGAGGCGTTGGCGCCGGTGAGCAGATTCGCCCGCAACATCGCCCTGTCCACCGCAGCGGTGGTGCTGGCGGTGTGTCTGCTCGCGCTGCTGTTCGCCCGGATCCTGACCCGGCCGGTCAAGAAGCTCGTCGAGGCCGTCCGTCGGGTCAGTGGCGGCGACCTCGGTGCCACGGTTGCGGTCACCTCCACAGACGAGTTCGGGGAGTTGGCGTCCGCCTTCAACGACATGAGTGCGAGCCTGCAGACCAAGCAACAACTCATCGACGCTCAGCGCGACGAGAACGACGAACTGCTCAAGAGCCTCATGCCCGAACCGGTTGCGCGGCGCTTCCGCGACGGTGAGGAGAACATCAGCACCCAGCATCGCGACGTGTCGGTGATCTACGCGCAGTTGCTGGGTTTCGACGATTTCGCGCGGGCGATGGCCAGCGAGGACTCGGTCGCCATTCTCAACTCGCTCGTGGAGGCCTTCGACGGCGCCGCAGATCGCCATGGTGTCGAACGGGTGCGCAGCATGCAGGACAACGGTCTGCTGGCGACGTGCGGCCTGGTGGTTCCCAGGGTGGACCACGCCAGCCGCACCATCGCCTACGCCAGGGAGTTGACCGAGATCCTCGATCGCTTCAACGATCAGCACGACGCGCACCTGTCCATGCGGGTCGGTATCGACAGCGGCCCGGTCACCAGCGGCTTGGTCGGCGAACGGTCGACGATTTACGCGTTGTGGGGCGAAGCGGTCGACCTCGCCCACCGCGTGCACGCCTCGACGAAGGCGGCGGGGGTGTTCGTCAGCGAACGAGTGCACGACGCGGTCATCGGCATCTACCCGCTCGTCGAGGCCGGAACCATCACCGACGCCTCCGGCACTGAGCGGGTATGGCGCCTCGACGTCGGGACCCGGCAGCCGGCATGAGTCTCGAGCTCCGCGGACCGGGAGGGGATCTCCGATGGGCGCCCTGACCGGGCAGTCCTGGTTCTGGCCGGCCCTCGTCGTCGTCGTCGGCCTGCCGCTGGCCCTGCTGACGCTCAGCGAGGTACACAGTGCCCTGGCTCGTCGCCAGAGTTCTTTCGCCAGACCTGTTGCGCTGCTGCGTAATTGGCTGCTACCGGCTTTTGCTGCGTATCTTCTGCTGCAACAGCTGGAGGCGGCCGACGCCGATCCCACCTGGTCCAAGGTCGCCGCAACGGTGGTCGGCTTCCTGATCATGCTGCTGCTGCTCTCGGGGGCCAACGCCGCGCTGTTCGGAGAGGCCCGGACCGGGAGTTGGCGGGAGCGGCTTCCCGGGATCTTCGTCGATCTGGGCAGGCTGGTCCTGATCGTGATCGGGATCGGCCTGTTGCTCTCCTGGGTGTGGGGGGCGAATATCGGCGGCCTGATCACCGCGGTGGGTGTGACGTCGATCGTCATCGGCCTGGCCGTTCAGAGTGCGGTCGGCCCGGTCATCTCCGGTCTACTGCTGCTGTTCGAGCAGCCCTTCCGGATCGGTGACTGGCTGGACACCGATTTCGGCAAGGGTCGGGTGGTCGAGGTGAACTGGCGCGCCGTGCACATCGACACCGAGAACGGCGTGCAGATCGTGCCGAACGCGGCGCTGGCCGGTGACGCCTTCGTCAACCTGAGCCGCACGGTCGCGGACTACTTCAAGGCGAAGTCGACGCTGACCTTCGCTGCCGATGACCCACCCGGCGAGGTGAGGGCCGCGCTGCTGTCGATCGCGGAGACCCTGCCGGCCAAACTGCCCGGGCTGGCGCCGGCCGTGGTCGCCCTCGGCGGCGGAGGCTATCGCGTGGCAATCCCCGTTGCGTCGCCGGCCGACGAAGGCTCGACCAACGCCTTGATGCTGCACCGGGCGTGGTACGCCGCGCAGCGGGCAGGGCTGCATCTCGACGGCATCAAGACAGGCCGTAAGGAGAAGCGCGCCTACATCGCCGAACACACTCGCGCGATCGCTGGCGCGCTCGGACTCGATGAGCAGGCCATGGCTGTGATGACCGACGGAGCTCAGCTCATGCCCTACGCCGAGGGAGAGGTCATCCAGCCCGTCAACAGCGTGCCCTCCGCGGTCTGTTTCATCACCGAGGGGTCGGTCGGGATGTACGCCCAAGCCGAGGACGGCCGCCGACTGGATCTGGGTGACCTCGGCGTCGGGGACTACTTCGGCGGCACCGCCCTGACCCGCCAGCGCATGCTCGTCGGCGTGCTCGCTCGAACCGATGTCACGATCATCGCCGTGAAGCGCAAAGCAATGGAAACCATTGTGCGCCAGGATCATCGGCTGGCCCGGCAGATCGGGGAGGCAATCGAGATGCGTCGCAAGGCCGCCACCACCGCCCTCTCCGAGGCCGCGCAGGGCATCCGTTAGCGGCCCTCGCGAAACCCGGCCACCTCGGGACTCGCCATCAGCCGGTCCAGAAACTCTCGCTGACCCGTCAATAGCTTGCGGCGGGCCTGTGCGACCGGCAGCCACGCCACCCGATCCAGTTCCGGATACTCCCGCAGCCGCCCCGAACCCCGCGGCCACTCCAGGGTGAAGGTGTTGCTGTGCACGCGGCTGATGTCGAGGTCGGCGCCCACCGCGAAGATGGTGACGCGCTTTCCGCCCGGCTGCGTGGCGTCTCCGAGAGCGATCACCGGCCCGCCCGGCACCGGGCAGCCCAGTTCTTCGGCGAATTCCCGGACCGCGGCCTCCCACGGCGAATCCTCGGGGTCGTACTCACCCTTCGGAATCGACCAGGCGCCGTCGTCCCGGCTCGCCCAGAACGGGCCACCGGGATGCCCGATCAGCACCTCGACGATGCCGTCCCGCACCCGGTAGAGCACGACCCCCGCGCTGCGACCGGCCGCCATGCTCAGCCGGCGGGCGCTGTGGTCGCGCGCATCGCCTCGCTCAGCGCCGCTGCCCGCGGGTCGGTGAACACGTCTTCCAGGGACAGCAATGTTCCGTCGGGACCGGCCAACGGGACCCGCCAGTTCGGGTATTCGTCGGTGGTGCCGGGCTGGTTCTGGGTGCGCCGCTCACCGACGGCATCGGTCAGCGCGAGCGCCAGCAGCCGTGAGGGGGTGCGGCCCAGATACCGGTAGAGGCCCAGGATGACCTCTTCCTCGGTGGGTTCACCGCCGGCCGGATCCTCGGCGCTCAGCAGCCCGACCCGGCGAAGCTCGGCCAGCCATGCGGTCTGCACCGCACGGTCATCGGCCATCTCCTCCTCGGCGGGCCGGGTGAGCAAACCGAGCTCGTCGCGCAACCGCACGTGCTCACCGGCCAGATAGCCCGGCGTCGGGGGAAGGTCGTGGGTGGTGACCGAGGACAGGCAGAGTTCGCGCCACCGCTCGGCTTCGAGCGGTCCGCCGTGGCCGTCGCGATCGAGTTCGAACCACAGGATCGAGGTGCCCAGCACGCCTCGCTCCCGAAGGTACTGCCGCACCCAGGGCTCCACGGTGCCCAGATCTTCGCCGACGACAACTGCGGCCGCGCGGTACGCCTCCAGCGCCACGATGCCGATCATCGCGTCGTGGTTGTAGCGCACGTAGGTGCCCTTGGTCGGCGGCGCGCCCGTGGGGATCCACCACAGCCGGAACAGTCCGATGATGTGGTCGATGCGCACTCCGCCGGCATGGCGCAGAACCGACTGGATCAGCTGTCGGAAGGGTTCGTAACCGAGCTCTTCGAGCCGATCGGGTCGCCACGGAGGTTGTGACCAGTCCTGACCGAGTTGATTGAACTCATCGGGCGGTGCCCCGGCAGTGACTCCGAGCACCAGCGCGTCCTGCATGGCCCAGGAGTCGGCGCCGGTGGGATGCACGCCGACCGCGAGATCGTGCATGATGCCCAGCGGCATTCCGGTGCGCACGGCCTGGGACTGAGCTTCGGCCAGTTGGTCGTCGAGCTGCCACTGCAGCCAGCGGTGGAAGTCGATCGCGGTGGCGTGGCGGGCCGCAAACGCTGCGACGCCCGCAGCGTCCGGATGCTGCAGACCGGCCGGCCAGTCCCGCCAGTCGTCCCCGTGCTTCTCCGCCAATACGCACCAGATCGCGAAGCGGTCGAGGGCCTGCCCCTCCCGTCGTTTGAACGCCGCGAAGGCCAACTCCCGGCCGGCCGAACGGGGCACCCGGTAGACCCGCTGCAGGGCCTTGCGTTTGGCGGCCCAGACGGCATCCCGGTCGATGGCTGCAGCGCCGGCCGGCGAGGATTGGGCGAGTTTGTCGTCCAGGGTTTCCTTCAGTTTGCGCACCGCCCTCCGCGCGGACAGGAACGCGAACTCCGGGATGGCCTCGACCCGGAGATAGATCGGGTTGACGAAGCGCCGCGACGTCGGCAGGTAGGGCGAGGGTTCCATGGGCGCGGTGGGGGCGGCTGCGTGCAGCGGGTTGACCAGCACGTAGCCCGCGCCGTGCTGGGAGCCGGACCAGATGGCCAAATCGGCCAGGTCAGCCAGATCGCCCAGCCCCCAGGACCCCGCCGAGCGCACGCTGTAGAGCTGGACCGCCAGCCCCCAGGTTCGCCTCGCCCCCATCCGCGCCGGCAACCCCAGCCAGGAGGGGGTGACGATGAGCTGGGTGGCGGATTCGTGGGTGCCGGAGCGCAGGTGAAGGCGGTGATATCCCAGTGGCAGGTCGGCGGGCAGCACGAACGTCGCTTCACCGACCAGCCGTCCGTCGAGGCGGTAGGGCGAGGTGAAGTTGTCCGCCTGGCGGATGCCCGAACGCACCGCGCCGTCCTCGAGCCGGATCCATACGTGCGCAGGTGCGCCGTGTGTGACATGCACCCAGAAGGCGGTCTCGTCGCCGGCGCGAGCGACGATCGTCGGCGGTAGCGCGCGCGACCAGTACCGGCGTTCGAGTTCGTTCCATGCAGCGGTGCGGTCTTCTTCGGTGCCGGCTTCGACGCCGAGGGCCGCCAGGACAGCGACCACGGTCGCATCGTCGACCGGAACCATCCGCCCGGACCAGTCGCGGTACTCGGTGGCGACCCCCAGTCGCTCGGCGAGAACGGCCAGTGACGACTCGGTCGTGAACCCGGTCATGGGCGCGGTCACACCCCGGAAAGCTCGATGGTCAACACGCCGATGATGATCAGCGTAATGCCGGCGAGCATCGGTGCGGTGAGCGGTTCGGCGAAGAGCACCCGCGCCAGCAGGGCGACCAACGCGACCCCACAGGCCGACCACACCCCGTAGGCGACCCCCACGGGCATGCCCAGCGACAGGGACATCCACAGCAGCCAGAAGGACATGGCGTAACCGATCGTCGCCACCCCGATCCAGGCCGGTTTACGCAACCCGTCCGAAGCGCGCAGCGACAGCGTCGCGCACACCTCGATCAGAATCGCTCCGGCCAGGAACAGCCACCTCATGGCCCGGCCCGCTGTGCCGCGTGGGAGCCGAGTTCCACCAACAGCACCCCGGCGATGATCAAGCCGATCCCAATCAGCACCGCACCGGTGAAGGGGTCACCGAAGGCCAACGCGGCGACCGTCGCCGTCGACGCCGTTCCCAGCGCTCCCCAGATCCCGTAGGCCACCCCGACCGCCATTCCAGCCCGCAGCACGAGGCTCAGCAGAACGAAGGCCGTCAGGTAACCGGCAATCACGACCACCAGCCAGCCACGGTGGTCTAGGGAGGCCCGCAGGGACAGGGTTCCCGCGACCTCGGCGACGATCGCGCCGAGCAGCAGCACCCATCTCCGCATCTGCCACATCCCTTACCCGGATCGGTCCGCGGCGCTCGGTCCGCTCCCGCGTGAGCAGGATAGCTGGAGCGGAGACACCCCTGTCTAGAGTGTGTGATTGTGCCCGTGATCGTCAGCGAACTGCTGTCGGTGCTCCCGCCGCCGATGCGGGATCCGGTGCTGTTCGCCATCCCCTTCTTCGTACTGCTGCTCAGCATCGAGTGGTTTGCGGCGCGCAAACTCGAGCACCGCCCGCAACGCCCGCTCCCGGGGGACTACCTCGCCCCCGACGCGCGCGCTTCAATCGGCATGGGCCTGGTCTCGGTAGCCACGATGGGGGCCTGGAAGTTTCTGGGTCTGCTCATTTATGCCGCACTGTTCGCCTACGTCGCCCCCTGGCAGCTACCCGCCGACCGCTGGTACACCTGGGTGATCGCGCTGGTCGGTGTTGACGTGTTGTTCTACGCCTACCACCGGGTCGCCCACCGGGTCCGGCTGATCTGGGCGACCCATCAAGCCCACCACTCGAGCCGCTACTTCAACTTCGCCACCGCGCTGCGCCAGAAGTGGAACAACAGCGGCGAAATCATCGCCTGGCTGCCGCTGCCGATGCTCGGGGTGCCACCCTGGATGGTTTTCACCAGCTTCTCGATCAGCCTGGTCTACCAGTTCTGGATCCACACCGAGCGGATCGGCTCCTTGCCGCGCCCGATCGAGTTCGTGTTCAACACCCCCTCGCACCATCGGGTACATCACGGCACGGACCCGGAGTACCTGGACAAGAACTACGGCGGGATCCTCATCGTCTGGGACCGCCTGTTCGGCACGTTCCAGCCCGAGCTTTTCCGGCCGCATTACGGCCTGAAGAACAGCCCCAAAGCAGTCGACGGCTTCAACCTCTGGACTCTGCAAACCCACGAATATGCGGCCATCGTGCGCGACGTCCGGTCGGCCGGTTGCTGGCGCGACCGCCTGGGGTACGTCTTCGGCCCCCCGGGCTGGACACCGGGCGGTGGCGATGTCACCGTTTCTCCCACCTCACCGCGTTCCCTTCCCTCTACTGCGATCGGCTAGCACCATGGACGTCAGAGAGACCCTCCTGCCCGGCGTGGGCCTGCGCTACGAATTCGACAACACCGACGGCGACCGGATCGCAGTGATCACCCACCGTGGCGGCGACGTCGAGGTCTTTGTCAGCCCCGCCGCCACCGACCCGGACCGCGCCCGGCGGGTGTTCCGACTCACCGAGCGCGAGGCCGAGGCCATGGCCCAGATCCTCGGCGCCCCGCGGATGGTCGAGCGCTTCGCCGACCTGAGCAAGCAAGTACCCGGTCTCGACGCGGGGCAGGTCGAGATCGGTCCTGATTCGCGCTACGCCGGCCAACCACTCGGGGACACCAAGGCACGCACCCGCACGGGTGCCTCCATCGTGGCTATCGTGCGCGGCGACCAGGTGCTCGCATCGCCGGGACCCGAGGAAGTGCTACATCCCCACGACGTTCTCGTTGTGATCGGCACCGAGGACGGTATAGCCGGGGTGCGGCAACTCGTCAGCCGGGCTTGAGGCGGTGGCCGTCGCCTCGGGGTTCCTCCTCGAACTCGGCCTCATCCTCGTCGCACTCTCCGTCCTGGGAGCCCTCGCACGCCGACTTGGCCTATCACCGATTCCGCTTTACCTACTGGGCGGTCTATTCCTCGGTGAGGGCGGCGTCGCACCGGTACCCGCCGCCGCCGAGTTCGTCGAAACCGGCGCGTCGATCGGCGTGGTGTTGCTGTTGCTGACACTCGGCCTTGAGTTCTCCGTCGGCGAGTTCTCCGAAAGCCTTCGCCGTCACCTGCCCTCGGCCGCTGTGGATCTCGCCCTGAACGCGATCCCCGGCGCCCTCGCCGGGTGGCTCCTGGGGCTCGATGCCACGGGCATCGTGGCCATGGCGGGCGTCACCTACATCTCGTCCTCCGGGGTAATCGCCCGGCTACTCAGCGACCTGCGTCGCCTCGGTAACCGCGAGACTCCGGCGGTTCTGTCGGTGCTCGTCCTCGAAGACTTCGCGATGGCTGCCTACCTGCCCGTGCTCTCAGTCATGGCCAGCGGCGGAACATGGCAGCAGGCGTTGCACTGGATGGCGATTGCGCTCGGCGCTTTGACCTTCGCGTTCCTGCTGTCCTACCGCTGGGGTGACTATCTCGGCCGGGCCCTGGGCCACCCTGAGGACGAGCAGTTGCTCCTCCGGATCATGGGATTGACCCTCATCGTCGCGGCGGTTGCGGAACACTTGCACGCATCGGCGGCGGTCGGCGCTTTCCTGGTCGGTCTGACCCTGACCGGTCAAACCGCCGACCGGGCGCGTGCCGTGCTCGGGCCGCTGCGGGATCTGTTCGCCGCCGTGTTCTTCGTCGCGATCGGTCTGTCCGTGGACCCTTCCGATCTGCTGCCGATGCTGCCGTTCGCGCTTGCGCTGGCCGCGGTGACCGCTGCCACGAAAGTCCTGGCCGGCGCCTACGCCGCGCGCCGCGAGGGCGCCGGACGATCGGGTCAGTTGCGCGCGGGAACCGCCTTGATTGCCCGCGGCGAATTCTCCCTTGTCATCATCGGTCTGGTCGGCACCGGCGCGGGTGCCCTCGCGGCGGTGGCAACGCCGTACGTGTTCATCCTCGCCATCATCGGACCGCTGATCGCCCGACTCGTTCGCTGACATCCCGCCGGCCCTGCCGTGGCACCATGGACGACATGCGGACGGTCTTCGATCACCCGGTCGACCCAGACCTGATCGACCGGGCCTTGACTCCCGCTTGCCCGGGCTCGATGTGGCTGGATCCCACCATCGTCGGCGCCCGCCCGGAGTTTCCCGCCCTGACCGGGCCGGCGCGCTGCGACCTGCTGGTGATCGGCGGCGGCTACGCCGGACTGTGGACAGCGCTGCGGGCGGCCGAGCGCAATCCGGGAGCCGCGGTGATGCTCGTCGAGGCTGAACGCCTCGGCTGGGCGGCCTCCGGTCGCAACGGGGGTTTCGTCGAAGCCAGCCTGACCCACGGTGTCGCCAACGGCAAAGCCCGCTGGCCGACCGAGTTCGACGAACTGCAGCGACTCGGCGCGGCGAACTTCACCGCAATGGAAGCCGATATCGACCACTACGGCATGAAGGCCGACTGGGAACGCACCGGCATGCTCACCGTCGCCACCGAACCCCATCAGGTCGCATGGTTGCGGGAGTCGGCGGCCGAGGGCCACGGACACTACCTCGACCGGGCGGCAGTGCAGGCCGAGGTGGAATCGCCGACTTTCCTCGCCGGCCTTTTCGACGCGGACCACTGCGCGATCGTGCACCCGGCGCGCCTGGTCTACGAGCTTGCCCGGGCCTGCACCGAGAACGGCGTGCAGATCTACGAAGGCACCACCGCCGTCGCACTCCGGCGTCGTCGCCCTAGTGAATCGGACGGCAGCGTGGCAGTCACCACACCAGTGGGCCCGATTCATGCCGATCGTGTTGTTCTGGCCACCAATGTTTTCCGCAGCCTGGTTCGGCGCAACCGCTTCTACACCGTCCCGGTCTATGACTACGTGCTTGCCACCGAACCGCTCACCGATGAACAACTGGACCGCATCGGCTGGCGGAACCGGCAGGGGATCAGTGACAGCGCCAACCAGTTCCACTACTACCGCATCTCGGCCGACAACCGGATCGTCTGGGGCGGCTACGACGCCGTCTACCACTTCGGCCGCCGGGTCGACCCCCGCTACGAGGACCGGCCTGAGTCGTTTCGCCGACTGGCGGCGCACTTCTTCATCACCTTCCCCCAACTCGACGACGTCCGCTTCAGCCACCGCTGGGCGGGACCGATCGACACCAACACCCGCTTCTGCGCGCACTGGGGATTGGCCGGCCGGGGCCGGATCGCCTACACCAACGGCTTCACCGGGCTGGGCCTGGGCGCGACCCGCTTCGCCGCCGACGTCTGCCTGGATCTACTGGAGGGCCACCCGACCGAGCGCACCGAACTGGCGATGGTGCGCTCGAGGCCGTGGCCGTTCCCGCCCGAACCCCTCGCCAGCCTCGGGATCCAAGCCACCCGATGGGCGCTGGACCGGTCCGACCACAGCGGCGGCCGCCGCAATCTTTTCCTGCGTGCGCTGGACCGGTTCGGCCTCGGATTCGATTCCTGACGGGGGAGTTTGCCAGACGGCCGCGACCGGTCTCGGAATTCCAGTAGGCTCGCGAGCGCCCGCCGGACAAGAAAGAGCGGTCTACAGGAGGTTTGAACAGTCGTGGGAGACACACTCACCGCAGGACAGAAGCTCAGCAAGGGCGATTCGCTGACGTCCAGCAACGGGGCTTACACCCTGACCTTGCAGGAGGACGGCAACCTGGTTCTGGCAGCGCGTGGCGACGCGGTGTGGGCCACCGGCACCGACGGTCAGGGTGTGGTGCGCGCCGAGGTCCAGACCGACGGCAACTTCGTGCTCTACTCCAACCAGAAACCGGTCTGGCACACCGACACCAAGGGCAAGAAGAACGTCAAGCTGGTCCTGCAGGACGACCGCAACCTCGTGCTTTACGCCGCAGACGGCCCGGCCTGGTCGTCGCGGACCGACACCGACGCCCCACCGCCCGCCGCCGAGGCCGAGACCGTCGAGGTCGCCCCGGTCAGCGTTGAGGAGCCCGCACCGGCCCCCCGGACCCACACCGTCGTCGCTGGTGACACCCTCTTTAACATCGCCAAGCAGTACCTGGGGGACGGCAACCGCTACATGGAGCTCGCCAAGGCCAACAACATCGCGAACCCCGACCACATCGAGGTCGGACAGGTCATCACGATCCCCTGACCTGCAGAGCCACCCCTGACCGGGGCCTGTAACGATCGGCCCCGGGCTCCGATACACGGTCGACGCATAATTGCGACCGCGTCGCAGACGGGTCGCCGACCGATCGGGGTATAAGGTGACCGCTCTCCTGCGCTCCGCGGCAGCCGCGATGGCTGTCGGAGCCGCGCTTGCGGGGCTCGCGCTGGCTCCCGGTGCCGCTGCTCAGTCCGCCGTCCTGGTCTACCCGGGCATGGAGATCCGCCAGAACGCCACGATGTGCACCCTGGGGTTCGTCGACATGGCCAAGCGCATCGGCTATTCCGCGGGGCACTGCGGGGCAGAGGGCCCGGTCACCGACCGCAGCGGCCGGTTCATCGGTGTGGTCACGACCTCGCGGGATAACACCCCCGACGGCGCGGTGGTTCGCACCGATCAGGTGATCGCCGACTACCAGACGATCCAGCTGGCCGGCGGGGTGACGCTCAGCGACTTCATGCCCGGCGGGCGCCAGCTGATCGCCGATCCCGCCGTCGCCCTGGGGCCGGGCCAGCCCGTGTGCCACCTCGGCGTCGTCACCGGCGAGAGCTGCGGTTCGGTCGAACGGATGAACAATGGCTGGTTCACCATGCAGAACGGCGTCATCAGCCAGAAGGGCGATTCCGGCGGACCGGTCTACACCCTCGCCGCAGATGGTCGTGCCGTGATCGTGGGGCTGTTCAACAGCACCTGGGGGCACCTGCCCGCCGCGGTGAACTGGGACGCGACGAACCAGCTTCTCCGGCAGGACATGCTGGCCGCCGGTGCCGCCGACACGGCCAACGACACCGTGATCAACGTCGCCGCGACGACGACGGACTGAGCCGGCCGCGTTCTGGCAACGCCGCCCGCTCACCGATATCCTCGGGAAATGCCCTGGATGGCTGCATGAGCGGCCTGGACGTTCCCGCCCTCATCGACGGTGCGGACATCACCGAGTGGTCCGACGATGTCGACGTCGTGGTCGTCGGCTTCGGGATCGGGGGCGGTTGCGCGGCGGTTTCCGCAGCGGCCACGGGGGCCCGGGTTCTTGTCCTGGAACGCGCCGCCGTCGCAGGCGGGACGACCGCCCTGGCCGGCGGTCACTTCTACCTCGGGGGCGGTACGGCCGTCCAGCAGGCGACCGGTCACGCCGACAGCGCCGAGGAGATGTACAAGTACCTCGTCGCGATGTCCCGCGACCCCGAGCACGACAAGATCCGCGCCTATTGCGAGGGCAGCGTGGAGCACTTCGACTGGCTCGAGGAACTCGGCGTGCACTTCGAGCGCACCTACTACCCGGAGAAGGCGGTGATCCAACCCAACACAGAGGGGTTGATGTACACCGGAAACGAGAAGGTCTGGCCGTATAAGGACATGGCGGTGCCCGCGCCGCGCGGGCACAAGGTCCCCGTGCCGGGAGACACCCAGGGTGCGGCGATGGTCGTCGACCTGCTGCTCAAACGCGCCGCCGAACTCGGAGTGCAGATCCGCTATGAGACCGGCGCGACCAATCTGATCGTCGAGGACGGGGCGGTCATCGGCGTCGCATGGAAGTCCTTCGGTGCGACCGGCGCAGTCCGGGCGCCGTCCGTGGTGATCGCCGCGGGCGGGTTCGTGATGAACCCCGACATGGTCGCAAAGTTCACCCCAGAGCTGGCGGAGAAACTCTTCGTGCTCGGCAACACCTACGACGACGGTCTTGGCATCCGCCTCGGCGTGTCTGCGGGTGCGGCCACCAAGCACATGGACCAGTCCTTCATCACCGCGCCCGTCTATCCGCCGGCGATCCTGCTCACCGGCATCATCGTCAACAAACTCGGTCAGCGGTTCGTCGCCGAGGATTCGTACCACTCGCGCACATCCGGTTTCGTCATGGACCAGCCCGACAGCGCGGCGTACCTCATCGTCGACGAGGCGCATCTGCAGCGCCCCACGTTTCCGTTGATCAAGTTCATCGACGGCTGGGAGACGGTGGCGCAGATGGAGGCCGATCTCGGTATACCGGCGGGCAATCTGGTGGCCACTCTCGACCGCTACAACGAGTACGCGGCAAGGGGCGAGGACCCCGACTTTCACAAGCAGCCGGAATTCCTTGCGCCACAGGATCACGGGCCGTGGGCGGCCTTCGACCTTTCGCTCGGCAAGGCCATGTACTCGGGCTTCACCGTCGGCGGCCTTGCGACCAGCGTCGACGGGCAGGTGCTGCGCGAAGACGGCAGCGTGATAGCGGGCCTGTACGCGGCGGGAGCGTGTGCGTCGAACATCGCCCAGGACGGCAAGGGCTACTCCAGCGGGACCCAACTGGGCGAGGGATCGTTCTTCGGCCGTCGCGCCGGCACGCACGCGGCAGCCCGCGCGCAGACGCCCTAGACCCCGGCTGGCTCGATGCGGCGATCGAGTTCCCATCCGCCGTCGCCGAGCAGTCTGAGGTGATGGTCGTGGTGCTGCTCGACGGTGCTTCGGTGGGTGACCGATACGACGATGCACTCCGGGATCCGCTCGCGCACCAGGCGATAGAGCCGGAACTCCTGGCTCTCGTCGACGGCCGACGTCGACTCGTCAAGGAAGAGTACCTTGGGCTTCTGCAACAGCACCCGAGCGAAGGCGATTCGCTGCTGCTCGCCGGGTGAAAGCACCTTGGACCAGTCCTGCACGTCGTTGAGCTGTCTGCCCAGATGGCCCAGTGCGACGTCCTCGAGCGCGGCGAGCAACTCCTCATCGGGGATCGCGGCCTCGACATCGGGGTAACTCAGGACAGCCCGGAGGTCGCCGAGGGGCAGGTACGGGGTCTGGGAGAGGAACATGGCCTCGTTGTCCCCATCCGGCCGGCGCAGCACGCCGGAGGTGAACGGCCACAGCCGGGCAAGGCTGCGAAGCAACGTGGTGCGTCCGCAGCCTGAGGGTCCGGTGATGACGAGCGCCTCACCGGGCTCCAGCCGCAGATCCAGGTCGTCGATGAGCTGCTCGCCGCTGGTCTTGCGGACCTCCAGATCGCGCAGTTCCAGCGTGCCGTCGGTGCTGGGCTCAGCCTCGAGCCGGGGGAGCGCGCGCGCCTGAGCGTTGGCCTCCACCAGTCCGTCGAGCCGGATGATGGTCGCCCGGTAGGCGGCGAACGAGTCGATGATGAAGCGGAAGAACGCCAGCGAGTCGTGGACGTTACTGAAGGCGCTGGCCGATTGGTTGACGTCGCCGAAGGTGATCTGTCCGGCGAAGAGCCGCGGCGCCTGCACCACCAGCGGCAGCGGGGTGATGATCTGGGTCATCGCCAGGTTCCAGCCCAGCAGCGCCAAGCTGCGCGACACATAGCCGCGATAGTTGTCGATGATCGCCAGGAAACGCGACCGCAGGACCTGCTTCTCAGCGCGTTCACCCCGATAGAACCCGATCGCCTCGGCAGCATCACGAAGGCGCACCAGTGCGTAGCGGAACGCCGCGTTGGTCAGTTCATTACGGAAGCTGAACCGGATCAGGGGCTTGCCGATCCAGAACGCGATCACGGTCGTGGCCGCCACATAGAGCAGGCAGATCCAGAACAGTGCGTGATCCAGAGTGAATCCGAACGCGGTCAGCGGACCGGAGAGATTCCACAGGATCGGCGCGAAGGCGACCACCGAGACCACTGAGTTGATGGACCCGAACAGCAGCGTCGCCGACGTGCCGACGATGGGCTTGTTGACGTCTGGTCCCACGCCCGCGGTGAAGATATCGATGTCGAGTTGGATGCGCTGGTCGGGGTTGTCGATGGGCTGCTCGATGAAGCGGCCGCGGTAAGAGGCCTCGTCGTCGATCCAGTCTCCGGTCAACCGCTCAGTCAGCCACAGCCGCCACCGGATGATGAACCGCTGCGTCAGGTAGATGTCGATGATCTGGCGGGCGATGAAGACCGCAGCGATGAGGAAGAAGACGGCGATCGCCGTCCAGAATCCACTGATCCCCGAATCCCGCACCGCCACGTTGCCGGACCCGCCACCCTCGAAGGCCACCTGCAGTGCCGAGTAGAGGTCGTTGGCCTGATAACTCAGCAGCACCAGCAGCCGCACGGAGATGATGGTGGAGAACAGCAGCACGCCCAGCCACGCCCATACCGGAACGCTGGCGCGGCCGCGGAAATATCCCCCGGTGACCCGCCAGAACTGGCGACCCCAACTCGTGTAGCGCGCCAGCAGGACCAGGGTGATCGCGGTGAACACCGCGGTGATCACCCATGCCTTTCCCGACCACAGCAGCGAGTTACGCAACTCGTGTGCCCAGTCCAGCGAGGGCTTGTACATTTCCATGGACGTTCTCCTCGGACGGTGCGACCGGCGGATTCCGACGCCGGCACGCCGCCAAGTGTTTCAGCAGCGCGGCGATCCCTCGCCCCGAACGCGGGTTTCCCGGTCCTCAGACGCCGACGGGCCGACCTTCCAGCGGCCCGAGTCGCCACTCGCCTTCGCCGAGCAGTTCCAGATGTTTCTGGTGGTGGACCTCGACCGCCGGGCGGTGGCTGACGCTGACCAGAATCGTGTCCGGCAGTTCGGTGCGTACCAGGTCGTAGACCGCATACTCCAAGCCTTCGTCGAGGGCCGAGGTGGCTTCGTCGAGAAAAACGGCTTTGGGCTTGGTGAGCAGAATTCGGGCGAACGCGATGCGCTGCTGCTCACCCGGTGAGAGCACCTTGGCCCAGTCTTGCTCCTCGTTGAGCCGTCCGGTCAAGTGCGGCAATGCCACCTTCGCGAGCACCTGCTGCAGTTCCTCATCGGCGATCTCACCCGACTCCGCCGGGTAGGACACGACCGTGCGCAGGTCGCCGAGCGGGACGTAGGGCATCTGCGAGAGAAACAGGCTTTCACGGTCCTCCAACGGCCGCCGCAGAGTGCCCGAGGTGTACGGCCACATCTGCGCGAGACTGCGCAGCAGTGTGGTCTTACCGACCCCGGAACGGCCCGTCACCACCAGGGCTTCCCCGGGATCCAGACGAAGATCCAGTGGATCGAGCAGTTGCTGGCCGCTCGGTGTGCGGACTTCGACGCGATCGAGTTCGACAGAACCGTCGGTGCTGGCGACGGTCTCCAGACTGGGCATCTCGCGTGCGATGTCGTTGGCCTCGACCAGGCCGTTGAGCCGGATGATCGCGGCGCGGTAGGCCGCGAATTGGTCGTAGGCGTTGCGAAAGAACGACAGCGAATCGGAGATGTTCGAGAACGCGCTCGACGATTGGGTGACATCACCGAAGTCCATCTCACCCCGGAAGAGGCGGGGTGCCTGGACGATCAGCGGCAGCGGGGTGATGATCTGGCTCATCGCCAGGTTCCAGCCCGTGAATCCGAGGGTGCGGCGGACATACCCCCGGTAGTTGTCGATGATGCGGTCGAACCGGCCGCGCAGCAGTCGGCGCTCGGTTCTCTCACCGCGGTAGAACCCGACCGCCTCGGCGGCATCGCGTAAGCGGACCAACGCATAGCGGAACGCCGCGTTTGTGGACTCATTGCGGAAGCTCAGCCGGATCAGCGGGCGACCGATCCAGAACGCCACCACGGTCGCGAAGAAGACGTAGACGAAGGCCACCCAGAACAGCGCCCGGTCGAGGGTGAAGCCGGCGACTGTCACCGGGCCGGACAACCGCCAGAGGATCGGCACGAAGGACACCACTGTCGCGACGGACTCGATCGAGCCGAACAGCAGCGTGGCGGAGGTTCCCACCGTCGGACTGTTGGCACTGCCCCCCACGCCGGTGGTGAAAATGTCGACATCCTGCTGAATACGCTGGTCGGGGTTGTCGGTCTTGGTATCGGTGAACCTTGCCCGGTAGTAGGCGCGGCCGCCCAGCCAGTCGCCGGTCAACCGGTCGGTCAGCCAGGTCCGCCACCGGATGATGAAGCGTTGCGTCAAGTAGATGTCGAGCATGACCCGGCTGATGTAAATCGTCGCCAAGATCGCGAAGATGCCCAGAGCGGTCCAGAATCCGCTGATCGCTATCGCACGGGCTTCCTGATCGCCCGCGGCATTGGCCTCGAAGGCCGACTGCAGAGCCGTGTAGAGGTCGTTACCGAAGTAGCTCAGCAGCACGTTGATCCGGACCGAGATCATCGTCGAGAGCAGCAGCACCCCGAGCCAGATCCAGATCCTGAGAGCCGAGCGCCCGATGAAGTACGCGCCGGTGATCCGCCAGTACTGGCGGCCCCACACGGTGAAGCGCGCCAGCAGCGCCAACACCAGAAGGGTGATGACCGCGCAGATCGCCCACGCCCGCACAATCCAGACCAGCGATGGAACCAATTCGGTCGACCAGTCCAGCGACGGGGCATAGATTTCCACCGCGATCTCCTCCCTGTGATGCCTCGTGCGGGCGCTCACCGGTATCTCGGCGAAAGCTACCCCAGGGGATTACCTGCATCAAAGGATCGCGGTTAGGCTCAGCCGGTGAGTAGGGACGCTGCCGCCCCGACGTCCGCCGGCACGGTGGGAGCGGGCCTGCTGATCGCCCGACGCCTTCGGGCGAGCGGAATCGACACGATGTTCACCCTGTCCGGCGGCCATCTGTTCTCGATCTACGACGGCTGCCGGACCGAGGGAATCCGCCTGATCGACACCCGGCACGAGCAGACCGCGGCGTTCGCCGCCGAGGGCTGGTCGAAAGTCACCCGGATACCCGGGGTGGTGGCCCTGACCGCCGGCCCCGGCGTCACCAACGGGATGAGTGCGATGGGGGCCGCTCAGCAAAACCAGTCACCGATGCTCGTGCTGGGCGGGCGGGCTCCGGCCTTGCGATGGGGAATGGGCTCGCTGCAGGAAATCGACCACGTTCCGTTCGTGGCGCCGCTGACCCGCTACGCCGCCACCGCCCAGTCCGCCGCGGCGGTCGGTGACCGCGTCGACGATGCGTTGCGCGCGGCGGTCGGCGCTCCCTCAGGGGTCGCCTTCGTCGACTTCCCGATGGATTACGTGTTCGGCGAGGCCCACGACCGCGGCGAACCCGGCGCGTTGAGCGAGTTGGCGCCGGAGCCGCACGCCGATTCCGAAGCGCTGACGCACGCGATCGGGCTGCTGTCGAAAGCCCGCCGGCCGGTCATCATGGCCGGGACGAACGTGTGGTGGGCCCGCGCCGAGGATGCGCTGCTCGACCTGGCAGAGAGGCTGCGGATTCCGGTCTTCGCCAACGGCATGGCCCGGGGGATCGTCGGCGCGGACCGCGAACTGGGATTCTCCCGAGCGCGGTCGGTGGCCCTCGCCCAGGCCGATGTCGCACTGGTGGTCGGGGTGCCGATGGACTTCCGGCTCGGGTTCGGCGGGGTCTTCGGGGCTGAGACGGCGTTGATCGTCGCCGACCGGACCGCGCCCGCCTCCAACCCGCGGGCGATCGCAGCGGGGCTCTACGGCGACCTGACAGCGACCCTGACCGCGCTGTCCGGCGCCGCCGCGACCGACCACGAACCGTGGATCGGGACGTTGCGCACGACCGAGACCGGAGCGCGGGCTGCCGAAGCCGCCGAGCTGGCCGATGACCGGACTCCGCTGCATCCCATGCGGGTGTACGCGGAGTTGCTGCCCCTGCTGGACCGTGACGCGATCATCGTCGTTGACGCCGGGGACTTCGGCTCCTACGCCGGACGGGTGATCGACAGTTACGTTCCGGGTGCCTGGCTCGACAGCGGGCCCTTCGGCTGTCTGGGATCGGGGCCCGGGTACGCGCTGGCGGCCAAGCTGGCGCGCCCGGACCGGCAGGTCGTGCTGCTGCAGGGTGACGGCGCGTTCGGCTTCTCCGGCATGGAGTGGGACACCCTCGTCCGGCACGGGGTCCACGTGGTGTCCATCGTCGGCAACAACGGCATCTGGGCGCTGGAGAAGCACCCGATGGAGATGCTCTACGGGTACTCGGTTGTGGCCGACCTGCGCCCGGGGACCCGCTACGACGAGGTGGTCCGCGCGCTCGGCGGTCACGGGGAACTGGTCTCCGGACCCCAGGACCTGCAACCGGCGCTGCGCCGGGCCTTCGAAAGCGGCGTGCCCGCCGTCGTCAACACGCTGACCGACCCCTCAGTCGCCTATCCGCGGCGGTCGAATCTGGCCTGACGACGCACCGCCGGTACGGTTGTCGGGTGGCGAAGAAATCACCGGCCGAGGGCCAGGGGCGCCTGGCGCGGGGCTTCTGGCGGCTGCTCGGGGCCAGCACCGACAAGGTCACCAGCCAATCGATGGCGCAGGTGGAGGCGTCCGCGGAATTCGACGACAAGGCGCGCGCACTCGACGACGAGCAGCTGGCCAAAGCGGCCCGCCTGCTCGACCTGCGAGAGCTGGCCACCGCGGCCGATGTCCCGCAGTTCCTGGCCATCGCGCGAGAGGCGGCCGAACGGACCACCGGCCTGCGGCCGTTCGACGTGCAGCTGCTCGGGGCGCTGCGAATGATGGCGGGCGACGTCATCGAGATGGCCACCGGTGAGGGCAAGACGCTGTCCGGCGCGATCGCCGCGGCGGGTTACGCCCTGGCGGGCCGCAACGTCCACGTCGTGACCATCAACGACTACCTGGCCCGCCGCGACGCGGAGTGGATGGGACCCCTGATCGGAGCCATGGGCCTGACGGTCGGCTGGATCACCGCCGAGTCGACGCCGGCGGAACGGCGTGCCGCCTACGTGTGCGACGTCACCTACGCGTCGGTCAACGAGATCGGCTTCGACGTCCTGCGCGACCAGCTCGCGGTCGACGTCGCCGATCTCGTCTCGCCCAACCCGGATGTGGCCCTGATCGACGAGGCGGATTCGGTGCTGGTCGACGAAGCCCTGGTACCGCTGGTCCTCGCGGGCACGTCACACCGGGAAGTCCCCAAACTGGAGATCGTGCAGCTGGTCGGTGAATTGATTCCCACGAAGGACTACGAGACCGACGCGGACAATCGCAACGTCCACCTGACCGAGGACGGGGCCCGCAAGGTCGAGAAGGCGCTCGGCGGGATAGACCTGTACTCCGAGGAGCACGTCGGCACCACCCTGACCGAGATCAACGTCGCGCTACACGCCCAGGTGCTGCTGCAGCGCGACGTGCACTATGTGGTTCGCGACGGCGCTGTCCAGCTGATCAATGCGTCTCGGGGCCGGATCGCCGCCCTGCAGCGCTGGCCCGACGGCCTGCAGGCGGCCGTTGAGGCCAAGGAGGGGATCGAAACCACCGAGACCGGCGAGGTGCTCGACACCATCACCGTCCAGGCGTTGATCAATCGCTACCCGACCGTGTGCGGGATGACCGGGACCGCGTTGGCCGCCGGCGAGCAGTTGCGCCAGTTCTATTCCCTGGGCGTGTCGCCGATCCCGCCCAACACCCCGAATGTCCGGCAGGACGAACCCGATCGGGTGTACATCACCACCGACGCCAAGAACGACGCGATCATCGACCACATCGTCGAGATGCACGCCACCGGTCAGCCGATCCTGGTCGGCACCCAGGACGTCGCGGAGTCGGAGTACCTGCACGCCCGGCTTCTTCGCCGTGGCGTCCCCGCCGTCGTGCTCAACGCCAAGAACGACGAGGAAGAGGCCCGGGTGATCGCCGAGGCGGGCAAGCTCGACGCGGTGACGGTGTCGACCCAGATGGCCGGGCGCGGAACCGACATCCGGCTCGGCGGGTCCGAGGGGGCCGACCCGGCCGAGAGCCAGCGGATCGCCGAACTGGGCGGGCTGCACGTTGTCGGCACCGGCCGGCACCGCACCGAACGGCTGGACAATCAACTGCGCGGCCGGGCGGGCCGACAGGGCGACCCCGGGTCTTCGGTGTTCTTCTCCAGCTGGGAGGACGACGTCGCCGCCGCCCACCTCGAACCGGCCAAACTGCCGACCGAGTGCGACGAAACCGGTCGCATCCTCAGCGCGAAGGCGACCGCCCTGCTCGACCACGCGCAGCGCGTCGCCGAGGGCAGACTGCTGGCCGTCCACGCGAACACCTGGCGCTACAACCAATTGATCGCACAGCAGCGGGCCATCATCGTCGAACGGCGCAACACCCTGCTCAGCACCGCGGCCGCGCGCGAGGAACTCCGGGACCTTTCCCCGGAGCGCTACGCGGAGCTCTCCGAGCACCTCACCGAGGACGACCTCGAGCGGATCAGCCGCAGCATCATGCTCTATCACCTCGATCGCGGGTGGGCCGATCACCTCGCCTACCTCGCCGACATTCGGGAGAGCATCCATCTGCGCGCGCTGGGACGGCAAAACCCGCTCGACGAATTCCACCGGCTTGCCGTCGACGCGTTCACCAATCTCGCCGCCGACGCGATCGAGGCCTCACAGCAGACGTTCGAGACCGCCGATGTCGACGTGGACGAACCGGGCCTCGACCTGTCCAAGCTCGCGCGCCCGACGTCGACGTGGACCTACATGGTCCACGACAACCCGCTGCGGGAGGACTCGCTGTCCGCGCTGAGTCTGCCGGGGATCTTCCGCTGAGCCACGACGAGGTCGCCGGCATACGCAACCGGGTGTGGACGATTCCCAATGTCCTGAGCATGGTCCGGCTGGCACTGGTTCCGCTGTTCATCTACCTGCTGCTGGCCCGCCAGGCCTACGGGCCGGCGGTGGCCATTCTGATGTTCAGCGGTGTCTCGGACTGGGCCGACGGCAAGATCGCCCGGCTGGTCGCCAACCAGTCCTCACGGCTGGGAGAATTGCTCGACCCGCTGGTCGACCGGGTGTACATGATCGCGGTCCCGGTGGGCATGGCCCTGGCCGCAGTGGTGCCCTGGCCGGTGGTGGCGCTGCTGGTCGGCCGTGACGCGCTGCTCGCGGCAACCCTGCCGGTGTTGCGCAGCCGGGGAGTGGCCGCGCTGCCGGTCACCTATGTGGGAAAGGCGGCAACCTTCGCGCTGATGTCCGGATTTCCGCTGGTCCTGCTCGGCCAGTGGGACAGCACCTGGAGCCGGGTGGTCGGAGCCTGCGGCTGGGCCTTCGTGATCTGGGGCCTGGGCATGTACCTGTGGTCGGCCGTGCTGTATCTCGTGCAGGTCCGCATGGTGACCCGGGCGCTCCCGCGGCTGGGCCACGATGCCCCGGCACGCTGATCTTGCGACAACCGAAACCGCGCCAATACGCTCAGCCCGTCAGACCGCCCCGTACAGCGACACAAGCGCCCCACACAAGCCCCCGAAGAGCCGAGGAGCCCCGTGACCGACATTCCCGCAGATCTGCGTTACACCGCCGAGCACGAGTGGGTCCGCCGCACCGGCGAGGACACCGTCCGGGTCGGGATCACCGACTTTGCGCAGTCCTCGCTGGGCGACGTCGTCTTCGTGCAACTGCCTGCGGTCGGGAACCAGGTCAGCGCCGGTGACTCGTTCGGCGAGGTGGAGTCCACCAAGTCGGTGTCGGACCTCTACGCTCCGGTGACGGCGACGGTCGCCGCGGTCAACCCGGAACTGGTCGGCGACCCCGGATTGGTCAACTCCGATCCCTACGGCGGAGGCTGGTTGCTGGAACTGCGAGCCGACAGCGAGGACCTCGACCGGGAATGGGCGGCCCTGCTCGACGCCGACGCCTACCGGCAGACGGTGGAGTAGGCCGGCGCAGCGGGCCGACGATCCGGCGGACGTGGGCACGGCGACCACCGCGGCACGGTACGGTTCGGGTGGTGCGTCGGGCGGCGGCCAGCAGGCCAGTAAGGAGCAATGCGTGACCGAACGGGACCGGCAGTCCGGGAGCGATGACGCCTCCGACGAGGTGACCGTGGAGACGACCTCGGTTTTTCGCGCCGACTTCCTCAACGACCTGGATGCCCCTGCCAGCCCGGCAGGGGAGACGGCTGTCTCCGGGGTCGAGAGCCTGCCGCACGGATCGGCCCTGCTGGTGGTCAAACGGGGACCCAACGCGGGCTCCCGTTTTCTGCTCGATCAGCCGACCACGTCGGCCGGCCGCCATCCCGACTCCGACATCTTCCTCGATGACGTCACGGTGAGCCGTCGCCACGCGGAATTCCGCGTGGACGGAAACGAATTCCTGGTCGTGGACGTGGGCAGCCTTAACGGCACCTACGTCAACCGCGAACCGGTGGACGCCGCCACGTTGACCAACGGCGACGAGGTCCAAATCGGGAAATTCCGGCTGGTGTTCCTCACCGGCGCCAGGGCCACCCACGCCGAGCCGGGCACTGAGGCCTGAGAAGACGGCCTCGTGACCGTCCCCACCAGCCCCGAACCGGTCGGGATGTCGATCGGTGCCGTCCTCGACCTGCTGCGTCCGGAGTTTCCCGACATCACGATCTCCAAGATCCGGTTCCTGGAGTCCGAGGGCCTTCTCACCCCGGAGCGCAGCCCGTCTGGCTACCGGCGGTTCACCGCCTATGACTGCGCCCGGCTGCGCTTCATCCTGACCGCCCAGCGCGAGCACTACCTGCCGCTGAAGGTGATCAAGGCCCAGCTTGACCAGCAGCCGGACGGCGAGCTTCCCGGCTTCGACCCCGCCTACCGGCCGCCTCGGCTGGTTCCGGTCGGAGATCCCCACACCGTTGACCAGGCCGAGCACGGCGGCGATCCGCTCAGCAGGATCCGGCTGAGCCGGGAGGATCTGCTCGAGCGCTCCGGGGTGGCGCCGGACCTGGTGACCGCTCTGTGCAAGGCCGGGGTCATCACCTCCGGCCCAGGCGGATTCTTCGACGAACACGCGGTCGTCATCGCCCAGTGCGCCCAGGCCCTGGGGGAATACGGCGTCGAACCCCGGCACCTTCGCGCGTTCCGGTCCGCCGCCGACCGGCAGTCCGACCTCATCGCCCAGATCGCCGGACCGGTGGGCAAAGCCGGTCGGACCGGCGCCCGCGACCGCGCCGACGACCTGGCCCGAGAGATCGCCGCGCTGGCGATAACGTTGCATACCTCGCTGATCAAGTCCGCCGTCCGCGACGTACTGGACCGGTGAGGACTAGACTGAGGCGTCTGGTGCGCGTGGAGGTTCAAGTCATGGCTGAGGTTCGAGTGGTGGGCATCCGGATGGAGCAACCCGCCAACCAACCGGTCCTACTGCTGCGCGAATCCGAGGGAGACCGCTACCTCCCGATCTGGATCGGTCCGACCGAGGCCAACGCGATCATCCTCGAACAGCAGGGCGTGGAGCCCGCACGGCCGCTGACCCACGATCTGTTCCGGGACGTCATTGGCGCGCTTGGCCATTCGCTGAAGGAAGTTCGGATCGTCGACCTCCAGGAGGGCACCTTCTACGCCGATCTGGTCTTCGACCAAGGCGTCCGGGTATCAGCCCGACCGTCTGACTCGGTGGCGATCGCGCTTCGGATGGGGGTGCCGATATTCGTCGAGGAGGCTGTCCTCGATGAGGCCGGCCTGCTGATTCCGGACGAGGGTGACGAGGAATCGGCGGGCGCGGTGCGCGAGGACGAGGTCGAGAAGTTCAAGGAGTTCCTCGACAGCGTCTCGCCGGACGACTTCAAGGCCACCTGAGGCCGGCCCGGGCCCGCCCAACGCGGACGAGGTCACGGGCACGTCTCATCTGACCGTCCAATGCATCGACACGCCCGGCCGCTGACAGACAGCAGCCGCCACGACCGCCATACTGTTGAGGAGCCGACGGACCCGGTCGTTCGTCGGCGAGGCGTATGCTCAGTCCTCGGCTGAGCCCAGGCGGCCGGCCACCGGTTGCAACGGCGGGAGGAACCATCGTGGGCGATGAGCCGCGTGAGGACCAGTTGGGATTCTCCTTCGGCGTGCCGGGGGACCCAGCCCCGGCGCCGGTGAGTCCGCCCATGCAGCCAGGCCTCTTCCCCGATGATTCGGTTCCTGACGAACTGGTCGGCTACCGCGGTCCGAGCGCCTGCCAGATCGCCGGCATCACCTACCGCCAACTCGATTACTGGGCGCGCACCTCCCTGGTCGTGCCCTCGATCCGCAGCGCGGCGGGCTCGGGCAGCCAACGGCTGTACTCCTTCAAAGACATCCTCGTGCTCAAGATCGTCAAGCGTCTGCTCGACACCGGTATCTCGCTGCACAACATCAGGGTCGCCGTCGACCATCTGCGTCAGCGGGGCGTCGAGGACCTCGCCAACATCACCCTGTTCTCCGACGGGACCACCGTCTACGAGTGCATGTCGGCCGAAGAGGTGGTCGACCTGCTCCAGGGCGGTCAGGGCGTGTTCGGGATCGCGGTGAGCGGGGCGATGCGCGAGTTGACCGGCGCCATCGCCGACTTCCCCGGCGAGCGGGCCGACGGGGGCGAGTCGATCGCCGCTCCCGAGGACGAACTGGCGTCCCGGCGCAAGAGCCGGGACCGCAAAATCGGCTGATAGCGGCCTGTCTGTTCGGCTCGACGGGCACCCGCGGGGTAAACTGAGCCTGCATCGACCCGTCTCGGGAGAGTTCTACAGCAGCCGGCTGTGGACGCCGAAGGAGCAACACCTCTCCGTCAACCTCTCAGGCACCAGGACCGTGACGGGGCACGATGCCTCTGGAAAGAGGCAGTTGAGCACCGGCTGCCCGCCCATGGGGAAAGGCCGGCGTCCTACGGGACGTCCCGGCTGAATCTCTCAGGCACCGACGACAGAGGGAGGGGATGCGGTCGATCGCGACCGTGCCCGCCTGAGTCAGGAGTGCCCCGTGACCGCGTCACCCCCCGCGACACACCCCGCGACACACCCCGCTGCATCGCGCCAGACGGTGCCCGAGAGTGGCTTCGCCGACCGCCACATCGGCCTCGATCCCGAAGCCCTGGCCACCATGCTGGGGATCATCGGCGTGCAGTCCCTCGACGACCTCGCGGCCAAGGCCCTGCCCACCGGGATCCTCGACGTTCCCGGCGACGATGGGATCGCCCCCGGACTGCAGGTCCTGCCGGCTCCGGCGACCGAACACCAGGCTCTGAGCGAGCTGCGCGCAATCGCCGAGTCCAACACCGTCACGGTGTCGATGATCGGGCAGGGCTACTACGACACGCTGACCCCGCCGGTGCTGGTGCGCAACATCTTGGAGAACCCGGCCTGGTACACGGCGTACACGCCCTACCAGCCGGAGATCAGCCAGGGCCGCCTCGAGGCGGTTCTGAACTTCCAGACCATGGTCGCCGATCTGACGGCTCTGGACATCGCCAACGCCTCGATGCTCGACGAAGCGACCGCGGCGGCCGAGGCGATGACGCTCATGCACCGCGCGGCACGCGGCCCGGCTGCGCGCCTGGCTGTCGACTGCGACCTGTTCGGTCAGACCGCGGCGATTCTGGCGACTCGTGCCGCACCCCTGGGCATCGAGATCGTCACCGCCGACCTGCGCGACGGACTGCCCGAGGGTGAGTTCTTCGGCGTCATCGCCCAGGTTCCGGGGGCCAGCGGCCGGATCACCGACTGGGCAGCGCTGGTTGAGCAGGCCCACCAGCGTGGCGCACTGGTCGCCCTCGGAGCGGACCTGCTAGCACTCACCCTGGTCACCCCGCCGGGCGAGATCGGCGCCGACATCGCGTTCGGGACGACCCAGCGCTTCGGCGTCCCGATGGGATTCGGCGGCCCGCACGCCGGTTACCTCGCGGTCGGTAGCAGCCTGGCTCGCCAGCTGCCGGGAAGACTCGTCGGTGTCTCGGTGGACGCCGACGGATCCCCGGCCTACCGGCTGTCTCTGCAGACCAGGGAGCAGCACATCCGCCGGGACAAGGCCACCTCCAACATCTGCACCGCCCAAGTGCTGCTGGCGGTGGTGGCTGCGATGTATGCCAGCTACCACGGTGCCGACGGTCTGCGCGCGATCGCACGGCGGGTGCACGGCCACGCCCGCAACCTCGCCCGCACACTGCGTGATGCGGGTATGGACGTCGTTCACGACCACTTCTTCGACACCGTGCTGGCCAGGGTGCCCGGCCGGGCGGCCGAGATCCAGGACGCGGCGCGCCAGCGGGGTATCACCATCTGGCGTGTCGATGCCGACCATCTGTCGGTGTCCTGCGACGAGGCCACCGTCGAGGACCACATCTCCCTGGTGGCCGAGGCATTCGGGGCGCCGGCCACTCCCGGCCGGGCCGACGACACTGATATCGGGATCGCCACCCGCACAACGGACTTCCTCACCCATCCCGCCTTCACCCGGTACCGCACCGAGACGGCGATGATGCGCTACCTGCGGGCGCTGTCGGATCGGGATCTTGCCCTCGACCGCACCATGATCCCGCTCGGGTCCTGCACGATGAAGCTCAACGCCGCTGCCGAGATGGAGGCGATCACTTGGCCGGAGTTCGGCCGATTGCACCCCTTCGCCCCCGCCGACGACAGCGCGGGCTTGCGCCGCCTGGTCGCCGACCTGCAGCAGTGGCTCACCGCGATCACCGGGTACGACGCGATCTCACTGCAGCCCAACGCCGGATCCCAGGGCGAGTATGCGGGTCTGCTGGCCATCCGCGAGTACCTCGCAGCGCGCGGGGAGGACCATCGTGATATCTGCCTGATCCCGTCGAGCGCACACGGCACGAATGCTGCCTCGGCCGCGATGGTCGGGATGCGGGTCGTGGTCGTCAACTGCCGGGACAACGGTGACGTCGATCTGGAGGACCTGCGCGCCAAGGTGGCCGACAGCGCCGGCAACCTCGCGGCGCTGATGATCACCTACCCCTCCACCCATGGCGTCTACGAACACGACATCGCCGAGATCTGCGCGGCCGTGCATGACGCCGGCGGGCAGGTCTACGTCGACGGCGCCAATCTCAATGCCCTCGTCGGGCTTGCCCGGCCCGGGCGGTTCGGCGGCGACGTGAGCCACCTCAACCTGCACAAGACCTTCTGCATTCCGCACGGAGGGGGCGGGCCCGGAGTCGGACCGGTCGCCGTGCGCGCGCACCTTGCGGCCTACCTGCCGGGCCACCCGTTCGCCCCGGAACTCCCGCAGCGACACCCGGTGTCGGCCGCACCCTACGGCTCGGCGTCGATCCTGCCGATCACCTGGGCCTACATCAGGATGATGGGAGCGGCGGGCCTACGCCGGGCGTCACTGGCCGCCATCGCCTCGGCGAACTACATCGCCCGCCGACTCGACGAGTACTACCCGATTCTCTATACCGGCGAGAACGGCATGGTTGCCCACGAATGCATCCTGGATCTGCGGCCCATCACCAAAGCCACTGGCGTCACCGTCGACGACGTGGCAAAGCGACTTGCCGACTACGGCTTTCACGCCCCGACAATGAGCTTCCCGGTGCCTGGGACGCTCATGGTTGAGCCCACCGAGAGCGAGAGCCTGGCTGAAGTGGACGCGTTCTGCGAAGCGATGATCGCCATCCGCGGCGAGATCGACGCCGTGGGCGCCGGGCAGTGGCCCGCCGACGACAACCCGCTGTGCAACGCGCCACACACGGCAGAGTCGCTGCTCGTCGAGAAGTGGGACCACCCCTACACACGCGAACAGGCCGCCTATCCGCTGGGCCACGGATTCCGGCCCAAGGTGTGGCCGTCAGTTCGGCGGATCGACGGGGCCTACGGCGATCGCAACCTGACCTGCTCGTGCCCGCCGGTCACCGCGTTCGCAACCGCGGCAGCCCGACCCGCCTGAGGATCGCGTGTCCGGCACCTACGACAGCGCGCTCGCTACGGCCGACGGCAGCTCCGCGGAGTCCGAAGTGGCGATATTGCGATAGGTGCCTCCGGATATCTGCGCAACCGCTTCCCAGGTCGGGCGGTCGGGGTCAGCGCCGAAGTCGATGACGTTGATGGAGACCGGGCGGGCAGGATCGGTTGCCGACCGCACGAAGTCCTGCAACCCGGGACCATCGAGAGTGACATCCGTGTGCGGGCCCTGGGTAAGGACCAATACGGAATTCGGTTGTCCAGGAACGTAGTTGGCAACAGCTGCGGCGTAAACGATGCGCAGTGTCGTGAACGAGACCTCGCCGCCGCCGGTCGGGCTCAGCCCGCCGAGAAGCTGGGGCAGCGCCTCTGAGCGGGGTCTGCCCTCCCACTGCTCGGATAGCGGGCCCGTTGGGATCGCGGCCGCGCTTCCCACACCGTCAAAGGTCCACAAACCGACCGACGCGCGCGGTGGCACGGATCGCAAGCGGTCGCTGAGCGCGGCGGTCACGTTCGTCAACCGCGGTCGCCCACCTTCGTCCCCGCCCATTGCCGTGCTGAGCATGATCGTTGTGGATGCCGCCGCAGCCGGTGCCAGCGCCCCGGCCACCGCCGCCCGGGTGGCATCGTCACCGAGGGGTAGCCAAGCTCCGAGCGCGGGGAAACCGACGACGTCGTTACCCCGCGGCGAGGTGCCCTCTGCGCGGAACCCGGCCTTGGCGAACTGGTTGAGCTGGTCGGGTTCGCGCATGAACCGGGCGAATTCACTGGCGCCGCTGAGTTGCTCATCGCCCAGCCAGGGACCCGCCAAGAGCACCGTGGGATAGTCCGCGGCGGCGACCGGCCCGCCCGGCAACCATGCGGCAACGATCTTGTTGGCGTCGGCGAGCCGCGACGTCCGCTGCAGTACCTGCTGTTCGGTGAGGGCGACGGCGTGGACTGCCGCCGTCGCGGGATCGCCGGTGCCCGTCAGCGCGTCCCAGGCTGCCGCGGCGCTGCCGTCGGGCAGCCGGGGAGCGCCGGAGAGCAGGGCGCCGACCGCTCCGAGGCCCGCGGTGGCCGGGGCATCGACGGGCGCCGACGTCACCGCGACAGCCTCCGCGGCCAGGAAACCGGCGTCACCGGCGCCCACGGTCGGCAGCGCCAGACGCAATCCGCCCCAGCCGGGCAGGCCGACCGCGTTCAAGCCGCCCGGCTCTGCCTGCAGCCCCGGCAGGGCGGCCCATCCCTGCTGGGCGAGGGCGTCGCGAAGCGCAGGTCGCACCGCCAGCACCACCGGCGTGCTGACCAGCGACCGGGAATCAGTGACGATCTGTGGTCCGACCGCAGCCTGAAGCCTGGCCGCGGGAATCGAACTGGCCGGAATCCACAGCGCGGGCCGTTCGCCGAGTTCGCCCGGCCAGTCCCCGCCAAGACCGGCGATCACCGGATCCGAATCGGCCTGGGTGACGGTGACCCTCACACATTTGTCGCCGATCGGTGATGCCTGCTCGGTGTAGCGCTCGGCGAGCTCACGTACGGTCTCGGCGATGGTGGGGTCCGCGACCACCGCGATACTCGCCGTGCCCTGCAGGCACTGCCGCGCGGCATCAGAGGATCGACGCGACAGGGCGTCGGAGAAGAAGCCCCACAGGATCGCGCCGCCGATCAGGGTCACCACGACGGCTGTCGCGACGATCACGCCGGCGCTCACGCCGCGACGGGCACCGTCCGTTCGGCGTCGTCGACCCCCAACGGCCCGGCCGAGCCCGTCGGCCGGGGGACCGTCATCACCGGCGGGCTCCGGGGAGTCGCCGTCCGGGGGGATACTGTGCCTGCCCATTCAGGAGCCGAAACTCGCCTTGTATTCGCGGCGGCGCCGGTGCAGGATCGGCTCGGTGTAGCCGTTGGGCTGCTCGGCTCCGGTCAGGATCAGCTCCCTCGCGGCCTGAAAAGCGATACTGCCCTCGGGATCCGGTGCCATCGGGCGGTATTCGGGATCACCGGCGTTCTGCTCGTCGACGACGACCGCCATCCGCCGCAGACTGGTCTCGACGTCCTCGGCGGTAATGATGCCGTGACGAAGCCAGTTGGCCAGGAGCTGGCTGGAGATCCGCAGGGTGGCGCGGTCCTCCATGAGGGCGACATCGTGAATGTCGGGGACCTTCGAGCAGCCCACACCCGCTTCGATCCATCGCACGACGTAGCCCAGAATCGACTGGCAGTTGTTGTCGATCTCCTCATGGATTTCCGAAGGCGTCCAGGCGAGCTCATGATCGAGAAGGGGGATCGTCAGTAACTGATCGATGCTGGAACGCACCTGACCCGTCAGTTCCCTGTGCACGGAGTAGACGTCGACATAGTGGTAGTGCATCGCGTGCAGTGTCGCCGCAGTGGGTGAAGGCACCCAGGCGGTCGTGGCGCCGGCTCTGGGCTGATTGATCTTCTCGGCGACCATGTCCGCCATCAGATCGGTCATCGCCCACATGCCTTTGCCGATCTGCGCGCGGCCGGAGAAGCCGGTGGCCAGCCCGACGTCGACGTTCTGGTCCTCATAGGCCAGGATCCACGGCTGGGTCTTCATCTCCCCCTTGCGCGCCATCGGTCCGGCCTCCATCGAGGTGTGGATCTCATCGCCGGTGCGGTCGAGGAACCCGGTGTTGATGAATACGACACGATCAGCCGCGGCCTGAACGCATGCCTTGAGGTTGGCCGAGGTCCGCCGCTCCTCGTCCATGATGCCCACCTTGATGGTGTTGGGCGGCAGGCCGAGGACATCCTCGACGCGGCTGAACAGCTCGCAGGTGAAGGCGACCTCCTGTGGTCCGTGCATCTTGGGTTTGACGATGTAGATCGAACCGGTGCGGCTGTTCTGCAGCGCTCCGCTGTCTTCGCTGCCGACCAGACCGTGCACCGCGATCAGACTGGTGAACAGCGCGTCCTGAATACCCTCGAAGACCTCGCGGCCCTCGGCCTCGCCCTCACCGAAGACGATGGCGTCATTGGTCATCAGGTGCCCGACGTTGCGGACGAACAGCAGACTGCGCCCCGGCAGGGTGACCATCTCGGGGGTCTCCGGGTCCGATTCCCCCACAGTAGAACTCGCAGCGATGTAGCTGCGGTCCGGGTTAAGCGCGCGGGTGAAGGTGGTCCCGTTCTTGCTGACCTCCGCGGTCAGGTCACCCCGGTTGAGGCCCAGCCAGTTGCGATAACCGAGGACCTTGTCCTCCGCATCGACGGCGGCCACCGAGTCCTCGAAGTCCATGATGGTGGTGACCGCGGATTCCAGCAGCACGTCTTTGATCCCTGCCGGATCAGTGGAGCCGATCCGGGATCCGGGGTCGATGACGATCTCGATGTGCAGGCCGTGGTTGACCAGCAGGACCGAGTCGGGTGCGGTGGCGTCGCCGGTGAAGCCCACGAACTGTGCCGGATCGGCCAGGCCCTGCTCGCTCGCGTCGGCCAGTGCGACTCGCAGCAGGCCGTCTTCGACCCGAAGCGCGGTAGCGCTCGCGTAGCTTCCCTCGACCAGGGGCACCACGTCGTCCAGAAACCGGCGGGCATAGGCGATGACCCGCTCGCCGCGTACGGCGTTGTACCCGCCGCCACGTTCGGCGCCGTCGTCCTCGCTGATGACGTCCGTTCCGTAGAGGGCGTCGTAGAGCGATCCCCAGCGGGCGTTGGCCGCGTTGACGGCGAACCGGGCGTTGAGGACCGGGACCACCAACTGGGGTCCGGCGGTCGAGGTGATCTCGCGGTCGACACCGGAGGTGGTGATCGTGAAATCTTCTGGATCGGGCAGCAGATAACCGATGTCGGTGAGGAATCGCTTGTACTCCTCGGCCGTGAAGCCACCGACGACGCGATGGCGGTGCCATTTGTCGATCTGCGTCTGCAGTTCCTGGCGGCGGTCGAGGAGCTCTTGGTTGCGTGGGGTCAGATCGGTGACGACCTTGTCCACACCCGCCCAGAAACTCTCCGGATCGATCCCCGTGCCGGGCAGCGCTTCGCCGTTGATGAAGTCAAACAGCGTCCGCGCCACCCGCAGATTTCCCACGGGCACCCGTTCGGTCATTGTTCCTCCCTGGGGGTCGCCGTGATCCTAGCTGTGCGGCGCGGCTCACCCGCGATGCGTGCCATCGCGTACCGTCCCGACCAGGTCCTCGACGAGATCTTCCAACGCGACGATCCCGCACACCGCCCCGCCCAGGTCGGTCACGAGCGCGAGGTGGCTGTTGTCCCGCCGCAGACTCGCCAGCGCATCAGGTAACGGAAGGTCGGCCGACACGCGAGGCAGTGGACGCACTAAGGCCAAGTCGACAACCGAATCGGGGTCATCGGCCAGCGCCAGCAAATCCTTGATGTGCAGATATCCCAGAACGGACCCGTAAGCGTCGACGACCGGGAATCGCGAATAACCCGTCTGGGCAAGTGCGCTCTCGATCGCACCGACGGTCGGCCCCTGCCCGGGGCCGGCGACCGCGACGGTGCGAACCTCGCGCAGCGGCATCGCCACATCGCTGACGTTACGACTGCGGATCTGCAGGGCCCGGGTCAACCGGGTGTGTTCCTCGACGTCGAGCAGGCCCTCAGATCGGGACTCGGCGATCATCTCCGCGAGTTCGACGGTGGAGACCGTGACATCCAGCTCGTCCTTGGGCTGCACACCGAACAGGCGCAGGGTGACGTTGGCGGCGACGTTGTAGAAGGCGATGAAAGGGCGCGCCAGCCGGATGTATGCGAGATAGAGCGGGGTGAGCAGCATGGCCGTCGACTCCGGGCCGGCGATGGCGATGTTCTTCGGGACCATCTCACCGAGCAGGACGTGCAGGATGACCACGATTCCCAGCGCCACCAGGAAGGAAACCGTGTGTAATACAGCGTCGGGCACCCCGAGCAGGCCGAAGGGCTTCTCCAACAGGTGGGCTACCGCAGGCTCACCGACCCGGCCCAGCAGGATCGAACACACGGTGATCCCCAGTTGCGCCCCGGCAAGCATCAGAGAGAGTTGTTCACCGGCCCGGATCACCATCACGGCCGGTTTCTTGCCCTGATCGGCCAGCGCCTCGAGGCGGTCGCGGCGCGCTGAGATCAGTGCGAATTCCGAGGCGACGAAAAACGCGTTGGCGGCCAGCAAGACCACGGTCAGCACCACGCCGAGGATGTCAGCGCCCACCGGGGCGACCCCCGTTCCCGGGACGCTCGGGACTCAGCCTCGTCAGACACAGCCGATCGATCCGACGGCCATCCATCGCCAGGACGGTCGCCCGCCAGCGCACCGGTTCGGCCTGTGCGCCCTCAGGGTTGAAGGCCACCAGTTCGACGGTCTCGCCCGGCTCGGGGATGTGACCCAGCGTTTCGAGCACCAGACCGCCGATCGTCTCGTACTCGCCCTCCGGGGCGCGGAATCCGACTGCGCCCGCGACCTCGTCGATCCGCAGCAGCCCGGCGACCTCCCAGTCCAGACCACGGCGGGCGAAGTCGGGTGTGGGGTTGTCGTGTTCGTCGCGCACGTCCCCGACGATCTCCTCGACGAGGTCTTCGACCGTCACCATGCCGGCCGTTCCGCCGTACTCGTCGACCACCAGGGCGGCCTGTAACCCGTTGGCGCGAACCTGCTCCATCAACGCATCACCATCGAGGGTGGACGGCACCATGGGCACCGGGATGGCAAGCCCCGCCAGCCGGGTGCGGGGACGCTCGTCGGCAGCAACTCCGAAGACCTGTTTGACGTGAACGATCCCGACAGCCTCGTCAAGATCGCCTTCCACGACCGGGAACCTCGAGAAACCGGTGCGGGCGGCCGCTACGACCAGATCTGCGACGCTATCGGTGGTCTGCAGCGCCTCGATCTCGGTGCGCGGGGTCATGAACTCCTCAGCGCTGCGAGCCCCGAACTGCAGCGAACGGTCCACCAGGTCGGCGGTGGCCTCGTCGATCGCGCCGCGCTGTGCCGAACTGCGCACCAGGGCGCCCAATTCCTGCGGCGAACGTGCCGAGCGAAGTTCCTCGGCAGGCTCGATCCCCATCTTGCGCAGGATCCAGTTGGCTGTTCCGTTCAGCAGCCTGATCACCGGGGTGAACAGCACCGAGAACAACACCTGCGGGGGAGCGCTTGCGCGAGCGGTCGGGACCGGGCGGGCCACCGCAAGATTCTTGGGCACCAGCTCACCGAAGATCATCGACAGCGACGTGGCCAGCAGGATCGCCAGGATCAGCGTGATCCCCGGCACCAGTCGCTCCGGGGTGCGGACCGAACGCAGCAGCGGACCCAGGAACTGCGACAGCACCGGCTCGGCCAGAAACCCGGTCGCGAGAGTGGTGATGGAGATGCCCAGCTGCGCGCCGGACAGCTGGAAGGACAGTGTGCGATGAGCGCGCTGGACCACGCGGTCGCGCCGGTGACCGGATCGTGCATTGGCGTCGACGGTGCTGCGTTCCAGCGCGGTCAGGGAGAACTCGGCCGCGACGAACACCGCCGTCCCGAAGGTCAGAAGGACGAAGACCACCAGGCTCAGGGCCACCGACAGGATGCTCACCGCATCCGCCGCCGCTGATCGCCGGGCCAGGGGCCCGGCTGTCTAGAAAGAGGCTCGGCGTCCGGTTCGGACCCCACCGCACCGACCGCGAGCCCGCAGCAGGATTCCTCGGGGACCTGCGGCACTGGCGATACCTTCCGCTCGGGTTCGGACACTAGGGACCATATGCTAGCCGGTTCGCGGCGCCGGGCGGGTTCACCATCCGGTCGGAAGCGGGTGTCCCTCGGCGAAACCGGCCGGCGACTGGATACCGAGAACGGCACGGTCGTGGAGTTCGTCCAGGCAGGTAGCGCCCACGTAGGTGCAGGTGCTGCGCACCCCGGCGGTGATGTGGTCCAGCAGGTCCTCGACACCGCCGCGAACCGGGTCCAGCGCCATCCGGGAGGTCGAGATGCCTTCTTCGAAGTGTGCCTTGCGGGCGCGGTCATAGGGGCTGTCGGCTGCCGTCCTGGCTGCGACAGCTCGCTTCGACGCCATCCCGAAGCTCTCCTTGTAGGGCTGCCCCTCGCGGTCGACCATCAAGTCACCGGGGGACTCGTAGGTCCCCGCGAACCACGAGCCGATCATCACATTCGAGGCACCCGCAGCCAGCGCCAGTGCGACGTCGCGGGGGCTGCGCACTCCGCCGTCCGCCCAGACGTGGGCGCCGAGTTCCCGGGCCGCACTGGCGCAATCCGCGACGGCGCTGAACTGCGGCCGCCCCACACCGGTCATCATCCGGGTCGTGCACATGGCACCCGGCCCGACACCGACCTTGACGATCGAGGCTCCGGCATGGACCAGATCGCGCACCCCCTCGGCGGACACGACGTTGCCCGCCGCCACCGGGATACCCAGCGCTGCCGCGGAGACCGCTTTGAGCGCATCAAGCATGCGCAGCTGATGGCCGTGTGCGGTATCCACCACCAGCAGGTCCACCCCGGCATCCGCCAGCGCGGCCGACTTCTCGGCGACGTCTCCGTTGATCCCCACTGCCGCAGCGATGCGCAGACGCCCGTCGGCATCGACAGCGGGTGTGTAGATCCCCGCCCGCACCGCGCCGGTCCGGGTCAACACCCCCGCCAACGACCCGTCGGCGGCGGTGAGTACCGCCACATCCACCGGTGCGTGCTCCAGGCGATCGAAAATCTCCCGCGGATCGGTGCGCAGTGGCGCGGTCACGAAGTCGGTCACTGCGACGTCGCGCACCCGGGCGAAGCGATCGACGCCGACGGTGGCCGCCTCGGTCACCACTCCGACCGGCCGCCCCTTGTCGACGGCGACGACAACGCGATGGGAGCGTTTGTGGATCAGCGCGACCGCGTCGGACACCGAGTCCTCCGGTGCCAACGTCAGCGGGGTGTCGGCGATCAGATCGCGGCTCTTGACGAATTGCACCGTCTGGCGGACCGCCGCAATCGGCAGATCCTGTGGCAGCACCACAAGGCCCCCCCGGCGGGCCACCGTCTCCGCCATCCGGCGGCCAGCGACGGCGGTCATGTTGGCGACTACCACCGGGATCGTGGTTCCCGAACCGTCCGCGGTCGACAGATCGACGTCGAAACGCGAGGCCACGTCCGAACGGGCGGGCACGATGAACACGTCGTCATAGGTCAGGTCGAATGCCGGCCGGTGACCTTCAAGGAAGCGCACACCGCGAGCCTAGTGGGGCCTGCCTCCGGTTACACCTCCACCTCGGAGCGATCCCCGCTCCACAGTGTGTGGAATCGGGCAGCCGGATCGGCGTCGGTGCGGCCGTAGGTGTGCGCACCGAAGAAGTCGCGCAGCCCCTGAGTCAGCGCCGCGGGCAGCCGCTGGGTGCGCAGCGCGTCGTAGTAGGACAGCGCCGAGGCGAATCCGGGGACGGGGATGCCGCGCTCGGTGGCCGCCACCACCACCCGGCGCCAGCCGTCGACCGCCGACTCGACGGCGCTGCGGAAATAAGGCGCGGCGATCAACGTCGGCAGATCGGGGTCGGCCTCGAAGGCATCTTTGATGCGGTTGAGGAATTTCGCACGGATGATGCACCCGCCGCGCCAGATCGTGGCGAGGTCCCCCGGTTTGATACCCCAATCGTATTCGAGAGAACCGGCCTGGATCTGGTTGAAGCCCTGGGCGTAGGCGATGATCTTCGAGGCGTAGAGCGCCTGCCGGACGTCTTCAGTGAATCGCTCCGGCTCACCGAGGCGTTGGCCGAGTTTCCCGGAGGCCAGCCCGACCGCAGCCCGGCGCTGCGGGACCGAACCGGACAGCGCGCGGGCGAACACCGCCTCGGCGATGCCGGTCACCGGGACACCCAGATCAAGGGCGGACTTCACCGTCCACCGCCCAGTGCCCTTCTGCTCGGCCTCATCGACGATGACATCGACCAGTGGCTGCGAGGTTTTCGCATCGACCTGGCGCAGGACCTCGGCGGTGATCTCGACCAGGAAACTGTCCAGGTCGCCCGCGTTCCACTGGGTGAACACGTCCGCGATCTGCGGCGCCGTGAAACCCAACACGTCGCGCAGGAGTTGATAGGCCTCGCCGATGAGTTGCATATCGGAGTATTCGATGCCGTTGTGCACCATCTTGACGAAGTGCCCGGCACCGTCCGGGCCGATGTGAGTGCAGCAGGGGACGCCGTCGACGTGGGCGGAGATCTCCTCCAGCAGCGGTCCCAGCGAGCGGTAGGACTCGACCGGTCCGCCGGGCATGATCGACGGTCCGTTGAGGGCACCCTCCTCACCACCGGAAATCCCGGCGCCGACGAAGTGCAGTCCTCGCTCCCGCATCGCGCGCTCCCGGCGGATGGTGTCGGTGTAGAGCGCGTTGCCGCCGTCGATGATGATGTCGCCGGGTTCCATCGCGTCGGCGAGTTCGGTGATCACCGCGTCTGTCGCCTCGCCCGCTTTGACCATGATCAGCACGCGCCTCGGTCGCTCCAGCGCCGCAAGAAACTCTTCGATCGTCGCGGAACGGACGAAGCTGCCCTCGCCGCCGTGCTCGGCCAGCAACGCGTCCGTTCGCGCGAGTGTGCGGTTATGCAGTGCGACGGTGTAGCCGTGGCGGGCGAAATTGCGGGCGATATTGGAACCCATGACTGCCAGGCCGGTGACGCCGATCTGCGCGAGGGGTGTCTGCGAGCTCATCTGACGCCTTCCGGAGAGATCTCGAATACAGGGGGTATCGAATACAGGGGGTATCGAATACAGGGGCGCAGAGCAGGTTACTCGCGGCGCGGTACGCGCGTCGCCTTTGCCGCCAGGCCGGCACCCCCGGACGGATGCGTGGGATACCCGGCGTGTAGACACGAGGGCGTGCAACCGCAGTCCGGGCACCCGGAGCTATCCGCGCCGTTTGACGCCGAGCTGGGGTTGGTCTACACCGAGGTCTCACCCGACGGCGTCAAGGCGCATCTCGCGGTCAAACCCACGCTGCTCCAACCGATGGGCATCGTGCACGGCGGGGTCTGGTGCTCGATGGTCGAATCGCTGGCCAGCGTCTCCGCGTACGTGTGGCTTTCGGCGAACGCCGGGGGCCAGGTCGTAGGGGTCAACAACAACACCGACTTCCTGCGCGCGGTGACCGAGGGCACCGCCTTCGGGGTGTCCGAACCGGTGCACCGCGGGAGGCGCCAACAGCTGTGGCTGGTGACGATCCGCGACGACCACGAGCGCTTGATCGCGCGCGGACAGGTCCGGTTGCAGAACCTGGAATCCGGCTAGAGGTCGTGCCGGCCCGCGAGCTTGAGGACGAGCTTCGCGCCGCCCAACTCACTGGTACCGAGGTAGGCGGTTCCGCCGTGCAACTCGGCCTGCTGGGCGACCAGGGCCAACCCCAGTCCCGAGCCCGACCGCGACGCGGTGGAACCGCGGGAGAACCTCTCGAAGACCCGGTCGCGCTCCTCCTCGGGAACACCGCTGCCGTCATCTTCGACCGTCACCTCGACACCGTGCGCGGAGCTGTTGGCGGCAAGGCGGACCTGGGTCGCACCACCGTGCTTGACCGCGTTGGCGATGGCGTTGTCGATGACCAGGCGCAGACCTACCGGTAGCCCGACCATCAGGACCGCCGGGGACGGCACCAGCGAAACCGCAAGGCTGGGATAGGTCCGCTCGGCGTCGTGGGCGGCGCGATCGAGCAGTTCGGTGACGTCGAAGGGAACGAAGTCGTCGGCGGTGGTCAGTTCGCCTTGCGCCAGGCGCTCGAGCGCGGTCAGGGTGGCCTCGATGCGGCTCTGCGTCCGCATGGTGTCGCCGATGACCTCCTTGCGCTGTTCCGCCCCGAGGTCGAGGGTGGAGAGCACCTCCAGATTGGTGCGCATCGCGGTCATCGGCGTCCGCAGCTCGTGAGAGGCGACCGCGGCGAAATCCCGCGCCGCTTCCAGAGCCGCCCGGGTGCGGGCCTGCTCGTCGCCGATGCGCGCCAGCATGCCCTCGACTGCTTCGCCGATCTCCACCGCCTCGCTCACGCCGCGCACCTGCACCTCATCGGGTTTGGACTGCGCGTTGATGGCGCGCGCCTGCTGGGCGAGCAATCGGAAGGGGTCGATCATGATCAGCGAGAAGAACCAGCCGATCAGCACGGTGCCGATGATGACTCCGCCGCAGATGAGCAGGACCCGGAGATGCAGCTCATGAATGCGGCGTTGCGTCTCGGCCAGCGGCGCACCGAGCGCGATCGAGGCTGCGCCGACCGAGAAGGTCCGCACGCGGTACTCGACACCGTCGATCGTGGTGTTGGCGTAGCCGTCAGCCAGCCGCGGCAGAACAACCCCCGGTGGCACCGACATGACCACCGCGCCCACCCGGACCGTGCGGACGAGATTGCCGTCCGGGCTCGGCGTTCCGGGGGCGGGGGGGCTGGAGAGCAGAGTGCTGAAGTCGCCCAGGCTGCTGACCGAGTCCAACCGCCGGTCCAACTGGCTGTACTGGTCGTTGGTGACACCCACCCACACCCAGGTGCCCAGCGTCAGCACCAGGACCACGACCGACAGCGCGGCGAGGATCACGATCGCGCGCAGCGAGAGCATCCGGACGGGCAGTCGCTGGAGCAGCCGGTAGACCAACTCCTTGGGCTTCACCGCCGCGGCCGTCCCATGTCAGGGAACCCTGGCGCCGGTCTTGAGTTCTTCGACCCCGGTGTCCTCGGCCGCCGCGGCGATCTCCTCCAACTGCTCGATGCGGGTGCGCGCATACGCCTGCTGCTCGGTGATCGTCAGCTGCCCCCGGTGACTGCCGATGAAGGTCGTCAGCCACGAGAACGCCGTGGTGATCCTCGCCTTGAAGCCCACGAGGTAGATCAGGTGCAAGAACAGCCACGCAAGCCAGGCGAAGTAGCCGCCGAACTCCAGCGGGCCGACCTGGGCGACCGCGGAGTAGCGCGAGATGGTCGCCATCGAACCCTTGTCGAAGTACTCGAAGGGCTGCCGCGTGGCGGGGTCGGCACCACGCAGTTCGGCTTTGATCAGCCGCGCGACGTAGCGCGCACCCTGAATGGCGCCCTGCGCCTGTCCGGGTACCCCGTCCACGTGGGCCATGTCACCGACGACGAACACATTCGGGTGGCCCGGGACGGACAGATCGGGCAGCACCTGCACCCGGCCGGCCCGATCGACCTCGGCCCCTGACTGCTCGGCGATGATCGCACCGAGCGGGCTGGCGGCCACACCGGCCGACCACACCTTGGTCGCGCATTCGATACGGTCGATGCTGCCGTCGGTGCGCTTGACCGTGATCCCGTTGCGGTCCACGTCAGTTACCATCGCGCCGAGTTGGACCTCGACACCCAACTTCGCCAGCCGGGCCGCGGCTTTACCGCCGAGTTTCGCGCCCATCGTCGGCAGCACCGACTCCGCGGCGTCGAGCAGGATCACCCTCGCCTTGGTGGAGTCGATGTGGCGGAATGTGCCGTGCAGCGTGTGGTCGGCCAGTTCGGCGATCTGGCCGGCCATCTCCACTCCGGTGGGTCCGGCCCCGACCACGACGAAGGTCAGCAGCTTCGCCCGGCGTTCCGGGTCGCTGGACCGCTCGGCCTGCTCGAAGGCGCCCAGGATGCGCCCTCGGAGTTCCAGAGCGTCGTCGATGGTCTTCATCCCCGGTGCCCACTCGGCGAACTCGTCATGACCGAAGTAGGACTGGCCGGCACCGGCGGCCACGATCAGCGTGTCGTAGGGAGTCCGGTAGGTGTGGCCCAGAAGGACGGATTCGATCGTGCGGGTCGCGAGATCGATGTTGGTGACCTCGCCGAGCAGAACCTGACAATTCCGCTGCTTGCGCAGGATCACCCGGGTCAGGGGCGCGATCTCGCCCTCCGAGATGATGCCGGTGGCCACCTGGTAGAGCAGCGGCTGGAAGAGGTGATGGGTTGTCTTGGCGATCAATTTGATATCGACATCGGCCCGCTTGAGCTTCTTGGCGGCGGTCAGGCCACCGAAGCCAGAACCGATGATGACGATCCTGTGCCGATCCGATGGCGTTGCCCCGGGGTGGCTCATTCTCGCTCCTCCAACGACGCCCTGTCAGGCTGTGACGTGTCCAGAGATAACGTTAGCCGCCCTGCGGCTCACCGGCCCACGACGGGCCGCAATGCTGCGGCGACCGCGGCGATCGAACCCGGCACGTAGCGGGGCAGGTTGACGACCACCCCGTCGACACCGGCGTCGACCACGTGGGACTTGACCGCCTCGGCGATGCGATCCGCCGAGCCGACCACCATCCGACCCCGCATGGCCGGCGGAATCCGGTCCTCGGAGAAATCCGGATCGGGCACCGCCGTGAGCAGGACGCTGGTCTCCAGCGTCGAACGGTCCCGCCCGGCTTCCTCGCAGCGCTGCGCCAGTGCGGACATCTTGGCCGGCAACTCCTCGAAGGATGCGATCACGTTGAGGTGATCGAAGTACCTGGCGGCAAGACCGAAGGTCTTCCGCTCTCCGCTGCCGCCGATCAGCAGCGGGACCCCCTCGCCGAAGCGCGGTACCGCCAGGGCATCCTCGCAGCGGTAGTGGGCGCCGGTGAATGTCACCCGCTCGCCCCGCAGCATCGGCAGGATGATCTGCAGAGCTTCGCCGAGCTTGTCGAATCGCTCGGTGAAGGTACCGAAATCGAAGCCCAGTGCGGTGTGCTCGAGTTCGAACCAGCCGGTGCCGATGCCCAGCACCGCCCGGCCCTGGCTGATCACGTCCAGGGTGGTGATGATCTTGGCCAGCAGTGCGGGGTTGCGGTAGGTGTTGCCGGTCACCAACGTTCCCAGCAGCACCCGCGAGGTGGCCTGGGCCAGCGCGCCCAGCGCGGTGTAGGCCTCCAGCATCGGCTGGTCGGGTGCTCCCAACATCGGCAGTTGGTAGAAGTGGTCCATCACGAAGACGGCGTCGAACCCCGCCGCCTCGGCCTCGCGGGCCTGGGCGACGACGGTCGGAAACAGATCGGCGACCGCGGTGCCGTAGGAGAAGTTGGGGATCTGCAGGGACAGGCGCATCGTCACGGGCAGACAGTAACCCCTGATGTGACACTCTCGCCCGTGCCGCCGCGTCAGCCGAAGACGGCGCCCGCGCCCCGGCCCGCGTGCAGCAGCTGTCCGGTGATCCGCCGGGCGGCCGGCGTGGTCAGGAACACCGTCAGCCGGGACAGCTCGGTCGCCGCCGGCAGTGGTGCCGTCGTCAACCCCGGGTAGCCGGGCTCGGCGCCACGTCCGCACGCGACAGCGTTGATGGTGATGCCCCTCGTGCCGAAATGGGCGGCCTGCGACGAAACCCACGCGGCCAGGGCTGCTTTCGCCGCTGCTCGCGGCGCCCGGTCGCCGGTGCTGTCGCCGGTGCTGTCGTCGCAGGCGACGATCGACCCGCCGGAGCGCAGGTGCTCTCCGACCTCGTGCACGGTCAGCACCGCCGCGAGAACCGTGCGGTCGAAGCAGCAGCGCCACTCGGCTGCGATGCCGTCCAGGCCGCGAGAACCGTCCCGATCGGGGCCGGGCACGATGACGACCGCGTCGAGCTGCTGGGGGAACAGGTTGCGGGCAGCCGCGAGGTCCGCGGGGTCCGCGTTATCGCACACGACCGCGTCCGCGTCGAGTTCCTTGGCGACGAGCTCGACCTCCGCGCGCCGGGCGCCGCTGACCACGACACGATGGCCGGCGGCCCGGAAGCCCTGCGCCACCGAGCGGCCCAGCTCCCCGTCGGCACCGGTGACCAGGACGTCCATCAGCCACCTCCCGGCACTCACTCGACTGCCGGGAAAAGAGTACTCAACACATCGCCCGAGGCTCGACCCCGCGTGCCCGCTGACCGGCGGACCTAGGGTGATAGGTCATGAGCCCGCTCGCCGTCCGGGGGGCTGCGCTGCCGCGGTGGGTCTATCTACCCGCCGCCGCCGGTGCGGCCTTCGTCGCGCTGCCCGTGCTCGCGCTGGGCGCCAAGGTCGACTGGCCGCGATTCGGATCGCTGATCACCACGCCCGCCGCGCGCGACGCGCTGGCGCTGAGCCTGCGCACCGCGACGGCGAGCACTCTGCTGTGTCTGGTGCTCGGCGTACCCCTGGCCATGGTGCTGGCCCGGCACAGCGGAGCGGTGACCCGGGCGCTGCGCACGATGGTGCTGCTCCCACTGGTGCTGCCGCCGGTGGTCGGCGGGATCGCGCTGCTCTACGTCTTCGGTCGACTGGGCCTGCTCGGGCACTACCTCGAAGCCGCCGGATTGCGCATCGCGTTCACCACGACAGCGGTGGTGCTGGCTCAGACCTTCGTATCGCTGCCCTTCCTGGTGATCGCCCTCGAGGGTGCCGCCCGCAGCGCCGGTGCCGACTACGACGTGATCGCCGCGACCCTGGGTGCCCGCCCCGCGACGGTGTGGTGGCGGGTCACACTGCCGCTGCTGGCCCCGGGTCTGCTCGCCGGCGGGGTGCTGGCCTTCGCTCGCGCGGTCGGCGAATTCGGTGCGACCCTGACGTTCGCCGGTTCACGGCAGGGCGTCACCCGGACACTGCCGCTGCAGATCTACCTCGACCGCGAGGGCGACCCGGATGCCGCGCTGGCCCTGTCGATCCTGCTGGTCGCCGTCGCGGCGGTGGTCGTGGTCGTCCTCGGCGGGCGCCTGCTGGCGCAGCGGAGCCTGGGGTGAGCGAAGCCGGGCTCTCGGTGGCCGCCGTCGTCGCCAGCCGCGGCGTCGACGTCGAGTTCACTGTCGCGCCGGGGGAGGTGCTCGCGATCGTCGGGCCCAACGGCGCCGGAAAGTCCACTGTCGCCGCCGTCATCGCCGGCCTGCTCGACGCGGACTCCGCGGTGATCCGGATCGGCGACCGGACGCTCACCGACACCGCCCGCGGCGTGCACGTGCGCGCACACGCCCGGGGAGTGGGTCTGCTGCTGCAGGATCCACTGGTCTTCCCGCACATGAGTGTGCGCGGGAACGTCGAGTTCGCCGCGCGGCGGCGGCGCGCGACACCGGGACTGCGCGGCGGCGCACGCACCCGGCGGGATGCCCGAGCCGCGGCGGCGGCGTGGCTGTCCCGGGTGGGAGTGCCGGAATTGGCCGGACACAAACCGGGCCGGCTCTCCGGGGGCCAGGCCCAGCGCGTCGCGCTCGCCCGGGCGCTCGCCGCCGAACCGGACGTCATGCTGCTCGACGAGCCGCTGGCCGGCCTGGACGTCGCGGCCGCGGCGGAGATGCGGACGCTGTTGCGCACCCTTGCGGCGGCCGGCGGCGCGAGGGCCATGCTGGTGATCACCCACGACCTCCTCGACGTGCTCACGCTTGCCGATCGGGTGCTGGTCCTCGAAGCCGGCACGATCTCTGAACTCGGGCCTACGACAGCGGTGCTGACCGCTCCCCGCAGCCGGTTCGGGGCGCGCTTCGCCGGGATCAACCTGGTGCGCGGCGTGCTGTGCGCTCCGGCGACGGTGCGCGGCCCGACCGCGGTGTGGCGGGGGGTGGCCGCCGAGGAACTCGCCGCGGGACAGCAGGCGGTGGCTGTCTTCACCCCCGCGGCCGTGGCGGTCTACCGCACCCAGCCGCACGGCAGCCCGCGCAACAGCGTCGAGGTCCGCATCTGCGGGCTGGAGGCGATCGGCTCGAGGGTGCGGGTGCACACCGACGAGCAGGCCGACGGGGCGCCAGGTCTGGCCGCCGACGTCACCGCCGAGGCGGTCGCCGAACTCGGGCTGGCCGTCGGAGACCGGGTCTGGTTCACCGTCAAAGCCCAGGAGGTCGGGGTGCACGCGGCGGCTCGGGCACCCGGAGTTTCGCCGTGATCGACGTCGGAGTCCTGAGCAGACACGTCCCCCCACACACTTGCGTCACGGCTGCAACACGGTAGGTTTTTCGCCATGACCCAGCCGGATCCGACATCTTCACGCCGGGGCCCGTGGTTGGCGCTGGCAGCCGCGGTGGCGGTTGCCGTCAGTGCAGTCACTGTCGCCCTGCCGACGAACTCGGCGACCGCCGATCCCGTGCCGCCGACCACGACGGCGCCGCCGCCCCCGGCGGACCCCAACGCCCCGGTACCGCCGCCGCCCCCGGCGGACCCCAACGCCCCGCTGCCACCGCCGCCCCCGGCGGACCCCAACGCCCCGGTACCGCCGCCGCCCCCGGCGGACCCCAACGCCCCGCTGCCGCCGCCGCCCCCCGCGGACCCCAACGCCCCGCTGCCACCGCCGCCGCTGCCGGAGCTGGGACGGGTCGACAATGCCGTCGGCGGCTTCAGCTACGTCGTCCCGGCCGGCTGGGAGGTCGCCGACGCCTCACGGCTGAGCTACGGGCAGGCGCTGCTGCTCAAGCAGGCGGGACCGGTCCTGGGCGGCCAGCCGGCTCCGACCGCCAATGACACGAGCATCCTGCTGGGACGCCTGGATCTCCGGCTGTTCGCCGGCGCCGAGTCGGACAACAGCAAGGCCGCGGTGCGGCTCGCATCCGACATGGGCGAGTTCTTCATGCCGTTCCCCGGGACCCGCATCAACCAGCAGACGACTCCGCTGCAGGCCGGCGGACTGCCGGGATTCGCCTCCTCCTACGAGGTCAAATTCACCGACCCCACCAAACCCAACGGCCAGATCTGGGCCGGGGTCGTGGGTACGGCGGCGGCCAATGCCCCGCGCGATCAGCGCAACGAGCGGTGGTTCGTGGTCTGGCTGGGGACGACGAAGGACCCCGTCGATCCCGTTGCCGCCAAAGGGCTGGCCGAATCGATTCGGCCCTACTCACCCCCGCCGCCGCCACCTCCGGATCCCAATGCGCCGCCGCCTGTCGCTGACCCGGGTAACCGGGTCGGGGTTCCGGTGCCGGTGGAGACCCCGGTCCCGGAGATGATGCCCGGCGCGGTTCCGCCGCCGCCCGCTGCGGTCCCGCCGCCCCCGGCCGGCGCCCCCGCAGCCGCTCCGCCGCCACCGCCGGCGGGCGCGCCACCGCCCGCGGCTCCGTCCCCGGCGCCACCCCCACCGCCGCCGAGCTGAGTCGGCCGGTCCGCCGGGTTCAGCGCCGTGGCCGGCGATATCGCGACGACGATGCGTGCCTGGCGGGTACGCCGGCCCGGACCGATCTGCAGCGGCCCGATGGAACTCGACCACGCCGCGCCAGTTCCCGTACCCGGTCCCGGGGAGTTGCTCGTCGCGGTTCGCGCCTGTGGGGTCTGTCGCACCGACCTCCACGTCGCCGAGGGTGATCTGGCCGTGCACCGCCCGGCTGTCGTTCCGGGCCATGAAGTCGTAGGCGAGGTGGTGGCAGCCGGCGAGATCAGCGCGGTCGAGAGCCCGCGTTTCGCAATCGGCGACCGGGTTGGGATCGCCTGGCTTCGGCACACCTGTGGCGGGTGCCCCGCGTGCCGGCAGGGCCGGGAGAACCTCTGCCCGCAGTCGCGCTACACCGGCTGGGACGCCGACGGAGGTTACGCCGACTTCGCAACGGTACCCGCCGACTTCGCGCTGCAGCTCCCGGACGGATACGCCGACAGCGAACTGGCTCCGCTGTTGTGCGCCGGGATCATCGGCTACCGCTCGCTGCTGCGCGCCGAGCTCCCCGAGAAAGGCCGTCTAGGCCTGTACGGATTCGGCGGCAGCGCCCACATCACCGCTCAGGTCGCCCTGGCGCAGGGCGCCGAGGTGCACGTGATGACCCGGGGTGAGCAGGCGCGCGCCCTGGCGCTGCGACTCGGCGCGACGTCGGCGCAGGGCCCCAGCGATCCGCCCCCGGTGACACTCGATGCCGCGATTCTGTTCGCTCCGGTCGGAGATCTCGTGCCGCCCGCCCTGGAGGCCCTTGGCCGGGGTGGGACGCTGGCCATCGCGGGCATACATCTCAGCGACATCCCGACACTGAACTACCAGCGCCATCTGTTCCAGGAACGGCAGCTGCGGTCGGTGACCTCGAACACCCGGGCCGACGCACGGGCGTTCCTCGACTTTGCCGCACGGCATCGCATCGAGGTCGCCGCCACCGGGTATCCGCTGGGGCAGGCCGACCGCGCCCTGACCGACCTGGCGGAAGGCCGTATCGCCGGTGCGGCGGTGCTGCAGCCGTGAGCCGTTTCGTCCTTGTCCACGGTGCGATGCACGGAGGGTGGTGCTGGACGGCGGTCGCAGGGCTGCTCCGGTCACACGGTCACGACGTGGCAACACCAACGCTCACGGGACAGGGAGAGCGGCATCACCTGCTGACTCCGCAGGTGACCATCGAGACACACATCGACGACATCGCCAACACGATCTGCTTTGAGGATCTCGACGACGTGTGCCTGGTACTGCACTCCTACGCCGGGGGCCTGGCGGGGCCATTGGCGCAGCGGCTTTCGGGACGCCTGACGTCGGTAGTCCTTGTCGGCGGGTTCCTGCAACACCCGGGGGAGAGCAATTTCGACGTGCAGCCCGCGTCGTCCCGTGAGCTGTTCTGCCGGCTCGCGGCCGAGGGGCCCAGCGGCTGGCGAATCCCGGCGTGCGACGCATTGATCGCGCGCTGGGGTGTCACCGATGCGGCTGTGATCGCGCTACTGCGACGAAAGCTCACGGACTTTTCGCTGGTCCTGTCGCGCGGTGTCGTCGACTTCGATCCCGCTCATCTGCAGCTGTTGCCGCGCACCTACATCGAGCACACCGAGCCGGGCCTGCCCGCTCTGGCGTTGTCGATCGCGAGGGCCCGAGACGAGGGCTGGGAGATGCGGCGCATCGCCACCGGCCACGAGATGATGCTGACCGAACCCGAACAGACGTCGGACTTGCTCGAGGACGCGGCGGCGTCAGACTGACAGGTGCCAGGCCAGGGCGGCGGCGAGCGCGCCTATGCCGTTCAGCGACCAGTGCAGCGCGATCGGCGCGATCAGACTGCCGCTGCGGCTGCGCAGCCAGCTGAAGACGAAGCCCGCCGCAGCGGTGGCGACGACCGCGAGGGCGACACCAGCGACCACGCCCAGCACTCCTGAGCCGAGGACACGGGTGAAGCCGGCATTACCGTTGGTCAAACCCAGTGACGTGGCGATGTGCCAGAGCCCGAAGAGCGTGGATCCGACGGCCGCGACGCCTCGGAAGCCCCAGGCCCGATCCAGCGCGCCGTGCAGCACGCCACGGAAAGCCAGTTCTTCGGGGATCACCGTCTGCAGGGGAATGATGATCATCGAGGCGAGTAGCGCGCCGGAGACGGTGGCGTAGTGGTTGTTGAGGAACATCGGCCGCGTCCAGGGCAGCAGGACACCCACCGCGATCACCGTCAGGACCAGGCCCGCCGCCGCCAGGGCATAGCGCGAACCAGACCGCCAGTGTTCGCGGCCGAGTCCCAGCTCGGCCCAACTCAGCCCGCGCGCCCGAACCAGCAGCACCAGGCCGACGGCTGCGGCCGGCACGATCACGACGTTCGCCCACGGGGTGGTGAAATGGGCGACCAGATTGGTCAGCGCCAGCACGACGACGATCACGGCGACGTCGATGTACACGCGCGCGCGCTGCAGCGACGTCAGCAGCGCCGATGCGGGATGCGGACGCGCGGGAGCCACGCCGGTGACAGACATTTGCCCTCCATGATACCGGCGGCCACGCCGACTAAGCTGGCGCCGGACCCGGAGGCGCCGTTGTGACCGAGATCGAGCCCCTGCTGGCTGGGCTGCGGGTGCTGGACCTGTCGGCCGGCGAGGCCGATCTGACCTCGCGACTCCTCGCCGACCTGGGCGCCGACGTCCTGAAGGTCGAGCCCCCGGGTGGCAGCGCGGGCCGGGCGGTGCTGCCCTCGCTCAACGGGGTGAGCATCCCGTTCGCGCTGCACAACGCCAACAAACGGTCCGCCGTACTCGATCCCCGAGACGACAACGACTGCCGGCGACTGCTTGAGCTGGCCGCCGACGCCGACATCCTCGTCGACAGTGGCAACCCGGGGCAGCTGAGTGCCTACGGCACCACCTGCGAACAACTCGCCGACCGATACACCCGGCTTGTCACGATCGCGGTCTCCGACTTCGGTTTGCAGGGCCCGCGGGCCTCCTGGCATGCCACCGACCCGGTGCTGTACGCGATGTCGACCGCGCTGTCCCGCTCCGGACCCACCACCGGGACACCGGTGCTGCCACCCGAGGGCATCGCGTCGGCGACCGCCGCCGTCCAGGCGGCGTGGGTGGCGCTGGTCGCCTACGCCAATCGGCTGCGCACCGGGATCGGCGACTTCATCGACTTCGCCCGGTTCGACGCCGTGGTGCTGGCTCTTGATCCTCCTTTCGGCACGCAGGGCCAAGCGGCGACAGCCCGAAGCCGCGGGGAGCGATGGCGCGGCCGGCCGAAGAATCAGGATCTCTATCCCATCTTCCGATGCCGCGACGGGTTCGTCCGGCTGTGCGTTCTCTCGCCGCGACAGTGGCACGGCATGCGGGCATGGCTGGGGGAGCCACCGGCATTCCAGGGTCCGGGGTTCGACACGATCGCGGCGCGGGTGAGGGCCTTCGCCGATTTGAGCCCGCTGATGGCCGCCTTGTTCGCCGACCAGTCCATGGAGGACCTGGTCCGCGCCGGACAACGGCACGGCGTTCCGATCGCGGCCGTCCTCACCCCCGCCGAGGCGCTGGAATCCGAGCACCTCCGAGCCGTCGGCGCCCTCACCGAGGCCACGGTGGCGCCGGGTGTGCTCACCCGAATTCCGGCGGGCTACTGGGTGGTCGACGGCTCCCGCGTCGGCTACCGGACAGACGCACCCGCCCTCGGCAGCAGTGAGCCGCGCTGGCAGGCTCCGCGATTCGACCCGCCGCCGACAGCGCGCGTCGGCGGCCTGCCCTTCACCGACCTACGCATCGTTGATCTGGGCGTCATCGTCGCCGGGGGCGAGTTGAGCCGGCTGTTCGGCGATCTGGGGGCCGAAGTCATCAAGCTGGAGAGCGCCTCCTACCCGGATGGCCTGCGGCAGACACGCGAGGGCCAGGCGATCAGCGAATCCTTCGTTCGGGCCCATCGCAACCACCGGGGTCTCGGCTTGGAGCTGCGCTCCGTGGAGGGCGCCGCGGTGTTCGAGCGACTCGTCGCCGGCGCCGATGCCGTGTTCGCCAACTTCAAGCCCGGAACACTTGAGGCTCTTGGCTTTCCCTACGACCGGTTACGCCAGCTCAACCCGCGGCTTGTTCTCGCCGAGAGCAGCGCTTTCGGGGACAGCGGCCCCTGGCGAACCCAGATGGGCTACGGGCCGCTGGTCCGTGCCACCACCGGCGTGACCAGCCTGTGGGCGTCGACGGCTCCTGCCGATGCCGGTGCCGACACGGCTCGCCACCCGTTCTACGACGCGACCACGATCTTCCCCGATCACGTCGTCGGCCGGATCACGGCGATCGGCGCCCTGGCTGCGATGATCCGGCGGATGCGCTGTGGTGTGGGCGCGAAAGTGCACGTCTCCCAGGCAGAGGCCGCGATCAATCAACTCGACGTCCGCTACGTCACGCTGGCCGCCCGGCCGCCCGGCGTAGTCCGCCACGACGCTGCAGCGCATCACCTGCTGCCGTGCGCGGGCGAGGACGAGTGGTGTGTGGTCTCGCTGACCTCCCCGGCCGTGCGGCAGGCGGCGGGCCGGGTGATCGGTGAACCCGAATCGGCCTCGGATGAGGCCGGATTGGCCGCCGCCCTGACGACGTGGGCGAGCGGCCGAGCACCGGCCGAGGTGGCCGCCCGTATGCAGGCGGCGGGGGTACCGGCCGGCCCGATGAATCGCGCCGATGACCTTCTGGACGACCCGCACCTGCGATTCCGTAATGTCTTCACCGAGTTGCGACATCCCTGTCTGGAGGTCGGTCTGCCCAGCGAGACGGGGCCCGCCCCGTTCCGGCACATCCCGCCGGCGCCTCAGCGCCCGGCGCCGCTGCCCGGCGCCGATACCCGGCACATCTGCCGCGAGACCCTCGGGATGCAACCGACAGCCATCCAGAGATTGATCGACGACGGTGCGCTGTTCGCCGCCGCCGCCACCGACAGTAAGGGAGTTCCGCAATGACGAACGCCACCGGCGCGCGAGTGTTCATCAACGGCGAGTTCCGCTCGGCGGAGCGGGCCGAACCGGTTCTGGAGGCGGCCACCGGTGACCTGCTCGGTGATGGGGCCAGCGCCACTGAAGCCGAGGTGGACGCCGCGGTCGCCGCCGCGAGGGCGGCTCTGCCGGGCTGGCGTTCGACGTCACCCGACCATCGCGCGGGGATCCTCAAGAGTTTCGCCGCAGCGCTACACCAGCGCGCCAAGGGCACCGACCAGCTGGTCACCCGGGAGAACGGCATGCCGATGTCGCTCTCCCGCAGTGCAAACGGCGTCTTCCCGGCGGCACTGCTGAACTACTACGCGAAACTGATCACTGCGACACCCATCGAAGAGATTCGGTCCGGCGCCGCCGGTCACACGATCGTCCGGCGCGAGCCCGTCGGCGTCGTCGCCGCCATCGTGCCGTGGAACTATCCGCAGGCGCTGGCCGCGTTCAAGCTGGCACCGGCCCTGGCTGCAGGATGCACGGTGGTCCTCAAAGCGGCCCCCGAGACCGCACTCGATGCCCTGGTGTTCGGCGAGGCGGCGCAGGAGTGCGGGATTCCCGCCGGGGTGCTCAACATCGTGCCGGGCGGAATCCCCACCGGCGCGCACCTGGTGTCACATCCCGGAGTGGACAAGGTGAGCTTCACCGGATCGACCGCGGCGGGCCGGATCATCGGCGAGGTGTGCGGCCGGCTGCTCCGGCCAGTGACCCTCGAGCTGGGCGGCAAGTCAGCCGCGATCATCCTCGACGACGCCAACCTCGAGGTGGTCATGAAGGGTCTGCGGTCGGTGTCGTTCATCAACAACGGCCAGACCTGCTTTCTGGGCTCACGCATCTTGGCCCCCCGATCACGCTACGGCGAAGTCGTCGATGCACTTGCCGACCTGGTGAACGGATTCTCCATCGGCGACCCGCTGGACACGGCGACGGACATCGGCCCGGTCGTCAGCTCCCGCCAGCGCGACAGGGTGCTGGACTACATCGAGTCCGGGAAGCGGAGCGGGGCGAAACTCGTTGTGGGCGGTGGTGTTCCACGCAACCAGCCCCGGGGTTGGTTCGTCTCACCGACGGTATTCGCTGACGTCGACAACTCCGATCGCATAGCCCAGGAAGAGATCTTCGGCCCGGTGCTGGCCGTCATTCCCTATGACGGGGATGACCAAGCCATCGCCCTGGCCAACGACAGCGAATTCGGGCTGGCCGGCACGGTCTGGTCGAGCGACACTGCGCGGGCCACCGAGATGGCCCGCGAGATCAGGACCGGGACGGTCGGCGTGAACGACTACCAACTCGACATCAACGCGCCCTTCGGCGGGGTGAAAGCCAGCGGAATCGGCCGGGAACTCGGACCCGAGGGCCTCGAGGAGTTCTTCGAGTTGAAGTCGATCTACCGGGTGGGTCCACCGGATTCCTGAGCAGCGCGCCGGTGCTAGTTTCTTGACAGGCGTCAAACGCTTTCCCGAACGACGAAAGGGGCCTGTCGATGAGCCTGGGACCGCGGACGCCGGTGCTCGTCGGGGTGGGCCAGGTCAACCAGTACGACGAGTCGCCCGCGGTCGAACCCGTCGATCTGATGGCCGCCGCGGCACGGGAAGCGGCCGATCCCCGGGTGCTGGCGGCGGTGGACTCGATCCGCATCGTCAATCTGCTGTCCTGGCGGTACCGGGATCCCGGCCTGCTGGTCGCCCACCGCATCGGAGCCGACGACGCGACGACCCGCTACACCGGTATCGGTGGCAACACGCCCCAGTCGCTGGTCAACCAGACCTGCCGGGATATCGAGTCGGGCAACGCCTCCATTGTGCTCCTCGCCGGGGCTGAGGCATGGCGGACTCGAATGCGTCTGCGGGCCAGAGGGATACGCCCCGACTGGACCCGCCAGGACGACTTGGTCCCGGTGCCGCCCGGATCTGAGCAAGCGGTTCCGATGTCCGGACCGGGAGAGGACCGTATCGGCCTGGACCGGCCGTCGTTCGTCTACCCGCTCTTTGAGCAGGCGCTGCGCGTTGCCGACGGCGTGTCCCAGGACGAACACCGCCGGCGTATCGGCGAGCTGTGGTCGCGATTCAGCGCGGTGGCGGCGGCCAACCCACACGCGTGGAGTCGCGAGCCGCTCAGCGCCGAGCAGATCTGGCAACCCGGACCGGACAACCGGATGATCAGCTGGCCGTATCCGAAACTGATGAATTCCAACAACATGGTGGACCAGGCTGCCGCGGTGGTCCTCTGCTCGGTCGAGAAAGCCACGTACCTCCAGATTCCCCGCGATCACTGGATCTTCCCCGTCGCGGGCACCGAATCCCACGACACCTACTCCATCGGCGAGCGGTTCGCGCTGCATCGATCGCCGGCGATCGGGATCGGTGGGCGCCGCGTCCTGGAACTTGCCGGGATCGGCATCGACGATCTCGACCTTGTCGACGTCTACTCGTGCTTCCCGTCGGCAGTTCAGGTCGCGGCCCGCGAGTTGGGTCTCCCGCTGGACGACCCGCGTCGGCCCCTGACCGTCACCGGAGGCCTCACTTTCGCGGGTGGACCGTGGAACAACTACGTGATGCACTCGATCGCCACGATGGCTGAACTGCTGCGTCGCCGACCCGGCTGCGGGCTGATCACCGCTAACGGCGGATATCTGACCAAACACAGTTTCGGGGTCTACTCGAGCGCACCGCCCGACAGCGGCTTCCGCTGGGAGGACGTTCAGCCGATCGTCGATCGCGAACCGACATGTGTTGCACGGGTGGAATGGGAAGGCCCGGGCACAGTGGAGTCATGGACGACGCCGTTCAATCGCGAGGGTCGGCCGGAGCGGGCATTCCTGTCGATCCGGACCCCAGACGGAGCGCGAACCCTCGCCGTCGTCACCGATCCGAGCGCAGCCGCGGAGACCGTCACAGCAGACATCGCCGGGACTCAGGTCAAGGTGGCGGCGGACGGAGTGGCCACTCTGCTGGACCGCGACTGAGACGGCAGCAGGCCTGCCGCCTGGGGGAGCGGCAGGCCTGCTGTTTAGCGGATGCTCAGGCGCCGGATGGGGTAGCGCCGAGCACCCGTTGCATATCGGGAATCATCTGCTGCAACTGGGAACCCCAGTAGCCCCAGCTGTGGGTGCCGTTGGTCGGGAAGTTGAACACCGCGTTGCGCCCACCGGCCGCCAGATAGTTGTCCATGAAGGTCTTGTTGGTGCGCAGCGTGAAGCCTTCCAGGAACTGCGCGGCCATCAGGTTGCCGCCGCCGCCCGAGGTGTCCAGATCCGACGGTGTACCGGTACCGCAGTAGATCCACAACCGGGTGTTGTTGGCCACCAACTGATTGATGTTGACCATCGGGTCATTGCGCCGCCAGGCCGGGTCGGAGGACGGGCCCCACATGCTCTGGGCGTTGAATCCGCCGGCATCGTTCATCGCAAGACCGATCAGCATCGGCCACCAGCCCTCGGAGGGGTTCAGGAAGCCCGACAGCGACGACGCGTAGATGTACTTCTGCGGGTAGTAGATCGCATAGGTCAGTGCTGAGCTGCCCGACATCGACATCCCGACCACGGCATTTCCGTTGGGATCAATCCCGTGGTTGGCCTGTAGGTATGCCGGCAGCTCCTGGTTCATGAACGTCTCCCACTTGTAGGTGAAGTTCTGACCATTTCCCTGCGACGGCTGGTACCAGTCCGTGTAGAAGCTGGACTGCCCACCGACCGGCATCACCGCCGACAGCCCCGAGTTCAAAAACCACTCGAAGGCCGGCGTGTTGATGTCCCAGCCGCTGTAATCCTCCTGTGCGCGCAGGCCGTCGAGAAGGAAGACCGCGTGCGGACCGCCGCCCTGGAACTGGATCCGGATGTTGCGGCCCATCGACGGCGAAGGCACGTCTAGATAGAGCACCGGAAGGCCGGGCCTGGAGAACGCCTGCGCCGTCGCAGAACCGCCGACCGCTCCGACCAGCCCCGGCAGGCAGAGCGCAGCGGCAAAGACTGCGGCCACTCGGCGCCACGGACCTCGTATCATCTCGCGGATTTTCATCAGGACTCCCATCACCTTTCTCCGTCGGCGTTTGTTGCCGTGCCCCGGTAGTGAAACACTCACCGCGGCGGGTGATGGGCACGCGGCGCGGTGCGCCGAGTCGCAGTTGGACAACGATCAGATCACGCCGACGTCCCCGTGCAGATGGCTCAGGACGCCGCTGAATTCACCGGGATGCCCTGTGGGGAATTCGCTGCGAGGTCCTGTCCGGCGTCATCGGTATTTGCGGTCGCAGCTTTGGCGATCAGCGCCTTGGCGCGGGCTCGGCGGTCCTCAATGGCCTGGCTGAGATCCTGCAGCAGGTCGGGCTTGCTGTTCAGCAGGCGCTCGACGGTGTCTCGCTTCAGCTGCAGCGCAATGACCTCTCCGGCCGCGTAGGCCCTCGCGATGACCGGCTCACGGATCAGCGCGGTCTGACCGATGAAGTCGCCTTCGCGCAAGGTCGAAATCGGGATCACGGCGTCGTCGTCACCGGGGACGACAAGCCGGACTCGGCCGCTGACCACGAAGGTCATCCGATCGGGGACGTCACCGATGTCCTGCATCAATTCCTGGTCACCGAAGCGCACAACCGCGACCTTGGGCAGCAGGGTCTCCATTTCGGTGGAGCTGACCCGTAACACCGCCGCAGTCTTCCGAAGAGCAGACGCCCGGTGCTGCACGGTGTCGAAGTCATCCTCAACCCCGTCGAGGCGTAGACCGGCCCGGCGTGCCGCGTACCACAGCCAGCGCTGGAGTGTGGATCGGGCCGCGGCATCATCGGCGGGCGACCGGACGGGGACGGTCACCGTATACGCCGTGCTGGAGTTCGCGGTGACAACAGGTTGACCGCCGGGGTGCAGCTGCGGCAGATTGGCCGCGGTCGCCGTAAGTAGCGCACACACCTCGTCGGGGGCATCACCGGCGGCAAAGGTCGTGTTCATCGCAACCGCATGACCGTTGGCAGGTCGGCTCAGGTTGCTGAACGCCTGACTGGCCAGCACCGAGTTCGGGATGATCTCCAGACCCGAACCCGTGGCTATGTGAGTCGCCCGCCAGTTGACCTCGACAACGCGCCCACGCGCAGCCGTGGTCTCCACCCAGTCTCCGAGTTGGAAGGGCTGCTCGAAGAGCAACAGCAGACCGGAGATGATCTGGCCGACTGAATTCTGCAAGGTTAGGCCGAGCACGATCGAGCTGATTCCCAGCGCGGTGAACAACCCGGCGACGTTGGCGCCCCAGATGTAGGCCAATATGAGCGCCAACCCGACCGCGATGATCGCAAATCGTGCGACGTCGAGGAAGATCGACGGCATCCGACGGCGCCAGCTACCTGTCGGCGCACTGGCGAAGACCGTCGCGTTGAGCCCGGACAGTGCCATGACCAGAACCAGGAAGCCGAAGACCGTGTACAGGATCCGGAAGCCGGTGGCCTCGGCGGAGTAGTCGGAGCTCTTGACCAACAGCAGCAGCACAGCGCCCAGGGGCACGATGTAGAGCCGAAGCAACCGCACCGGACGGACGCGGACGCTTCCGCGGCGGATGAGCTTGTGCTCCAACTCGGTGAGCGCGACCAGGGTCAACGGAAGCGCGACCGCGATGATGATCGACCAGTAGAACCAGGGAGCGGTGAAAATCGAAGTCATGACTGATCCTCCACGAGTCGCCACGTCTGCTCGGTGCGGTCACCGACCTCGATGGTCCCCGCGGCCTCATAGCGGCGGGTTTCACGGGTGGCTTGGTACACCGCATCGCTGACGTAGATCCCGCCCGCGGTGATGCCCTGGCGCATACTTGCGGCCAGCTGAACGGCCCCTCCCCACAGGTCGTACACCAGACCGGCCCGCCCGACGAGGCCGCTGGTCACCGTCCCCGAATCGATACCGGCTCGAAGTTGCAGATGGTAGCCACCCTCGACGTTGAATCTTTCGACGATGCGCTGCATCTCCGTCGCGAACTCCACGGTCCGGTGGATGTTGTCCAGCCGTGGGACAGTGAGTCCGCAACTGGCCAGATAGCCGTTATGGGTGTTGCGAACCCTCTCGACACCCAAGCTCTCCGCTGCCGCGTCAAACCGCTTCACCAGTTTGTTGACGACCGCTACGGATTCCTCCGGAGACACATCGGCGGACAACTCGTCCAGACCGATGAAGTCGGCGAAGATCACGGTGGCGTCCTGGTGCTCCTCGGCGATCGCCTCGTGGCCCTCGCGGTACTTTTCGACCACCGACTCAGGCATGAGCGAGCGCAGTAGCTGGTCGTTTTCCGTGCGTTGTTCCTCGAGAAGCTGATCCTTGACCGCCAGGTTCCGGCTCATCTCGTTGAATGCGGCCGTCAGGTCGCCGAACTCGTCCTTCGACTCCACCGGCAGCGAGACGTTGTAGTTGCCGGCGCTGATCTGCTGTGCACCGGTCTCGAGGCGCCGGATCGGTCGGACGAACAGCCGCGACCACAGCATTGCCGCCACACACGCGACGAAAACCAGGGTCACGGTGGCCTGGACGAGCCGCCTGGCGAAGTTACGCTCCGGCGCGAAGGCCTCCTCCGCACCGATCAGGGCGACGATGACCCAGTGCCCGGCGACGTCGCGCACGACCGCGTCCTCGCCCGCTCCCCGGTGGATCGGAGCCGGCGCATACGCGACCAGGGACCGACGGCCCAGGTAATCGGTGGCGATCATGGTGCCGGTCTCTCCCCGTTGCGCCGCCTGGGTGACGCTGGTGTCGATCGGCTGAACGAGCACGGTCGTACCCTCCCTGATCGCCCGGTCGGCGACCTCGGCCGGCGTACCGGCCGCAATGACCTCACGCTGGTAGGCCTCGGGATCCTCCAGGAACAGTCGGGAATCCGACCGCATGAGGTCGTCGGGTCCCACCAGGAAGGTCTCTCCGGTGCGGCCCATACCGGCTCGCTCCCATTGCTTTTCGGCGGTCATCAGGAAGTTGATCGCACTGATCGGGTAGGCGATCGCTATCACCCCGATCTGTCTGCCGGGCGCGCCGATGGGGGCCACCATCCAGGCAGTGGGTTTACTGGCGGGCAGGTAGTCCGCGAAATCGGTGCTGACGACGTAGTCGGTGTCGTTGGAGGCCATCGCCTTACGGAATGCCTCGGGCAGGTAGCCCTGACCGCGGTAGGGGCCGGTGAAGATGTTTGTCCCTAGATCGGGCCCCTTGAGTGCGCTGTACACGACGTCGCCGTCCGCATCGATCAGCAGCACGTCCTGCAGGTCGATCAGACGGAGGTCCTGGCCGCTCACCGTCTTGCGGGCGACAACCTTTTGGAAGTACTCGTCATATCGGGCGTTGGCCGCCGCCCATGCGCTCCCGTCGCCGGGATCGTCGGCGCGCCTTACCTGGCCACCGTTGGCGAGCGGAACCGTATAAGCAGACTGCAGATACTTGCCGGCGTTGGACGAGGGCAGCAGCGCATTGATGTCGAGGTTGCCGTTGTCCCCGCCGCCGAAGCTCGCCGTGTAGAAGTCGACGAGCGATTTCTGCTGCTCTGGAGTGATCGTCGTGTCAGCAAGCTGGTCGTAGCCGCTGGTGAAGGCGGACAAGGCGCCGACAGCCGATCCACTGCCCGCATAGACCTCCACAGTGCCCATGATGTCGGCCAGTCCCAGTTCGAGAACACGAGCCTGGGCCTCTCGCGCCGCGGTCAGCCGATCGAAAACAGCGGCGCGCAGCGAGGTCCGGCCCGAGGTGAATCCGATGAACCCGATGATCGCGGTGGCGAGCACACTCATCACCAGCAGCATGAACATCAGCTTGGATTGGATGCTCACCCTCGTGAGGGTGCGCCAGAAGGGCGACTTGCCCTGCAGCCGTTCGGCCATCGGGTGCCCCGCATGCTTGCCGGGAGCGGGCGGTGCCGACATAGAAACCTTCCCTGCCTCGAAATAGGGTCACGCCGAGAGTAACTTGTCCGCAGTGGCCGACCCGTACCATCTGCAGCGTTTCGTCGAGGCACAGTCCGGCGTGTATGACCGGGTTCGTCTTCCCACAACTAAGCGGTCTGGGCTCCAGCACCACCGCGCACCGGTACGCCATCGGCACGCTGGAAAAGTTCTACGGCGGCGAGCCAGACCAGCACACCCTGGATCTCCTGGTCATGGGGTGAGGATCAGCCAGCCGTGCGGAGCCACGAGGGCTTCGGGAACTGTTTCCTGCGCAGGCGCGCCCGTTCCTGCCACCACCGTGGCCGTCCGGCCGAGCACGCCGCGCAGATCAAGGCCCACGGGAGCGTCCCCGGTATTGAGCGCGACCAGCAGGGCGTCGTCGCCGGACCGGGTCTCGTAGAGGTAGCAGCGTTGCTCCAGTCGGAGCGCAGACGTGCGAGCGGTGTGAAGCCAGGAGTTGCGGCGACGCAGTCCGATCAGATAGCGGTGAAGATCCAGAATGGCCGGTGCGGGATCGGAGGGAGTCGGCGGTGGACCGAACTCTGGGCGGATGGCGTCGTCACCTCCGGCGCGCTCCTCCTTGACTCCCCGGTGACCGAACTCGTCGCCCGCGTAGACCGTCGGTACCCCGCCGGTGGTGAACAGGACGACCAGCGCCAGAGCTACGTGCTCGGGATGCCGCAACTGGCTGGCGATACGGGTCACGTCGTGGTTGCCGACGAAGGTCTGCGGCACGAAACTCTCGAGGAACCCGTTGTGACGCTGCAACGCCCAGTCCAATTCGTGGAAGTTGCCGTCATTGAGACTGCTCCATACGGCCTTCCACAGTTCGTACTGGGTAACCGAGTCCACCCCGGAGTCCTGGACGAAACGGCAGTAGTCACCGTGAATGACCTCGGCGACAAACCAGGAATCCGGATGGGTCTCCCGCACGCGGGGTAGCACACGCTGCCAGAACGCCGTCGGTACGGCATAGGCGGCGTCGAGTCGCCACCCGTCGACGCCGCGGTCAAGCCAGTGGCGCATCACCTCGCAGGTGTAGTCGGCTACTGCGGGATTGCGATGATCGAGGGCGATCAACTCGCCATGACCTTCGAAGGTGCGGAAGCGGCCCGGCCTGCCACGAAACCACTCGGCGGCGAGGGCGTCGCCGTCATCATCGGCACGCCGGTAGACCGGGAAGTCGGTGCCGACGTGGTTGAACACCCCGTCCAGCAGGATCCTCAGGCCGCGGCTGCGGGCTTGCTCGACCAGGTTGTCGAAGTCCGCTTCATCGCCGAGTCGAGGATCGAGGCGAAAGTGATCGGTGGTGTCATACCCGTGGGTACGTGAGGCGAATATCGGACCGAGGGCGATACCCGAAACGCCGAGCCGGATCGCATGGTCGAGCCACCCCGCAATGCGGCTCAGCCGGTGCTCCTCGCTGGCCGGGGGATTGACAGCCGGGAAGGCGCCCACGAAACCCAGCGGGTAGACGTGCCACCAGATCGCGTGGCGCACCCAGTCCGGCATGACCGAACTGTACGCACGGGTGGGGCGGTTAGACACCGATGACGGCGTCATGTTCTAGTTCAAGAGTGCTGGAGTTCACCGCCGAGGACTGGTCGGGTGAGGACGTCACCCGGCTGCGAGCAGCCTACGAGCCGCTCACCGAATCGGTTCGCGCTCTCGTCGATGCCGTGATTCGGACCGAGGTGCCGCTGCAGACCGTTGCAGAGGTGCAACGCGACATCGATGCGGTGGTGCAGCGACTGCGTGAACATCAGATCAGCGGTTCCTTCGGTGTGCGCACCACGCGGTCGGGGGAGAGCGTCAGCTGGGGCAATGCGGTCGTGGGTATCCGCAATGCTCTGGCGCCGCCGGTGGTCACCCACCGCGATGAGTCCGGCCTGGTGTGGGCGGACTTCGAACTCGGCGCCGCCTACGAGGGACCGCCCGGCCACGTCCACGGCGGCGTATCGGCTCTGATCCTCGATCACCTCCTCGGTGAGGCCGCCAGTCCCGATCGCAAACCGCGATTCACCGGCAGCATCACCGTGCGCTATCTACGCGCCACCCGGCTGGGGCGACTACATGCCGAAGCGATCCGCACCCGCGCGGACGGTGTCAAGGTGTTCTGCGCCGGAACCATTCGCGACGACGACGGCATCACGGTCGAAGCCGAAGGCGTTTTCATCACGCCCCGCTGGTTGCGCGAGTGACAGCTCCCCGATCGAGGACACTGTGGAAAAGGTAATCATCAGCCTGCGTACTGCCGACGCCGACGACGCCTGGACCGACCAGATGCGCGGCCCGGTTGCTGAAGCGCTGCTCGATCTTGGCCTGCCCGGGCTGACCCTCAATATCCGCGATGCCCCGGTTCGCGACTCACTGATGACACTGACCACACTCGACCCGCCTGTACAGGGATTCGTCAGCGTGTGGTCGCACCAGCACTACGGAGAGCAAGTGCGGGCCGCCCTCGGGCTACTCACCCCGATGGCCGCACATGTCGCGGCCTACCTGGTGACCGAGTCCGTACCGATGCCCCCGCCGGCCTCACCACCGGGACAGCGGGCCGAGGGCCTGGCCAATATGGCGATGCTGCGCCGGCCGGCTGAGCTCGACGTCGCCACCTGGGTGCGACGCTGGCTCGTGGACCACACCCCGGTGGCCATCGCCACCCAGTCGACTTTCGGCTATGTGCAGAACTGCGTGGCGCGCGCACTCACTGCCGATGCGCCCGAGGTGGCGGCGATCGTCGAGGAACTGTTCCCGATCGAGGCGGTCGCCAGCCTGCATGCCTTCTTCGGGGCGGTCGATGACGCCGATCTGCAGGATCGGCTCGGGAAGATGGTCGCGAGCACTGCGGCTTTCGGGGCCAACGTCAACATCGACACCGTTGCCACCGGACGCTACGTGTATCGCGATCCTTTTCCCGCGGAATAAGCTGCAATCGTGACACTGATCATCGCCGACGAGAATCGCGTCCGGACCCTCACCCTCAATCGACCAGAAGCGCTCAACGCGTTCAACGAGTCCCTCTACGACGCGACCACCGAGGCCCTCACTGATGCGGCCGCTGATCCTGGGGTCGCCGTCGTGATGATCACCGGGGCCGGCCGGGCATTCAGCGCCGGGCAGGACTTGACCGAGATGCAGGCCAGGATCACAGACCCCGGCTTTCGTTCCGGCAAATACGGCTTCACCGGACTCATCGATGCCCTCGGATCGTTTTCCAAGCCACTGATCTGCGTCGTCAACGGTCTCGGCGTCGGTCTGGGCGCGACGCTTCTGGGGTTCGCCGATCTGGCTTTCATGTCCACCACCGCCCGCCTGAAATGTCCTTTCACCAGTTTGGGGGTAGCCCCCGAAGCCGCATCGTCCTACCTGCTGCCGCAGCTGGTCGGCCGGCAGAACGCCGCCTGGCTGTTGATGTCGTCGCAGTGGATCGATGCCACCGAGGCATTACGCATGGGCCTGGTATGGAAACTGTGCGAACCTCCGACATTGGTGGCCGAGGCCACGCAGCATGCCGACGTACTCGCCGCCCAGCCCATTGCCAGCCTGGTTGCGGTGAAGCAGTCGATGATGGAGCCGGCCAGACCGGATATCGCCGCCGCCCGCTCGCGCGAGGACGCCTACTTCGCCAAATTGATGGGAGCCGGAGCCAACGCCGAGGCGCTGTCGGAGTTCACCCAGCGGGGTTCGAACTGACCGGCGTGCTCAGACGCGTGTGATCTCGCTGAAGTCACTGAGCCGGTACGCCGTCACGTGGCTGTCGGACACCGCGTAAAGAACGTCTCCGATGCGCGCGGTACGGATGGTGGGCTCGTCCGTCTCGATCTGACCGAGCACGTCGATACCGGCGGAGGTGACCCGCAGCACCGTCAGCGTCTGGTTGTAGGTGTAGTTACCGCTGGCGTCATAGCCGCTGCTGTAGGCCGGGACGACGAGAAGGCCGTCCTCCGCCGAGTACAGCACGGCGTGGTGGTCCCACTGTGCATCCGACCACGAGTACTGGGCTGACTCGTCCAGGAATTGCCGTTCGATCTGGGTCGGGTTCGTCGCGTCGGTGACGTCGAACAGCGAAACGTGCAGTCGCGAATTCCAGCTGCCCGGCTCGCGTTCCTGCCCGATACCCATGAGCAGCCCGTCGCCCACTGGCTGCAGGTAGTTCGAGAATCCAGGGATCACCAGCTCGCCCTTGAGGGTCGGCGCAGTCGGATCGCTACGGTCGATCGCGAACAGCGGATCGGTCTGCAGGAAGGTGACCAGGTAGGCCATGTCCCCGACGTATCGCACGGCAAACAGTTGCTCACCGGGAGCCAAACCGGTCAACCGGCCCACCTCGTCGAGCACGTTGCCGGTGGTGTCCAGGACGTAGACGCCGCTTTCGTTGCGGCTGGTCCACGTGCCGGAGCCCCCATCCTTGTCGGGAGACCACATCGATACCCAGCTGTGGGTCGAGACACTGAGATAGCCGTTGTACTCGTCCAGCGCGAACTGGTTGATCAGCGTCCCGGGTACCACTCCGCTGGCCTGCCAGGCCACGTCCAGACCGTCGATTGCGAAACGATCGATCCGCGTGTTGGTCGTCGAAATCAGCTCGGAGTAGTCGTTCTCGTTCGTCGCGACGTAGAGCGCGTCGCGGGTCATGTAGATGGTATTGCCGCCGTTGGCGACCAGGCTGGCCACGCTGTCGGCAAACCCGGAGCCAGGCGTGGCGTTCAGCGAGTCGATCGACACCACCGTCACCATCGACTGCCGGTCGTCGGAACCCGGCTGAACGATGTCCCCGGCACCGACGACCGCTCCCAGGTCGACAAGATTCCCGTCGGCGTCGACGGTGTAGGCGTGCGGGAGTGAATCCGCCACGATGGTGTCACCGACGCGGGCCACGTATTCGTCCCAGGTCTCGTAGGTGCGGTATCCGACTTCGGACCCGCCATCCCAGCGAATGGGCTTGGCGACGCGACGCGGGCCGTCGGTCGAACCCAACAACCCTGCCCAGTCGCCGGCCTGCGGCAACGAGACCTCCGTGTAGAGCGGTTCGGGGAGGTCGATCGCCCGATCCAGAACCAGGAAAACCTTGCCGTCGACGGCCCGGGCGTCGCGCAGGGAGCCGTCATAGACGGTTTGACTGGCCACCGTCGGCGCCGTGCGGTCTGAAACGTCGAAGACGGTGACCCGGGTCTGCGGGTTCCAGTCCCACCACGGCCCGTAGGCCATCCGCACCATCGGCCCGTACCAGCCGCCGAAACCCGACTGGGTGATCACGGTGAGGCGGTCGCCCGACAAGAATGCGCCGATCACGTTGTCGGACAGGGTCGTCTCCGATTGGATCGCGGAGTCCGCACCCAGGATCGTCAGCTTGCCGTTGCGGGCGACGTAGAGGTAGTTCCCGTCGTTCTCGATGAAGTCGGCCTCATCGACGCCGTCCACCTGGGTATTGGTGTCCGACTTGATGCCGTTTCCGGCGACGCCGTCCATGACGACCGGCCGACCACCGACCATGTAGTAGTAGTTGTACTGGGGCAGCGTCTGTCCGAACATGCCGCCGTACCGTTGCTTGGCGAGGGCCAGCAGGTAATCCCGCAACGCTTCGTCGGTGAAATACGTGGACGTTCCGGTGGTCGCACCCGATCCCGTGCCCGTCTGCCCCCCGGTCTGCCCGGAACCGCTGCCCGGCCACGAGTTGAACAGCGCGCGGCGCACCAGCAGCAGGGCGCCTTCCAGGAAGTCGGCCACGGGACTCGCCGGCAGGCTGGACAGCCAGTTGGTGGCGGAGTCGAAGAGTCCCGCTATCGTGCTGACCACACCGGCAGCGGCTGCCGCGGGACCGAGCACCGGCTCGGCCGGGACGGGCTTGGGTGCGGCCAGTCCGCGTGCCCGCCTGGCCGAGGAGGGTTGGACGGCGGGCGTCACCGCAGCGGCGGCCGAGGTCAGCAATGGGTCCGTCGCGGGGTCCGTCGCGGGGTCCGTCGCGGCACTCGCCGCGGCACCGGGCTGAGTCGGGACCCCGCTGGACGGAGCGGTCGTCGGAGCGGTCGTCGGAGCGGTCGTCACCGCCGCCGACGGAGCCGGCGCGTCATTCGAGGGATTCCGGGCCGGCCTGACCGAGGCGGCCGGCCGCGGCCGGGAGGATCCGCCTCCTGACGCCGTCGTGGTGCCGGACCCCGACGAGGACCCCGACGAGGACCCCGAGCCGTCAGCCGGTTCGTCGTGTTCCGTGGGTTTTTCGGCCCGCACGCGGGTGCCGGCTGCAGCCTTCGCCGGTGTCCCCGTGGAGTGGTCGGCAGCACCTGCCGAGGCCGGCGCGGCGTCCGGTTCGCTGTCGGCCGCGGCGACCGGCGCTGTGTGCGGTCCGGCGAGGGAGAATCCGAGTGCGACGGCCGCGGCGCCGAGTCGTGCGCCGCGTTTCGCCGACCGCCTCACCGCGCACCTCCTGAGATGGCGGTGAGCAAAGCTGCGTCCCGGGTGCACATCCTGGTTCGTTCCCCCATGTGGGCTTCGGCGGGCCGCCCGCTGCGTGCAGCGGCTTCCGGCCGACGATAGCACACCGTCTCCGCATTCCAAAAGGTTTTTCTCAGGTTCTGCACGTTTTTTTCTTAGCTGCAGATCAGGGCGGACCATCCGGGTCAGGACATGCCGTGCGGCCGGGGTCCAGGGCCACCGGTTCAGCCTCGCCAGCTAACTTTCGCTGCCCGCGCGGAGCGCGGCGTAGCATCACCGCAATGAGCCGCATCGGTGATTTCGCTGACGACGACGTCCGGGGCTGGATCACCCTCTCGCCCGCCCTGGGGGGGTCGATGGCGGCGTTCAGCACCGCCGTCTACACCCGGGGACGGCTGCCGATGCGGACCCGCGAACTGGCCCGGACCGTGATCGCCCTGGAGAACCAGTGCCTGGTCTGTCAGAACACCCGTGACGCTGACGGGCCGGCCGCCGGCGTCGATGAGGACCTCTACGCGCACGCCACCCAGTGGCGGACCTGGCCGGGATACAGCGAGCAGGAACGCCTCGCCGCCGAATTCGCCCACCGGTTCAGCACTGCGCATACCGACCTGCGCGCTGACGACGCGTTCTGGCAGCGGGCCCGCGAGCACTTCTCCGACGAACTGCTCGCCGATCTCGCGCTGTCATGTGCCATGTGGCTGGCGATGGGACGGATGTTGCGCACCCTCGACATCGGACAATCGTGCTCGCTGACCCTTCCCGGTCGAAGCTGACCGGACCGTGACGGCGTTCGGCTTCGGGGCACTCGACGCCGAAGCGGTCATCGGCACGATCGTCAATCCGGCCGGACTGACACTGGCCAAGGTGGTGCCCGCGGCCCGCGCGACGGCTTTCGCCGATCCAGGACTCGGTGCCAGCCCGACCTGGCACGGCTTCGCCATCGACAAGGCGGGGATCGCCTTCACCGACGAGATCAGCGTCGTCGGCGATCAGCGCATCCGCATCGACCTCGACGCCTTGCGGGTGATCGACGACGGTCTGGCGTGGGCGCCGGGGCAGTTCTACGACCAAAGCGGCGGACCCGTGCCCGCCTGCACGCGGGGCACGCTGGCCCGGGTGGAATCGCGACTCGCGCAGGCGGGCCTACGGGCGTCGGTCGGCCACGAGGTCGAGTTCCTGCTCGTCGGTCCGGCGGGGAACCAGCTGCCCGATCAATCGTGGGCGCCCTACGGCCTGGCCGGTGTGCTCGAACACGAGAGCTTCGTCCGCGACGTCCTCTCCGCGCTGGGAGCCGCGGGCGTCGGTGTCGAACAGTTCCACCCCGAGTACGGCGTCAATCAGTTCGAGCTGTCCCTCGCCCCCCTGACCCCGGTGGCCGCCGCCGACCACTTGGTCCTGGCGCGGATCCTGATCAGTCGGGTGGCCCGCCGCCACGGAGTCAGGGTGTGCCTGTCCCCGGTTGCCTTCGCGGGCAGCGTCGGCTCAGGCGCCCACCAGCATTTCTCGCTACTGCGCGACGGCAGCCCGATCTTCGCGGGCGGATCCGGCCCGCATGGCCTCACCACCGAGGGCCAAGCCGCGATTGCGGGTCTGGTCGCCGGCCTGACCGAGGCCGAACTGCTGTTCTGCGGCTCGATTGTGTCGGGGCTGCGCATGCAGCCGGGCAACTGGGCGGGGGCCTACGCGTGTTGGGGAACCGAGAACCGTGAAGCGGGGGTACGTTTCGTACGCGACGCCCGTGGAGACCCCCACGCCGCCAACGTCGAGGTGAAGGTCATCGACCCCTCTGCCAACCCCTATCTGGCCACCGCGGCGATCCTCGGGCTGGCACTCGACGGCATCGAGAACGCGAGGGTGCTGCAACCGGAGATCGTCGTCGACCCCCATTCGCTGTCCGACGCCGAACGAGACGCCGCGGGGGTGACCCGGCTTTCCGGGCGCCAGGGGATCGCCCTGGAGTCCTTCGGCCGGTCCGGCCGGCTTCGCGTGATCCTAGGCGATGCGGTCATCGATGCGCTGGTGGCAGTACGCGGATATGAGCACCGGAACTTCTGTGACCTCGACCCTCAGCAGCTCACCGAGAGGTTCCGGATGGCGTGGAGCCTGTGATCGAGCTCGTCGGGCTCTTCCTGTCGAAAGCGGGTGTGGCCCCCGGGCCTGGTCAGCGCGGAGCTGTTAGCGTGCCGGAGCATGGGCACCCGCAGCCGCGCAGGCCGACTCGGCGGATTGGCGATCGCCTTCGGCGTCGGCGGCGCGTTGCTCGGCGCACACGCCACGGCCTCGGCGGACACTCCGCCGGAGGATGCCGGCGCCGGCAGCGCCCCCGCCGCCCAGGCGGGTCCCCGTGCCGCCCGCGGGGCCCAACATCGCGTCACCGCCGGTGAACCGGCGCGTCGCAACGCCGCGGCCGCGTCGCCGGCACGGCCGGCGCGGGCCGTCGAACCGCGCGGCCCCCGGCGGCCTTCGGTCCCGGCCGAACAGCTCGGCCAGGCCCCGCCCGGGTCGGCGCGCCGGGACACCGCCGGGGCGGGCACCACCCGGGCGGTGTTCCCGCAGACGATCACCGTCAGCACGGAGATCTTCTGGAATCAGGGCGTCATCGAGGGCGCTCTGGACGCCACCTCGAGCCGTGGGCTGCCGCTGACCTACCGCGTCCTCGACCGGCCCTCCGATGGCGGAAAACTCACCCTGACCGCCGGCCCGCAGGACACCGAACGCTTCTCCTACCTCCCGTACATGACGATCGTGAGCGACCCGGCGGGCGACGAGCAGTTCAGCGTGCTGGTCACCGAGACCACACCGCTGGACAACTTCCTGACCGGCCTGCCCCTCGTCGGTGGCCTCATCGAGTTGGAACTGAACCGCCTGCGGCGGCTTCCGGTCGTCAGCGACCTGCTCTCCCCGCTCATCGGCAGTTCCCTGGTGGTGCCCTTCGACGTCAACCCCGCGGAGTTGGCCGACGGACGGCCCGTCGCCTTCACCTACAAAATGCCTTCCTTCGACGGGACCCTCATCAGCCTGAACTACTACCCGGCACTCAACGTGGCGACCGGCCAAACTCCGACCGCTCCGACCGTCCTCAACGGCCCGGACCTCGGATTCCCGGGCAACACCGAAGCCACTTTCGTCTGGGCGCCCAGTCTCGTCGAGATCGTGCCCGGTATTCCGACTCTGCGCGAGGGCGCGAGCCCGTTCCCGGGGGGGTACACCGGAAGCACCGGCTTCAACGTGATCACCTGGGATCCGCGCGGTGAGTGGGCCTCCGGCGGGGTCATGGAACTGGACAGCCCCTTCTACGAGGCGCGCGATGTCGCCTCGATCATCTCCTGGGCTGGCAGTGACGCCAACATCGCGGCCAGCCAGGTCGCTGCGATCGACGGGGATCCTCTGGTGGGGATGGTCGGCGGGTCCTACGGCGGTGGGATCCAGTTCACCGCAGCGGCAATCGATCCGCGCATCGATGCGATCGTGCCCTCGATCGCCTGGAACTCTCTCATCGAAGCCCTGTATCCGAGCAACACCTTCAAAACCGTCATCGGGACCGAACTGCTGCTCGCCCTGATCGTCACCGAAGCGCGGGTCAACTCCCAGGTCTATCCGGCAATCATCACCGGCGATCTGTTCAACTGGCTCAGCCCGGATGCCCGCGCGGTTCTGGCCAGCGCCGGACCCGGAATCCTTTCCGGCAACATCACCGCTCCGAGCCTGTTCCAGCAGGGCACCGTCGACATCCTTTTCGAACTCGACGCGGCCAACGTCAACGCACAGCTGATTCTGCAGCGCAATCCGACGTTGCCGGTGAAAACAACCTGGTTCTGCGGAGGCCACGGAGTGTGCCTGCTGCCGTTGGACTTACAGGAGCAGCAGGGCAACCAGATCATGAGCGACACGCTTCGTTGGCTGGATGCCTACGCTGCCGGCAACGCCGGTGCGGCCGATCCGATCCCGGTGTTCCAATGGTGGGACCAGACCGGTCAGTACTACAGCTCGGACCTTGCACCCTTCGCCCCGGGATTCAACAACCCCGAGCCTCTGGTCTACGAGGGGTCCGGCGGGGGACTGCTGCTGGTGCCGCTGCTGGGCGGATCGGGCCCCTCGGCGGCCAGTGTTCCGCCGGCCGAACCAACTGTGTTCAGCACAGCCTTCGCCCTCGCCAGCGGAGGTCCTGCCAGCAACGCGGTGAGCCTGCCCGTGGCGGCTCCGATCGGCACCCGGGTCGCCGGAGCGCCGACGCTGAGCTTCAGCTACCGCGGGCTGGGAACCAGCCGGGCGGTCTACGCCCAACTCGTCGACGACGCCACCGGCCAGGTGATCGGCAACATCGTCACCCCGATACCCGTGACCCTCGATGGACAGCAGCGCAGCGTCGAGATCCCGATGGCTGACATCGCCTACACCGTCTACGGCGCGGCCGACACGATAACCCTGCAGATCACCAGTTCGGCGCTGCCCTACGCCAATCTCACCGCATGGGGATTCATCGACATCTCCGACGTCAGCCTCGAGGTGCCCACCGTCGCGGACGACGGCTGAGGAGCCGCCCTCAGATCAGCCCGGTGGCGTCGAACATCCAGCTCATGTCGGCTTTACCCAGCTGCTCCATCCAGTCCGCCGGGGCGTGGTTGGCCAGCCCGCCGAAGTCCCAGTAGTCCTTCCACAATGTGATCACGGCCGATCCATTGTGCGGGCGAACTTTGTGCACGCTCACGAACAGCAGCACGGCACTCTCGCCGCTGACCCACTCCCAGGTCTCGGAGTGCTCGTACATCACGTCGGTGCCGTTGCTCAGTAGGACACCGTCGTGATTCTCGTAGCGGCCCAGTGGTTCCAGACCGACCTTGAGCCGCTTGACGATGTCGTCGGGTCCGCGCGCGGCGGCGGTCGGACCGATCGGCATGTCGACGTAGATGCAGTCGTCGGCGAGGAAGGGCTTCATCGCCTGCCAGTCCCGGCGGGAGAGCGCCCCCCACATGCCCAGCACGGTCTGCGCCACCAGGTCCGGTGCGACGCCGGGTTCAGCGGACATCAGCCAGCGCAGTCGCGCGAACCTGCGGCGGCGGGATGCGACGCTCGGCGCGAAGGAAGCTGCCGGTGCGCTCGGCGCCGAGCACGTCGGTCGGAACTCCATCACGCACCACTGCGCGGCCGGCGATCAGCACCAGGGGAACGGCGGGGTCGTTGCGATTGACCATGCGCGGCAGTCCGGCGTACTGGGGCACCGGCGCCTCGGCGTAGTCGTCAAGGGTGCTGTCGAGTCGATCCGGATCGATCACCACCACATCGGCGCGATCCCCGATTCGCAAGTGCCCGGCGTCGATCCGGTACCAGTCGGCCAACTCGCCGGTGAGGCGATGCACTGCCTGCTCGACGGTCATGAAGGGTTCACCGTGCCGCTGCGCGTCGAGAACGTGGCGCAGCAGGCGCAGGCCGAAGTTGTAGAACGCCATGTTGCGCAGGTGCGCGCCGGCATCGGAGAAGCCGATCTGGATGCCCGGGTCGCGGGCGAGCTTCTTGAGCACCTCGGGCCGATGGTTGGAGATAGTGGTGCGCCAGCGCACCTTGGTGCCGTGCTCGACGACCAGGTCGAGGAAGGCGTCCACGGGGTGCAGTCCGCCGCGTTCGAGCCCCACCTGGCCGAAGGATTTACCGATGACGGAGTCATCCGGGCAGGCGACAATCTCGGCGTCGAAGAAGTCGCGGTGCCACACCCGCATCCCGAACCTGCGGTCGTAGTCCTGCCGGAACCGGCGCCGGTAGCCTTCGTCGCTGAGCAGGGCATTGCGCTCGACCTCGTCGCGCAGGTGCAACGCCGCCGCCCCGGACCCGAACTCCTCGAACACCACGAGGTCGATGCCGTCGGCGTAGACCTCGAACGGCACCGGCAGATGCTGCCAGCGGAAGTCAGCACCGAACCGGTTCACCAGCCGCGCCAGCGGACCGAGCACCGCAATCGCGAACGGGTTGGACTTCACGTCGGCCGCGGAGAGCAGGCTTGTCTTGAGCTTGCGGCGGAGTACCGGCAGCGACTGCGCGATCTGGGACGCCAGGTTGAGGGGATTCTGGATGTCGGGCCCGGACTGCAGCACCCGGCGCTGTCGCCGAAGCGCGGATTTCAGCCGGCGCAACTCGCGCGGCCGGGCGTAGGTCGAGGGCAGAGTGCGCGAGCGACAGGTTTCCCCGTCGATCTTGTCGAAGAGCAACTGCTGGGAGGACATGCCGACGAAACCTGCGTCGAGTGCCTCGGCGAGCATGCGCTCCATCCGAGCCTGTTCGGCTCCAGTCGGCCGCTCGTCCTTTCTGGTGGCGCGATCCAGACCCATCGTGGCGGTGCGCATGTCGGAGTGGCCGATGAAGGCTGCGAGATTGGGGCCCAGCGGGCGGTTCTCCAGGGCGAGGATGTACTGCTCGGCGGTGTTCCAGTCTTTGGTGTCGTTGATCGCCGCGATGACGTGCTCGCGGGGGATCGCCTCCACCCGGCCGAAAAGGTCGCCCGCGTCGACCCCTCCGACGTGGATCGTCGACAGCGAGCAGGAGCCGATCATGATCGTGGTCACACCGTGGCGAACGGATTCCTCCAGCCCCGGCCCGGCGAGCACTTCGATGTCGTAGTGGGTGTGGATGTCGACCATGCCCGGCAGTACCCATCTGCCGGTCGCGTCGATCACCTCTGCGGATCCGGTCTCCAGCTCGTCTGGCGTGATCGCGGCGATCCGGCCCCCCCGGATCCCGATGTTGCGCACCGCCGAGGGAGCTCCGGAGCCGTCGAACCAGCGTCCCCCACGAATGATGGTGTCGAAGCTCATCAGCCCATGGAACCGTGCGCTACCTCGGGTGTCAACGACAGGAACGTCACCGGCGGCTCGCCACGGCGGCCCGGGCGTCCAGACGCACCGGTAGCCGGGCCCAGCCGCGTAACACCCGGGTGTCGCGGCGCACGCCGGCGCCGGCGATCTGCGCGTGCGGGAAGCGGTCGAAGAAGCTCCGCAGGCCGACCTCACCTTCCATCCTGGCCAGCGCCGCACCCAGGCAGAAGTGCCGGCCGCCGGAGAACGCCAGGTGCTTGCCGGCGTTGTCACGGCGCACGTCGAAGCGGTGCGGGTCGGCGAACACCGCCGGATCCCGGTTGGCCCCGCCGAGGTGGATGATCACGATCTCACCCCTGGCCACCGGGGTTCCCGCCACTGCTGTGTCGGTGCGTGCCACCCGCCCGGTGAGCAGAACCGGCGAGTCCAGTCGCAGGATCTCCTCGACGGCGTTGGGCCACAGCGCCGGTTCGGCTTCCAGCTCCGCGAGCTGGTCGGGGTGGCTGAGGAGCAGCCGGATGCCGTTGCCGAGCAGGTTGACGGTGGTCTCGAATCCTGCGGCAAGCACCAGACCCGCGACACCGCGCAACTCGGTCTGGTCCAACCGCACGCCGTCCTCGGACGCCTCGATGAGCCGGCTCATCAGGTTGTCGCCCGGGCTCTCCCGGAGCGCGGCCAGGTGGGCGACCAGCCAGTCACCGAAGCCCTGCAGACCGCTGTGGACCCGCCGGTACTGCCGCCAGGTCAGGCCGAAGTCGAGACTGGGCGCCGCCAGCCCGCCGAATTCGAGGATCCGGGGCCGGTCGACCTCGGGCACGCCGAGGATCTCGCTGATGATCTCGACGGGCAGTTGTGCGCAGTAGCGCTCGACCACATCGACCACGCCCTCGGCCGTGGCGTCACCGGCCGACAGCTCCGCCAGCAGCTGCTCGGCGGTCCGCTCGACTCCGTCGCGCAGGGCGGCGACCGCGCGGGAGGTGAATACCGACGACACTGTTTTGCGGTAGCGGGTGTGTTCGGGCGGTTCCACAGCCAGCAGTGACGGGGGGCGCAGCGGATGCAGAAGGTCCGGCCGGGTGCGCTGCTCCAGCCAGCCCAGGGGCCCGGGCAGGTTCGCTCCCAGGGCGATCACCCGGAAATCCTCGGACCGCAGCAGCTCGTGGGCGACCGCATGGTCGACGGTGAGGTAACTGACACGGGCCCGAACCAGCGGACCCTGTGCACGCAGTTCGTCGTAGAACGCGAAGGGATCCGCCCGCACCCGTGGATCGATCAGCAGACGCGCCTGGGGATCGCCCTGCCGAGCCGACCACATGGCCAGTGTGCGCAGCACCCCGTGCATGGCCAGCCAGTGCAGCCGCTCCTTGATCACCGTCTCACTCCGACGGCGGAGTCCAGCGCACGGGCAGTTTCTTGATGCCGTGAATGAACGCCGAGAGCAGCATCGCCGGCTCTTCGGTCGCCACGATGTCGGGGATGCGACTGTGCAGCTCCTCGAACACCACGGCTATCTCCCGGCGCGCGAGATTCGCGCCCAGGCAGAAATGCGTGCCACCGCCGCCGAACCCGACGTGATGGTTGGGGGAACGGGTGACGTCGAACAGCCAGGGGTTGACGAACTTCTCCTCGTCGCGGTTGGCCGAGCTGTACCACAGAGTCACCTTGTCGCCGGCAGCCATCGTGACCCCGCTCACCTCGACGTCTCGAGTGGTTGTGCGCCGCATGTAGACAACCGGGGACGCCCACCGGACGATCTCCTCGACGGCCGTCGGGGTGTGGACGTCGAAGTCGCTCCACCAGATGTCGCGCTGCTCGGGATAGCGCGACAGCGCCAGGACACCGTGGCTGATGGCGTTGCGCGTTGTTTCGTTGCCGGCCGCGGCCAGCAGGATGAAGAACGAGGCGATCTCCGTTGACGTCAGACGCTCACCGTCGACCTCGGCCGCCACGAGTGCGGTGGTCAGATCGTCACGCGGGTGGGCCCGCCGGTCCTCGGCCAGCGCGGTGGCATATGCGCCGATGTCGATCGCGACCTTCATGAACTCCTCGAAGTCGGTGCTCATGTCCGGATCACCGAAGCCGAGAATGATGTTGGTCCAGTGGAAGATCTGCTGATGGTCGTGCTCGGGGACGCCCATCATGTCGCAGATGACCTGCAGCGGCAGCGGCCCGGACAACTCGGCCACCAACTCGCCGTTCCCATCGGGGTGCTTGGTGATCAGATCTGACACCAGCCGCCGGGCGCGATCGCGTACCGACTCCTCGGTGCGGGCCACCACCCGCGGAGTGAAGGCGCTGCGCACGATGTTTCGCAGGCGGGAATGACGGGGATCGTCGAGGGCGATCATCGAGCCGAAGTACTCGGCCACCTCCGGAGCCTGGTCGGCGATGGTGATGTTGGGGTAGGAGCTGAAGATCTCCGGGTGCCGGCTGGCGAAGTGCACGTCGTCGAACTTCATCAGAGCCCAGTGGCCGGGCCCGGTCTCGAAGCCTTCGAACTCGATCTCGGGGAAGAAGGTGATCGGAGCCTCGCGGCGCAGGGTTGCGAAGGCCCCGTCCCGTATCGAGTCGTCGAGTGCCCAGAATCTCAGCGTGCCGAGGTTGATGTCCGCCAGAGGGACGTCCGGGGGGGCCTGGCCGTTGGCCCGGGTAGCGATCGCCGTTGAGAAAGCCATGGATTCGAGACTAGCCTGCCTAATCTTCTGACTCGACGACCTTCTTGATCCGTTCCAGGGTGGTGCGCATGTCGCGGATGTTGCGTCGGCCGCGCAGGTGGCCCGCGAACGTCCAGAAGACCCGGACCGGAAGTGAGTTGTTCAGCCGGAAGGACTCGGTGACGTCGGTGCCGTCACCGCTGGGTGTGAGCCGGTAGTGCCAGTTGTTGACAGCCTTGTCCCCGGGGCCCAGGACCGCGAAGCCGAACTCCCGACCCCGCTCACAGGCGGTCACCCGGCAGGTGGTCCAGTAGACCGGACCGATCTCGTTGCGGCGGACGTGGCCCCGGAACTTCGCGCCGAGCGCCGGCCCGGTCGCGCCGTCGAGCCACTCGGATTCGAACACCTCCGGCGAGAACCGCCCCGTGTTGCGGACGTCGGCGATCAGATCGAAGATCTTCTCGGGCGGTGCGGACATGTGCACTGTCACAGAGCCTTCCATGGCACCGATCCTAGGCGGCTCAGATGCCGTAGACGTGGTCGGGCGTGAGCACCTCGGTGACGGCCCTGGCCAAGGCGGTGTCCGGCGAGTCCACGTCAGGCCGCGAGATATCGGTCTTCGGTAGCGTTCGTTCATGGCTCTGACACTGCGTCCGCCGACCGCGAGCGTCGACCGGTTCATCGGCGCACCGGCGGACACCGTGTGGCGGGTGCTTGTCGATCTCGACGCCTGGCCGCGATGGGGGCCGTCGGTGCGCCGCGCCGAACTCTCCGGAGCCACCGAGTTGGCCCTCGGGGCGCGGGGGACGGTGTGGACCGCGGTCGGGGTGGCGCTGCCGTTCACGATCACCGAGTTCCAGCCCGGGCACCGCTGGACCTGGTCGGTGGCCGGGCTGCCGGCCACCGGGCATGCGGTCACCGCCGTACCAGGGGGTTGCCGCGCGCGGTTCGAGGTGCCGTGGTGGGCGACCGCCTATCTTCCGATCTGCGCGGTCGCGCTGCAGCGCATCGGACGGCTCAGCGATCAGCGAGCGCAATAGGACCGGGTCGCGGCGTCGAGCGCCTGACGGTAGAGCGGGTCGAGTTGTCGCGAGGCGGCGACGGCCGACTTCGCCGTGTCGAGACGGCTCGCGCATTCCGGCGATTGCAGCACCGGCCACTGCTCGGCGATCTCGTCCACGATCATCTGGTTGAGTTCGTCGATCTGAGCCCGGGAACTCTGCAGGTCGGGAGCCGAGGTCGGCGCGGCGCCCGGGTCGAGCTTCCACCACGAGAACCGGCTGTACTGGATGGCCTCGGACGCGTCTATCTGGTCGCCGAACACCGTCCGCGCGTAGGCGGCCGGCACGCCTTCGGATTCGGCGTCCTCCGCCACCGCCGTCAGGACCTGCGCCGCCCGAGCGGGGTCGGTGATGGGAGCGGCGCTGAGCCACTTCGTGGCGGCGATCGGGTCGGCGGTCTGCAATCGCAGTGCCGCGGCGTCGACGAGATCGACCAGCGCCTCGTCCGGTGACCCGGGATCGGCCGGGGCGACGGCGGGTGTCGCGGCGATGAGCCCGGCCAGGAAGACGCTCTGGCAGAGCAGCGTGGGCAGCATCGCCCGGGCGCGGCCCATCGCGATCAGCCGACCGGCCCCTTGGCCAGCACCAGCGGGGCGCTGCGCGGGAGCCCGGTGCGGTCGATCCAGGTGAGCGTAATGACATCGCCCGGCCGCCGCTGATCCATGATGTTGGACAGATCCGCCGCGGAGTTCACCGGGATGCCGTCAACCGCGGTGATGACGTCCCCACCAACCACGCCGGCCTGCCGCGCCGGGGTGTCCGGCAGCACCTGCCGGATGACCGCCCCGGGCGGACCGCCCAGCGGCGAGGCGTCGGCGATCGCCACGCCGATGAACGCCGTGTCGCCGATGTGGATGGTGTCCGAGCGTGCTCCCGCCCGGATCTGGTTGGCGATGCCCAGAGCGCGCTCGATCGGAATGGCGAAGCCCTCGCCCCCGGTGACACCGCCCATGCGGTAGGTGAGCGTGGCAGCCACCGTCACGCCGACCACCTGGCCGGCCTGGTTCACCAGGGGACCGCCGGAGTCGCCGGGTCGGATGTCGGCCGCGACGCGGATCAGGTCGAACAGCTCTCGGGCTCCACCGCCGGACTCGTCCGAGGCGCGCACCGAGGCACCCATCTGGGTGACGGTCCCAGGCGAGAAGGTGGGATTGCCGGGGGCTCCGTCGGCGTTCCCGATGGCCGCGATCGGCTCACCGATGGCCAGCGAGGCGGCGCTGCCGGTGATCGCGGTCGGCATCCCGAAAGCGCCGCGCAGGCGGATCAGCGCGATGTCGTTGGCCCGGTCGAATCCGATCACGTCGACGGGGTAGGAGCGGCTGTTGGCCAGGCTGACCGCCTCGATCTCGGTCGCGCCCTCGATCACGTGGTTGTTGGTCAGGACCTCACCGTCGGGATTGAGCACGATGCCGGTGCCAAGACCGATAGCGCCCTGGTAACCCAGCACGGTTCTGATGTCCACCAGACCCGGCACGACCTGGCTGAGGAGCGCCGACTGGTCCAGCGGGGTGCGCGGCAGAGGTGCCGGCGTGGCGCCGGCCGGCGCAGTCAGGCCGGTCGTCACCGATCCGGCGAGCACGGCCAGGGTCGCGAGCACGCCCCCGACTCGACGCAGAGCCGCACCGACCCGGCAACGAGCTGCACGTGGCGGCTGCATCACGTCCATACCCCCAACTTTGCCTGAAACCGCGAGAAAAAGTCATCAGGGACACCCGCGCACCGCCGGAGGCTTCGGACAGACCCCCCAGACAGACCCGAGCGATTCCCCCGCTCAGCCTGCCCGGTCGCGGCGTCCTCTCCGAGGATACGCGGGCGCTGCCGCCCGCGTCGCGGCGTCGCCGCCGGTATCATTCGCCCAACGTCATGCGACTTGCAATCCAGCGCTCCCGGGCCGTCATCGCGCTTACCGCGGCGGCCCTGATGCTGTGCCTTGTGCTCGGAGTGGTGTTCGTCACCCTGCACCACCTCGACCAGCGCGGTGTGGCGGCCGATCCCGCCAGCCGACCGCTCTCCGACGACCAGGCCCGCCAGCAGGTGCTGGACGCCGCGCGCCAGTTCGTGGCAACGGGCGAGTTGGCCGACGCCGCCGGCACCTACGCACTGACGTCCTGTTCGGCCGAAGACGAACCGCCCTATCAGGGCGCCATCTACCTCAACTTCGACATTCCCCGGGTAGCCGAGACCCAGGCCCTGTTCCGGTCCATCGCCGGGGCGATGACGGCACGCGGCTGGACCGAGGGCCGGCAACCCAACCGCCATCCCGACGGCCGCGTGCTGACCAAGGACGGTGTCACCGCGGTCTACCATCGCGACCCCGACCGGCCCGGCAAGGCGGTCCTGCAGATTCACGGCGAGTGCCGCAACGTCACCGACCACCGTGCGGACACCACCGGATTCACCGACATCAGCGGGGAACTCTCCGGCTAGCGGCCTGGTGCGAGGTTCCGAAGTTGGACTGTTCCGGGGAAGGACTTTAGTCCCCGGCATACTGGGCATAAGGCCGTATCTGATACCTGAAGTAACAGGTACGGTCCCGCTATGACCTATGTGATCACCACCGCATGCGTGGACGTCAAGCACAAGGCGTGCGCTGCGGAATGCCCGGTCGACTGCATCTACGAGGGCGCCCGGACGATGTACATCAACCCCGACGAGTGCGTCGAGTGCGGAGCGTGCCGACTGCTTTGCGAGGTCGACGCGATTTATTTCGAGGGTGACCTGCCGGAGGAGGAGAAGAAATTCCTCGCCGACAACGCCGCGTTCTTCACCGAGGTCCTGCCCGGCCGCGATGCGCCACTGGGCGCGCCGGGCGGAGCGGAGAGGCTGGGCCCCGTCGGAGTGGACACCCCGATGGTCACCGCACTGCCGCCTCGGCGGGAGTGATCCGACACGGCGGAACCGCTCTGCCGACCCGGGTGTAACGCAGGCATCTAAACTGACGATTCGCCCTACAGCAGAGGACAGGGAGTCATGGCCGGGATATCTCGACGGGTACTCGCCGCCGCGGGTGCCGTGGTGGTGGGCCTGGTCGTGTCGAGTCCGGGCAGTCCCGTGGCGGCCGCATCCGCCACGGGTCCCGCCGCTCCGGGCGCCGCGGTTGGCGACGTGCTCTCGGTGCGCCCGATCAACGGCCAGACCGTCGGTGTCGCTCACCCGATCATCGTGACGTTCGCCCGACCCGTCCGCGACCGCCTGGCCGCCGAGAGGACGGTCACCGTGACGTCCCCGGAGGCCCTGACCGGACGCTTCGAGTGGCACTCGGACACGGTCGTGCACTGGGTTCCCGACCAGTTCTGGCCGGCGCACTCCCGGATCACGCTGCTGGCCGGGGGAGTTCGCCGCTCCTTCGGTACCGGCGCCACGGTGCTGGGAGTCGCGAGCATCTCCAACCACACCTTCACCGTGAGCATCGACGGCGAGGTGGTACGGCAGATGCCGGCGTCGCTTGGGAAGCCCCGCTTCGCGACCCCGATCGGATCGTTCACCGTCTTGGAGAAATACAAGTCGATCGTGATGGACTCGCGCACGATCGGTATCCCCCTCACCGACCCGGAGGGCTACAAGCTGACGGTCGCCGACGCTGTCCGCATCACCTGGGGCGGGGTCTACGTGCACTCCGCGCCGTGGTCGGTCGGCTCGCAGGGGTATGCGAACGTCAGCCACGGCTGCATCAATCTCAGCCCCGACAATGCACTCTGGTACTTCAACCAGGTCGGCATCGGCGATCCCGTCGTCGTGAACGGCTGAAACACGCGACGTCTACAGCCGCGAGTGCAGGTTCTTCGCGGTGGGAGATGTCGGCACCGAAGTCGGTTCGGGGAAAGTCCCCAGCACGCGGTCAGCGGTACCCGGTGTCGTGACCGCGTACCAGAAATGCTCGTTCTTGAAGTGGTGCAGGCGGTGGTTTCGCCAGATGAACCGGTACAGCGCGCCCTGCGGTTTGTAGTCGGTGTGCACCAGGTAATGCGTCCACTCATAGGCCAGGCCGACTGCCATGACCACCGCCAGGAACGTCAGACCCAGGCCGGTCCGCGGGAATGCGAGCAACGCCACCGCCGTTGCCGACACGATCGCGCCGATCAGCGAGGGCAGCGGAATGAACACCAGTGGGATGTCGCGCGGATCGACATGGTGTTCCCGGTGTTTGCGCGCCAGCAGCGAGTCGACCGTGACCCCGGCCACCCGACGCGGCCGCCAATGCAGAACGACAACGTGAATCACCCACTCGGCGAAGGGAAACACGAACGCGATCGCCAACGGCACGACGGCGTCGGAGATGCGCCAGTCACCGACGGCCAGTCGCGCAGCCACGGCACCGACCAGGGCTGCGGTGAGCAGCCACGGGGAGGGGTACCGCCAGAACTGGGCGGCCGCTTCAGCCAGGGTCAGGCCCCGGTGACTGGTTCTGGTCGTGTCGCGAGTCATTTCCTGCGTGTTCCGGTGAACCCGACGACCACCTCGTCGGCAACCCGAAGTGTACCCATCAGCAGCGAATACGGCTTGACCCCGAACTCGGCCTGGCTCACCGAAGTGTCGACCGCCATCGCCCAGACGTCCCCGGTGTCCTCGACCGTGAGGTCCACAGTCCGGGGTCGGGTCGTGCCGTGGATCCGCAGCGAGCCAGCCAGGCGGTATCCACCCGCGGTCTTGGTGATCTCCTCGGCCGAGAAGACGATCTCGGGGTGCTTTTTCACCTCCAAGGTCTTGAGCGCATTGCTTCTGGCCACAGCCTTTTCGGGTCCCGTCAGCGGAGTGACGCCACCCTCGCCCGAGAGGACCTGAAGAGCGTCCACCGGCACGGTCATCCTCACCGCGACGGGTGTGTCTGCACGCCACTGGACCGTCGCCTGCCACGACGAGAAGCCGATGGTCAGACGATGACCCATCCGGGCAGCCGGGCCGGCGACTCCGGTGTAGATCCGCAGATCGCCGTCACGCGGACCGAGCGACCAGCTCTGCGCGGACATTCCAACAGGGTATCGCTCAGCGGACCCGGCGTGTGTTCGCACCGGAAGCGCCGGCGTAGTCGACATGCCAGTGCTTGATGCCATTGAGCCAGCCCGATCGCAGTCGTTGCGGGCTGTCCAGCGGGGCGAGATCGGGCATGTGGTCGGCGATCGCGTTGAACATGAGGTCGATGGTCATCCGAGCCAGGTTGGCCCCGATGCAGAAGTGCGCGCCCGTGCCGCCGAACCCGACGTGAGGATTGGGATCGCGAAAGATGTTGAAGCGCAACGGGTCGTCGAAGACGTCTTCGTCGAAATTCGCCGATCGGTAGAACATCACCACCCGCTGACCCTTCTTGATCGTCACCCCGCCGAGTTCGGTGTCGGTCAGCGCCGTGCGCTGGAAGGAGGTGACAGGGGTGGCCCATCGCACAATCTCGTCGACCGCGGTTACGGGCCGATGCTTGCGGTAGAGCTCCCACTGGTCGGCGAATTCGGTGAAGGCGACCATCCCGTGGGTGATCGAATTACGCGTGGTCTCGTTTCCGGCCACCGCGAGCAGGATGACGAAGAACCCGAACTCGTCGTCGGAAAGCTTGTGCCCTTCGACATCGGCCTGGACCAGCTTGGTGACCAGGTCGTCCCGGGGGTGCGCCGAGCGGTCGGCGGCCATCTGCATGCTGTACATGATCAGCTCGACCGAGGCGCCGATCGCGTCGTTGCCGGCGAATTCCGGATCGAGATCGCCCACCATCTGGTTGGACCAGTCGAAGATTTTCTTGCGCTCATCCTGGGGCACACCCATCAAGCCGGCGATGGCCTGCAGCGGAAGCTCGCACGCCACCTGCTCGACGAAGTCACCCGAACCGTGTTGCACCGCGGACCGGACGATTGCGTCGGCGCGCTGGCGAAGGTCCTCGCGCAGCGCCTCGACCGCACGCGGCGTGAAGGCCCGCGAGACGATCTTGCGCAGGTGGGTGTGATGGGGGGCGTCCATGTTGAGTAGCACGAATCGCCCGCGTTCGATCTGCTCGGCGACGGTTCCTTCCCTGTACCGCGGCAGCGCGGTCTTCTCCAAGCTGGAGAAGACATCGCTGCGCCGGGATATCTCCTTGACGTCGCGGTGCTTGGTGACCACCCAGTATCCGCCGTCATCGAAGCCCCCGACGCCGTAGGGCTGTTCGTTCCACCAGATCGGCTCGGACGCGCGCAACTGCGCTAGTTCCTCGACCGGCAGGCGGGTGGCGTTGAGATCGGGATCGGTGAAGTCGAACCCCGGGGGAAGATCAGAACCGGGCACGTGTGCACCTCCTCACCGTTCATCGCGTCTTGCCGCGTGCCGGTGCTACCTGCCTACACCGCAACCGGACGCGCCGCGGCGAGTTCGCGCAACTATGGGATCCGCTCAGCCGCCCGCGGCCGAGGTCGGCCCGACGGTGGTCGTGACGGTAACCGTGGTCGTCCGCACCGTCGTCGTCGCGGCGGCGCTGTCATCGCCCTCCGGGGCGGTCTGAGTCGGCGCGGTCTCCGCGGGGCGCGGCTGACCGAACTCCGCCCAGGAGTCGCGGTAGAGCACGGTGTCACCTTCGGAGACCAGAAACATCGTGGGGGAGACCGAGTAGGTGACGCCGTCGTTGGTCGCGACGATGGACCCGTCGGACGTCTTGCCCGCCGGGATGGACAGCCAGGCGTCGTCGCTGAGCCTCACCCCGCGGTATTCGAGCTGCCCGTCGGCGTCCGCGCAGATCACGACGAGGGCCCGCGTCGTCCGGCCGAAGGCCGCCAGCACCTGGCCCTGGTCGCAGCGGGCGGAGGTGCCGGTGAACCCCCGCGCGTCGCGCGGATACTGCGCACCGGCCGCCGGCGTCGCCGTGCTGGTGGCTGTACTCGTCGGGGTGCTCGACGGGGCGCTCGTCGGGGTGCTGGTCGCGCTGGTGCTCGGCGTGGCCGGTTCCGCCGCCGCCTGCGGCGGCGCGGGCTTGGGGCCGATCACCAGGCCGACCGCCAGTGCGGTGGCTCCGGCGGCACCCGCCAGCCCCACCCTGACGAACGACGTTCGGCGGCGGAGTTCGTCGTGCTCAGGCATCCTGTCCCCTTCCAGAGCCGGGTCCCTCAAGCGAACCACCTCCGAGGCCGAATTCGGCGCTGCGGACCCGGCGTTTCCCCGGATGGATTCGGGCTACCCTCGACGGGTGCGCGCGCAGCGACTGGTGTTCACCGGCCGCATCGCCGGGTTCGGCACCACAACCGGTGTCCGCATGGTCGTCGGAACGTGGGCGGAGTCGCCCTTCGGGGCGTTCACCGACGTGATGGTTCAGACCGCCGAAGACGAACGCGTCCTGCTTGCCCCCGACGCGCGGATCGCCGACTTCGTCTCGGATACCTATCGGTTCGACCGGATCGAGGTCGGCCCCGTCGGGGCCGAATCAGGGGCTGGCCGGCTGGACGTGTCGGCGCCTGGCCTGGAACTCACGGTGTCCATCGGCCGACCCGCGCCCATCGACCGGCTGCTGCGACTGGTGCCGGGTGCGCTGGCAGTGGCCCCCTGGTGGCTGCGGTTCATCGACCCCATCGCCGCGCGCATCGTGCCGGGCGTGCACACCGCGGGCAGCGCGGGGAACAACCGGCGGGAGTTCTACGGGGTGCGGCGCTCGCGCCTGATCGCCGGGGTCTCCGGCCGGTTCTGCGGCCGGGACCTGGGGGGAGTGGCCCCACTGCTGCCGCCGGTGGCTTTCGGCTTCTCCTCGGCACCGCCGACCCCGCAGATCGTCGAGGTCACGACGACGATCGATCTGCCCAGCAGGGCGGGGATCTGAGCGTTTCGGCCGGTTTGGCCAGGCGCCAGGGGCTAGGCTCGACCCCGTCCCGACAGGCACCGACGACCACCGAGGATGTGACATGCTCCGCGAAGTCCTCATCACCGCAGTCGCCGCCGGCGCGACGCTCGCCGCGGCGGCACCGGCGTCCGCCGACGAGCACAGCCCCTCGTACTCCGGCGACGTGCCCGGAATCAACTACCAGGCCCGCCTGAGCGCTCCGTGCTACCAGTGGGACCGGTTCATCTTCGGCCGCGGGATCGGCGGAGAGGCGATGGCCTGCCACTGGATCGCCAACCAGAACACCACCGTCGGCTGGGACCTTCCACCCTCGGGAACAGGGTTCTGGGTCATCTCGCCGAAGCTGTACGGCGTGCAGGAGATCGGTGCGCCGTGCCCGGGTTCGCAGGCTGCCGCGCAGTCACCCGACGGCCGGCCGATGCTGTGCCTGGGAGCCCAGGGCTGGCAGCCCGGGTTCCTCAAGGTCGGTGATTGGGGTAACGGCAGTTCGTTCGTCCCCGCGCCCTGATCGCCCCTTCAGCCGCGGTCACACCGCCGTCGCGGCCTCGTTGATCTCCTCGAGTCGGTTGCTCGCCTCCAGGTACTCACGCACCCAGCGGTCGATGACGGCTGAGCATTTCTCCACCTTGCTCAGCTGACCGACGACCTGACCGACCGGGTTGAAGGCGACGTTGACCGTCTCGTTGGGGTATTTGTTGGTGGCGGCCACGGCCATCCCCGACACCATGTACTGCAGGGGCATTCCGAGCGGCTCGGGGTTTCCGGGCGTCTGCCAGGCGTCGGTCCAGTCATTGCGCAGCATCCGGCAGGGCTTGCCGGTGAACGACCTGCTGCGCACGGTGTCCCGGCTGGTCGCCTTCGCGTACGCGGCCTGCTGGACCGGGGTGTTGTGCGCCTCCTCCACCATCAGCCACTGCGAACCCGACCACGCACCCTGACAGCCCAGGGCCAGGGCCGCGGCGATCTGCTGGCCGCTGCCGATGCCGCCCGCGGCCAGCACCGGCCGCGGCGCCACCTCGCGGACGACCTGCGGCCACAGCACGATCGAACCGATATCCCCGCAGTGGCCGCCGCCCTCGCCGCCCTGGGCGATGATGATGTCGACATCGGCCTCGGCGTGTTTGCGGGCCTGCGCGGGGGAGCCGCACAGGGCGGCCACCTTGCGGCCGGCCTGGTGAATGTGGGCGATCATGTCGGCCGGCGGGGTCCCCAGCGCGTTGGCGATCAGGGTCATCTTCGGGTGCCGCAGGGCCACCTCGACCTGCGGGGTCGCCGTCGCCTCGGTCCATCCGAGCAACTGCAGGGCGTGTGAGTCCGCGTCGGCGGTCGGCACTCCGTGGTCGGCGAGGATTTTCTTGGCGAAGTCCAGATGCTGCTGGGGCACCATCTTGCGCAGCATCTCGGCGAGTTCCTCGCCGGACATGCCCGAGTCCATGCCCTCGTACTTGTTGGGGATGACGATGTCCACCCCGTATGGATGGTCACCGATGTGGGCGTCGATCCAGTCCAGTTCGATCTCGAGTTGCTCGGGGGTGAACCCCACCGCGCCCAGCACACCGAAGCCCCCGGCTTTGCTGACGGCGACCACGACATCGCGGCAGTGGGTGAACGCGAAGATGGGGAACTCGATCCCGAGTTCGTCACAAAGTGCGGTGTGCATGAGCGGCTCCTGAGGTGCGGCCGACTGAAACGTGTTCTATTTCGCCCAGCCTAATGCCACCGCCAACCAGAGCGCCAGAAACACCAGCATGCAGATCAGACAGACCATATGGTCGCGGTAGATCGCCCGGGCCAGCCGGGTCTGTTCGACGGGTGTTCCGCGCCGCCAGCCGAGCCGGGCCGCCCTGGGGACGGTGCCAAGCGTTGCGAGCAGGATCGGCCCTCCCGCCAGTACCGCCGACAGCGCCAGCAGCCACCCCGGGCTGCAGCCGGTCAGGGCGTCGAGGGCGAGCAGTCCCAGCAGCATGGCCATCACCGCTGCGATGAGCATCCGCCGACTGCTGGTGGTGACCCGGTGGTAGTAGCCGGCGATGGAGGCCAGCGCCGGCTCATCGAGAACCGGACCGCTGCGGCGAACCTGACTGTCGAACATCAGATCCATCCACAGCACGGCCAGCAGGAACCCCGCGCATGCCGCCACGGCAGGACCGGCCACGTTTGTCCCCTTTCCGCCGAACCGGCCCCTAGACTAGGGACAACAACGCTCTGCCCCCGGAGCGTGGACGGGTGCAGTCATGACCACGATCAACCACACGGCGCGGCGACGGTCCGTGACCGGGTTCGCGGGGAGCTTCGCGCTCGCCATGGCCGCGTGCGCGATGGGTTTGGGAGCGGCCGCAGCGCAAGCAGACGTGCCCCGCAGTCCCTCGGAACCGTGCGTTCCGGGCATCTGGATCTACAACCCCTACGTGGTCAACTGCGCCCTGCCGCCACGCGGCAACCGGGTACTCGGCCAGGCACCCGACGCGGGTGCCCTGATCGCCTGCCGGGGTAACAAGCAGTGCCTGTCGCTATATGTCAACGGTGGCTACGGGTGGTATCCGGGGGCAACCCTGACGCCCGGCTATCACCCCTGATCGTCGGTTCCGAACAGATCGACCGCACTTGTCAGCGGCAGGTCGAGTGTGGTCCGGATACCCGGCGGCGCCGCGATCACCGCGGGGATCGCGTTGACGATGCGGCCCGCGGCGCCGGAGATGGCGGCATGGTTATGGTCGCCCAGTCGGCTGGTGGGACAGATCTCGACGGTGTAGGACGGCTCGCCGGTGATCTGCACCCGGTAGGAGCCGCCGGGTTGCGCGGGTTGAGCCCACTCCGGTCGCAGGTCCCCGCGCAGCCGGGTCACGTGTTCGACCACGATCACCGGACGCCCCTTGGCCGTCCCGATGATCTCGAACCGGACCGCCGCCACCCCGCCGCGGCGAATACGCCCCGCCGCGATGTCGAAATCCTCCGGTGCGGGCTCGCGCTCGTAGTTCTCCGAGATCGCATCGATCTCGATGTTCAGACCTGCTGCAAGCTGGCGGATCGCACACCCCCACGCCACGCTGAGGACGCCCGGCTGGAATAGCAGGGGAACCTCGTCGAGCGGCTTCCCGAAGCCCATCACGTCGAACATCACGATCGCCCCGTCGTAGGTGGCGTAGTCGGCGATCTCCATGCACCGCACCTGTTCGATGCTGCGACACGTACTGGCGAAAGCCAACGGAATCAGGTCGGTGACGAAACCCGGATCGACCCCGTTGATGTAAACGCTTGAGTTACCCTGTCGCCCAGCATCTTCCACCTGCTCGATGTACTTGTCCGGGATCACCGCCCAGGGGTACTGGAGCATGCCCGGTGCGGAGCCGACGACATTGATCCCGGCAGAGAGAATCCGTCGAACATCGGCCATCGCCTCGACCAGTCGGGTGTCACCCATCGCGCAGTAGACCGCGCACTCCGGCTCGGAGGCCAGCACCGCAGCCATGTCGTCCGTTGCCCTCACACCGGTGACGACGTCCAGTCCAGCGAGTTCGCCGGCGTCTCTGCCGACCTTCTCCGCAGTCGACACGCACAATCCGGTCAGTTCGAAGGCGGGGTTGGCGATCAGCTCGGCGAGCGCGAGCCGACCAACGTTTCCGGTTCCGATATGGGACACGCGAATGGCCATGGGTTCAAGGTAGCGTGACGCCCCATGGGACGTGTAGACGACAAAGTGGCACTCATCAGCGGCGGCGCACGCGGGATGGGAGCGGCTGACGCCAGGATGCTGGTCGCGGAGGGCGCGAAGGTGGTGATCGGGGACATCCTCGACGCCGAGGGAGCCGCGCTCGCCGAGGAGCTCGGCGCCTCAGCCCGCTACGTCCACCTCGATGTCACCAGCGCCGAGGACTGGAAGGCCGCTGTCGACACCGCGCTGGAGGCCTTCGGCAAGCTCAACGTGCTGGTGAACAATGCGGGAATCGTCCAGTTGGCTCCGTTGAAGACCCTGGATGTCGAACGTTGGCAGAAGGTGCTCGACGTCAATCTCACCGGGCCGCTGCTGGGGACCAAGGCGGTCATCGATCCGATGGTCGCCGCGGGCGGCGGGTCGATCATCAACGTGTCCTCCATCGAGGGCATGCGGGGCGCCGCGTGGGTCCACAGCTACGTCGCATCGAAATGGGGCCTGCGCGGCCTGACGAAGTCGACCGCGCTGGAACTCGCGTCGGAGAAGATCCGGGTGAACTCCATCCACCCCGGGTTCATCCGGACCCCGATGACCAAGCATCTGCCCGACGACATGGTGACGGCGCCGATGGGCCGGGCCGGCACGCCTGACGAGGTGGCGGCGTTCGTGGTGTTCCTCGCCAGCGACGAGTCGTCATTCTCCACAGGATCGGAGTACGTGGTTGACGGTGGCCTGATCACCGACGTACCCCACCGGGCTATGTGAACCGGCTTCGGGTCGTCCGGGCCGGACTGGGCACCCGAAGCACCGGCCAGCCCCTGGCCGTCGCCAACCGCGCCAGCCCCGCCCGCGGGTTGACCGGCCGGGGATTGCCGACCAGCAGCATCAACGCGACATCCTCGTCACCGTCGGCGTAAAAGAAGCTCTTCGCCAGGTCGACGTGGCGGGCTTGACAGAACCGTTGCACCGCGTTCGCCTTCTGCTCACCCCAGATGACCGGATGATGCACCCTGCCGGTCAACAGGCCCCGGTCGTCGACCTCGAGGGCATTGCAGACCACATCCGGGATGCCCAGCGCGCGGGCCACAGGTTCCGCGTGAATCGTCAGCGCCGAGGAACTGAGGACGATGGTGTGCCCGCGTGCCCGGTGGGCGGCCAGGATCGTGCGCATCAGTGGGTAAATCCGCCCGGCGTGATGTTCGGCGAAGAGTCGCTCGCAGATCGCATCGATTTCGGCTGACGACTCTCCGCGAAGGTAGACCGCCGCACGTTCCAGCAGACGGTCGAAATGCACACGGCCAAGCCGGTAGCGGACTGCGGCCTCAGCGACGCCGAGCATCTCGCCGATCCGCGCCTGGCGCCGGCGCATCCGGTCGCGGGCATGTGCGGTCGCTGTGAAGCCCGCCAACAGGGTTCCGTCAAGGTCGAAGAAGGCACCGACTCCCGGTCCCGCCGGAGCGGCAGCGACCACGGCGAGCGGGTCGAGGGTGGACACGCGACCACAGGGTAGCCGTCCGGACGTGCCGCCGGCTCAGCCGGGACGGGTCGCCCGGCGCGCCGCCGCATCGAGCTCGTCTTCGTACGCCCCCTCGTCGCGGCCCAGTGCGACCGTCGCGATCGCCATGACTGCCAGGGCGAATCCGAGCGCAACGGCGGTCGGCGTGCCGACGTCGAGATGCTCGCCCAGCACGACCTGACCGAGCAGCACCGCGACCACAGGTTCGAGCACCAGCATCGCCGGCACCGAGGCTTTCAGCGAGCCCGCGTGAAACGCGGACTGCTGCAGCAACGTCGCGCCCACCCCGACGACGATCAGCGTGTAGGTCACCGGCGATGTGAACAACCGTGACCAGCTTTCATCCGTCAGGATGTGCATCTCGATCTTGGTGAGCACCGCCACCACGCCGAAGAGCACCCCGACGCCGATCGCCAGCAGGATCGCGCGCCGCCACCCGGTGCGGCGCCCGGCGACCACAACGCACCCGACGACCAGCAGCACGCTGGTCACCGCGACCGTGACGGCGGGCACCTCCGACCCTTCGTAGTCGCCCGGGCGCGTCCGGGTCAGCGCCACGAACACCGCCAGCGACATGGTGAGAAGAACAGCCCAACCCCACTCCGCACGGCTGACGCGCCGCTCGGACAACCATGCGCTCAGCGGAAGAGCGAACAGCAACGCCGCTACCAGCAGCGGCGCCACCAGAATCAGCGAGCCGTAGGCCAGGGCCAGGGCCTGGAAGGCGTACCCGGTGACCGCCGAGGCGGTCCCGGCCCACCACAGCGGACGGCGCAGCAGTGTCTTGATCATGAGGGTGCTGACCCCACGGTCGGCCGGAACGTCCATCGTCGCGCGCTGGCGCACCACGATCCCGATCGCAGTGAACACCGCGCCCGCCAGCGCCGCGCCTACGACCAGGCCGTGTTGGAGCAATGTCGGTCCCTTCCGGCCCCCGGCTGCGTCCCCCACACCGAATGTAGGCCACCGGCGGGCAGATACCGGACCGAGACGCGGACTCAGCGCACCGGCACGACGACCGGTGCGCTGCCATAGCCGGTCACCCGGACCCACGAAACCTCAGCGGCGGGCGTCAACGCCCGCGCACGGACCTCGACGGTTTCGCCCGGGAACACGGTGACGTAGTTGTCGTCGTATTCGACGGGCAGGACCTCGTCGCCGTCCGGGGTTTCCAAGAGCTCGGCACGTTCGAAGAAGGCGATCCGCGGTGTCGGGTTGCGCATGCTGATCAGCACCGCATCCCCGTCGCGGCGCGCTCCCACCTGGACCCGCCCCCTGGCCATCGTGTTCAGTGCGGTCATGTCGGCCCAGCTGACCTGTTTGGTGTCGAAAGCGACGTCGTTGGACGGCGGTCCGACATCGTCGGGCACCTGCGACTGCCAGTAAACGTTCTCGGCGACAACTCCGTCGGAGTCGAGCAGTTCGCAACGGACGAAGAAGACCCGTGAGTCGGCCGGCCCCTGAGGCAGTGTCAGCGCCTGTGCCGAACCGCCCGCCGCGACGTCGATTCCCTCCGTTGTGCGGTCCTCGCGAACCTTGCCGTTCAGGTCGTACACCCGCACCCGCACCCGCAGATCCTGCCTGGCCTCAGGACCCTGATTGACTACCGTCACCCGACCCCGAGCCGCATCGGTTGCGTAGGAGTCGAACACCACCGACAGGGGACGCAGTCCCTTCTTGGCGCCGTAATAGGCCCCGCCCGGACGCAGGTAGTAGTCAAAGATGTTGCCGAAGAACGACGGCCAGTGGCTGTTGAGCATCCAGTAGATGGTCATCTTGTGACTGGCCCAGCCGTGCGCGGCGAACGCCTCGAATTGCGCGCGGGTGGCCTCGTAGTGGGCCAGCTGGGCTTTGTCGGCGAACATCTGGGCGCTCACCGAGGGACCGTAGCGCCGGTCTATCGCCCGGCGGACGTTGGACAGCGTGGAGTTCTGCGGCGCCGCACCCGCGTGGAAGAACCAGGTCTCGTTGATCGGCCAGAGTTTGTCCGGCGGGATGAACCGGCGCAGGCTCGCGAACGGCGGGATGTGTTCGTTGTCGCCCTGTTCAGCCGAGGACCCGCGGGCCGCGCCGTACCGGCCGCTGAACCAGTAGGTCGGCGGGCGCCAGCTGTACGGGCCCGCCATCTGGATTCCGTCCCACAGTGGGGCGCCGGCGGCATCGCGGGCGAAGGCCGACACCGTGTCCACCACGGCGTTGGGCCAGTGCAACTCGGTGAGGATGCCGCGGTAGGCGGTCCGTACCGGCTCCGGTGGCCGTCCGTCGCTGCCGTTGGCCCAGACGAACACCGACGGGTGCGCGCGCAGCATCTCGATCTGGGAGCGCAGACTCTGCCCCGCCACGCGCCGGTCCTCATCGTCCCACTGCTGCCACTTCTCCCACTGGTTGCAGCACATCCAGCCGTACATCAGCGGGATTCCCAACTCGTCGGCCATCTCGACGAACCGGGACGAGGCGATCTTGGACTCCAGCCGCAGCATGTTCAGACCGAGATCGCGGGCGTAGTGCAGCACGGCGGCGTCGCGTTCGGGGTCGTCGCGGAAAAGCAGGTCGGGGGTATAGGTGGCGCCCCGCACGGGGAAATCACGGCCGTTGACCTGGAGGAAGAAATCCCCGCCGGCGCCCGGTATCGCGCCGCCGGCGGGATCGCGTCCCCCCGTGACGGTGCGGATGCCGAATCTCTGGACGGCCGTGCTGGTGACCGTCCGGTTCTGCACGAAGTCGAGTTTGAGGTCGTAGAGATCCGGGCGCCCGAGCGTGTAGGGCCACCACAGGTCTGGGTTGTCGATCTGCAGTTCACCGAAATCCTGCGGGGTGAATCTGACGTCACGCTCCTCACCGGGCTGCAGCCGCAGCGGCTGGGCGACACGGATCACCGCCCGGCCGGGCCGGGTGATGGTCGCCTGCAGGACACCGCCCACCACGGCGCTGGAGTAGTTGCGCACGGTGGAATGCAGCGTCAACTGGGCACTGGAGGTATCCGGGAGCGGCAACTGCGTGGTGACCGCCGATGGTCCGATGTCCACCGGCCCGCTCGCCCGCAGACGGACCGGCTTGAAGATCCCGGCGTTGCGGTCGGGCACGAAGGAGACCGGAGTCCTGCCTCGAATCGGGGCGGCGGGCGTTCGGTATCCGAGATAGCGCCCGTTGATCCAGTCGTACCAGCTGTCGGCCAGTTCCACCCCGTCAACGTCCTGAATGGCGCGCTCGGGAGTCACCCTGACCGCGAGAGTGTTCAGCGAGCCCGGACTGACCCACCGCGTCACGTCCAGATCGTGATCGACGTACATCCCGACGATCTGGCGGTTGTCGGCAATCCGCTGGCCGTTGAGCCAGATGTCGGCGCGGTAGTTGATTCCGGGGAAATCCAGCCGGTACGTCGTGAACCCGGCGGGAGCCGCAAACGTGGTGCGATACCACCAGTCTTGCTTGTAGAGCTCTGGGACGCTCTGCATGTTCGTGCCGTAGTACAGGTCGGGGTAGACCCCGGCTGACTGCAGGATTCCCAGGACCGTGCCCGGCATCCTGCGCACCGGCACCCAGGCGCTGTCGTCGTAGGACTCGGTGGAGATCGAGGCGCCGTCGACCCGAACGCGATCGGCGGAATTCAGCGTCCAGCCCTCGGCCAGTTCGACATCGACAGCGGCGGGCGACTGCGGAGCCGTGAAGACCCGGTAGTCCCCAGCGCAGAACACCAGCAGCATGACGGCGAGGATCCCCAGGGATGCCTTCCCGACGTTACGCGACATACTCAGCGGCTCCTGGCCAGGCGCGGACGAGGGTCGGCCGCCATGAGAATCTTGGCAGAGTCGATCGGCCGGCAGGCGGCCCCGCGATCTAGGCTTACCGCATGACCGATCAAGACCGTGCCGTCACCCGCCGGACCATTGCCGACGCGCTGTTGACCGCTCTCGAGCGGCGCCACGAGGTTCTCGACGTGATCGTCGGATCGACCGATCGCGAGGCTGCCGTGAGCGCCATCACCGACCTGCTCGGCACCCCCCGGATCGGCAGTGAGGCCGTGATGGGCATGTCCTTCGACCAACTGACCAAGGAGTCCCGCCGCCGCATCGCGGCGGAGCTGGAAAATCTTGACAGCCAGCTCAGTTTCTCGGCGGCCGAGCGACCCGCCAGCACCGACGACAGCCTCCGGCTACGGCCCTTCTCCGCCGAAGCCGATCGCGACATCTTCGCAGCCCGAACCGACGACATGGGTGCCGCCGGTGACGGCTCGGGCGCGCCTGCCGGCCCGCTCGATGACGAACTCCGCTGGGCTCGCGAGCGCGTGCGCGCCGAGGACGCGGCCTGGTTCGTGGCCGTCGACGGAGAGGACAAAGTGGGCATGGTGTTCGGTGAACTCGTCGGCGGCGAGGTCAACGTCCGGATCTGGATTCATCCCGCACATCGGCAGAAGGGATACGGGACCGCGGCGCTGCGCAGATCACGATCCGAGATGGCGGCGTGTTTCCCGGCGGCCCCGCTTGTCGTGCGGACTCCGGGTGCGGCCCGCTAGGTCCGCCGTGTCCGGCCCCGATCCCGCGATGCCCGCAGTTCCCCTGGCCTTCCGGTACCCGACGGCGAAACACGCGGGTCCGCACGCCAGACTGCGGTCGCGGGTGTTGAGGCTGACCGGAGTCGATCTGTTCCCCACCGACGCGGTGGCGGCAGCCTTCAAGACGGGTCTGACCGAGGGCGACCCCGTCGCGGAGCGTTTCGTCGCCGAGACCTATCACGGCGCTCTCGGGGCCCGGCGATCGCGTGAACTCGTCGAGCAAGCACTGCGGGTCGGGGTGGACAACCTCCCCGAGGCGCCCGATTCGATGCGGTCGCTGTTCAGCGAGTTCGAGACCGTTCCCGACTGGGTCGACGCCGATCTCGTCGAGGAGGGCGCCGCGGTCTGGCGGCGCTGGGCTTACGCACTGGGCGGTGTCGGCAACGCGGGCACGATGGACACCTACACCGAGGCCTGGCTTGCGCTTCCGCTGTCGCTGTCGGGCGGGTATGCGGGGGCCAGAGCCCTGCACCGCTATCTGGAGACCTCACGCTGGTGGATCGAGGTGAGTAAGCCCGGGGCGGTCCTGCGATCCGGATCGCCCGCCCGCAGCATCTCCCTGCACGTGCGGATCATGCACGTCAGCGTGCGGGCGCGGGTCCGCGAACACCCGGAGTGGGATTTCCGGCGTTGGGGGCTGCCGATCAGCCAGTCGGCGATGCTGCTCACACTGCTCGGCGGCAGCGTCGCGCCCGCCCTGGGCCTGACGGCGCTGGGGTTCATCACCTCACCCCGCGAGGTGCGCGCGGTGCTGCACTTCAATCGCTACTGCGGCTATCTCGTGGGGGTGCGCTGCGAGAACTACTTCCCGGGCACGGCGGCGGACGCCTGGCGGATCCTGTTCATGGCCGATGCGGCCCGCAGCCGCGACTCGGCACAGGTCGGTACCGAACTGGTCGAGTCGTTCGTGCCGGCCTTCGCGCCCCGGGTGGACCAGCGTGGACTGCAGCGGATGCGTGCGGAATACCACTACCGGGTGCAGGCGGGGTATGCCGGGTTGTTCATGCTGCCCAAGAACCGGCGACGCTACGACCTGCCTTCGGCGGTGCCGGGGATTGCCGTGCTGCTGCTGCGCGCTCCGCTGATCGCCGCGGTCGAAATCGCCCGGCGGCTGGTGCCCGGCATCGACCGGCGCTGGCAGCGCTTCGCCCTGCGCGCGTGGGAACGCTGGTACGACTGGCAGTCGGAGGGGCGGGCCGCGGAGTTCGCGGCCGCGGCCCCGCTGCGGCGGTAGGCCGTCGGGGCGCTGCGTAGGCTGAGACCCGATGAGCGCCCGAGCGGGAATCGTGGTCACCGGTACCGAGGTATTGACCGGCCGGGTGACCGACCGCAACGGCCCGTGGATCGCCGACCGGTTGCTGGAACTGGGAGTCGAGTTGGCCCACATCACGATCTGCGGTGACCGCCCCGCCGACATCGAGGCCCAGCTGCGCTTCCTGCGCGCCGAGGGCGTCGATCTGATCGTGACGAGCGGGGGCCTGGGCCCAACCGCCGACGACCTGACCGTCGAGACCGTCGCCCGGTTCTGCGGGCTCGACCTGGTGGTCGACGAAGCGATGGAGGCCACCATCGCGGCAATCGTGCGGAAGTGGATGGCTCGTTTCGCCGACCTGGACGTCGAGGCCGTACATGCGGCCAACCGCAAGCAGGCGACGGTGCCCGACGGGGCCACTGTGCTGGACCCGATCGGCACCGCGCCGGGCGTGGTGGTCGGGACCGCCCCGACCGTGATCGTCCTGCCCGGGCCACCGAGGGAGTTGCAGGGCATGTGGCCCTCGGCGATGAACACCGACGCCGTCCGGCAAGCGATCGCCGGTCGCACCGTCTACCACCAGCAGACCGTGCGGATGTTCGGTCTGGCCGAGGCCGGACTGGCCGACACCCTGCGGGAGGCGCACAGCATTCCGGGCTTCGACGCGCTGGAGATCACCACCTGTCTGCGCCGCGGCGAGTTGGAGATCGTGACCCGCTACGAACCGGGCGGCGCCGACGCCTACCGAGCGCTGGCCGGCCTGCTGCGCGAGCGTCACGGGTCGGTGATCTTCTCCGAGGACGGATCCAGCGTGGATGATCAGGTGGCCGGCCTGCTGGCCGGACGGCGCATCGTGACCGCCGAGTCGTGCACGGCGGGCCTACTCGCCGCCCGACTGACCGACCGGCCGGGTTCGTCGGAGTACGTCGCGGGCGGGGTGGTGGCCTACAGCAACGACGCCAAGGCCGCGCTTCTCGGCGTCGATCCCGACCTGATCGCCACCCACGGCGCGGTGTCCCAGCAGGTCGCGGAGGCGATGGCCGCCGGCGCACTGCGGCGATTCGATGCAGACACCGCCGTGGCCATCACCGGCGTGGCCGGGCCCGGCGGCGGCACGGCGGACAAGCCGGTCGGCACCGTGTGGTTCTGCGTGTCACTCGCCGGTGCGCCACCCGCCGCCCGGTGCATCCGGGTGCCTGGTGAGCGATCCGACGTTCGTGAGCGCTCCACGACCGTGGCGATGCATCTGCTGCGCGGTGCGCTACTGGGCCGGGGCGAGTGATTGCCGGTCGACCGGGAAGTCGAAGAAGGTGTTGGGGTAGGGCTCGGGGTTGAGGGTGAAGTGCCACCACTCCTTGTCGTAATTGACAAACCCCACCCGCTGGAGACCCTCTACCAGGAGCAGCCGATTTTTAGCCTGGTCGCCATCGATTCGGGGATCCAGCGTGTGCGCAAGGGTATCGAAACAATCGAAACCCGTGCCCATGTCAATCGAGTTGTCCGGGAACCGGATCGACTGGGGCGCAGCGCAATCCACGAGCGGCTGGCCCGGCATGTACAACGCGCGCGAGGCGGTATCCGATAGGGGGACCAGCGTCACGTCGAACGTGCTGCCGCGGCTGTGTCCGGACCGTTCGGCGATGTAACCGTCGGCGAAGAGCGTCGACTTGTCCACCCGCGGGTAGAACTCGGCTTTCATCCTCTGATCGGCGAGGTCCGCCGCCCAGCCGACGAAGTCGTTCACAGCGCGCTGCGGTCGGTAGCAGTCGTACACCTTGAGTGTGTAGCCACGCTCGAGGAAGTCCTGCTGGGCGCGAGACAACGCCTCGGCGGCCGGACGGGTGAGGATGCACAGGGGAGCGATGTAGCCGTCCACCGGGTCGCCGGTGAAGTTGTGCGGGGTGAGGTACCTCATCTCCTCGATGATCGTCGGGTCGACATCCCGCAGGGCGACGAAGTCGGCGGGGGCTGCAGGCTCCGGAGCCGCCGACGCGGACAGCGAGCCGCCGACCGCGACCGCCGCGGCGACCGGGATCCCGACGGCGTAGCGCAGGAAGGATCCCATCTGAGGTCAGCGCGCCAGGGGCGAGGGCGGGCCGGGCTTGGCCTGCGCAGCGTCACGACGGCGCGCCGCCATCCCCGCCAGCGCCTCGAACACCACCCGGTGGGCGGCGTTGACCGTCAGTTCGGCGTGGTCATAGGCCGGGGCGACCTCGACCACGTCCACTCCGGCGACATCGTGCTCGTAGCACAGCTGGCGGACCATACGCAGCAGGTCGGCGCTGGTGATCCCGCCGGGCTCCGGGGTGCCGGTTCCCGGAGCGTGCGCGGGGTCGAGCACATCGATATCGACGGAAACATACAGTTTCTTTGCCTTGGCCAGGGCCTCACCGACCGCTTGGCGCATGACGTCTTTGAAGCCGCGGTCCCAGATCTCCTGCATGGTGTGCCAGGTCATGCCTTGTTCGAGCATCCACTCGAAGGTGTCCTGCGGGGGCCAGTACCCGCGCAGGCCGACCTGCACGAAGTGCGTTCCGGGTACGGCGCCGGACTCGATGAGCCGCCGCATGGGTGTGCCGTGGCTGGCCAGATTGCCGTCGATGATGTCGGCGGTGTCGGCGTGCGCGTCGAAGTGGACGATGCCCACGTTGCCGTGACCGTGGAAGTCCGCCACCGCCGTCGCGGCCGGCCAGGTGATGGAGTGATCCCCGCCCAGGATGACCGGCACGATGCCCCGCGAAGCGATGGTGTGCACCCGTTCGCGGATGTTGGCATGGGATCGCTCGGTCAGCCCGTGCGGACAGTGGGCGTCCCCGAAGTCGACGACCTCAAGCCAGTCGAAGATCTCCAGGCCCAGATCCATGTGGTAGGAGCCCGGCTCATAGGCGGTCGCGCGGATGGCGCGGGGCCCGAACCGGGCGCCGGGCCGGTTGGTCGTGGCGATGTCGAAGGGCGCTCCAACGATCGCGACGTCGGGGCGCCAGGCGTCGAGCTGCTCAGGCTCGGTCAGGAAGGGAAGCTGCCCGAACGACACCATCCCGGCGTAGGGCAGGTCGAGTTGCTCGGCCATGCCCGGCGGCACGTCACGCTTGGGTGGGTGCTCGCCCTCGCTCACGACACTGACAGTACCGAGGGAGAGTCGACCCGGCTGCCGGATGCCGACGAATGTCAGTAGGGCGGCAGCTGGCCGTTGCCCGACTGCCCGGCCAGGCCGTTGAGCATGTCGAGGTACTGCCGCAGCTGCAGCTGGGACAGCCAGGGCGGGGTTTCGGCGGGCGGCGCGGCACCATCGGTGAGCTGCCAGGGCTGGCATCCGCTGGTCTTGAAGGCGATGTCGGCCGGATCGATCCGCACCACCTGGGGCTGGCGCGTCAGCGCGTTGGCGAGCGTGGCGTCCTCGAGGCCGATGCGCCTCCAGTAGCAGCTGGTGCCTTCCGCGGGTCCGGCAGTCGCGTAGACACCCGGCAGGACGTCGGTGCCGACGGCGTAGGTGCCGTCCTGGTCCAGAACGGCGGGCGGCAGGGGCGGGCCGGGAACCGGGGTCGCCGGCTCGGCACCCGCAACCCCGCCGCCCAGACCTATGGCCGACAGAGCGGCCAGCAGCACTGCCGCCCGGAAAGTCTGATGACCCACAACGGCAAAGTTACGCTGCGGCCGGCGGGAGAGCGTGGGTCAGGCCGTCTTCTTGCCGACCAGCGACAGCAGGGCCCGACGTCGGCTCTGAATCGCCTCGTCGAACTGATGCTCGGCCTCGGCCAGGGTGGCGACCAGCGGCAGCGATGCCAAGTCGGCCTCAGACAGGGCCCCAGACAGGGCCTCGGAGAGTCGCCGCTGCACGGATTCGCCGGCCACCAGGGCCCAGCCGGTTCCGGCCGCGCCGCAGCGGTCGGCGATGCCCGCGAGCAGGGGAGCAGCGCCCGCGGTCAGGGAGGTCAGGCCGGTGAGGTCGAGCGCGAAGGGGCGGTCGGCGGTGACGAAGCGCAGGGCGTACTCGGTCAGCCGCTCGACGTTGGCGGATTCAATCCGGCCCTTGATCGCCACAATCGTGGCGGCATGGCGCAGGTAGGCCCAGGCGTGGGCCCCGCGGTAGTCGACGGCCAGATCCCCGTAGCGGGAGGTGAAGCTGGTCATGTTCGCCCCCTTGGTTCGGTCGTCCGGCAGCACCCGACGTTTGCTCCGACGCTAGGCCGCAAATCTAAGGCTCCGGGGAGCAGCCTCTAAAACTCCAGTGAGAAAGGCTGTCCTCAGACGCAGTCCGACCCTCCGTCGACGACGAACACCGACCCGGTGATGTAGCTGCTCTGCTCGGTACACAGGAAAGCGACCGCGGGTGCGACCTCGGCGGTGCCGCCGAACCGCCGCAGCGGAATGTGGCGCAGTTCGGTCTCCACGATCGCCGGCAGCGATTTCATCGGCGCCGTCATCGGGGTCTCGATGGTGCCCGGCGCGACCGCGTTGACGCGGATTGCGTCCCGCGCCCACTTCACGGCGAGGTTGCGGGTCAGGTTGATGATGCCGGACTTCGCCGCGCTGTAGCCGGGCACCAGCGTGACGGCCCGCAGTGCCGACATCGACGCGAGGTTGACCACGCTGGCACCTCCGGGCGCGGCCGAAGCCTTCAGGGCAGGGTGCAGCGCCACGGTCAGCCGGTACGGACCGATCAGGTTGAGCTCGACCGACGCTCCGAACCCCGCCGGATCGGACTCGTCAAGGCCGGCGGGGAAGTTTGCGCCGGCATTGTTGACCAGCACGTCGAGGGTGCCGAGGTCAGCCAGCCCGCGCATGGACTCCGGGTCGGTCAGCGTCATGCGCCGATAGGTCATCCCGGCGAGGTCGGCGTCGTAGTCGGCCGGACCCGCCCGGGTGCCGGTGACGGTGACATCGGCGCCGGCGTCGCGGAACAGGACGGCAACCGCATGGCCGATACCGCTGGTCGCGCCGGTCACCAGCGCCCGGGTTCCGGTGAAGTCGAAGCTGACACGCGCGGTCATGAATACCTCTCGATCTGGTCGATCTGGTGGCGCAGCCACGCGGTCTCCCAGAAGTTCGTGCTGGCGGACAGCAACGCCTCGTGGGCGGCCGCCAGGACCGCGCGCGCCTCGGCGTGGCCGGGGTCGGTGTCTGTGACCACTTCGGCCAGATGGATCGCCTGCAGCGGGCGGCCCTCGGCGAGGTGCTCGCGCGCGCGGATCGCCAGGGCGCCCGCTCCGGCCAGTTCGACAAGATCCGGGCTGATCGCCTCGCGGCCCACCGGGTAGAGCTCGGTGGTGGAACGGTGGTGGAACCAGCCGGAGTAGTTCTCCCAGATGGCCCGAACGTTCCAGGGCACCTTCCCGTAACCCTGACCGACCTCGAGTTCGGGCGGTAGCGTCACCTCGGCCATCAGGGTCCGCACATCCTTGCCGGCGTTCATCCCGGCGACCGTCTGGTCGTGGACGTACCGCACGGCGTCGCGCAAACGGGTCAGTTCGGCGTCGATCCGCTCGGCTCCGGTAATCGGTTCGAAGTGACCGGTGATGAGGGTCTCGGGACGCAGGCTGCGGACTCGCTCGATGGTGTCCAGGACGGTCAGCGCATCGCGATAGCGGTCCCCCCGCATCGTCACCAGATTCGGGATGTGTCCGAAGATCGGCCCGAAGGTATTGCCGGACAGACAGACTCGCTCTTCGGGCAGCCACACGATCATCGAGTCGGTGGTCTCACCGCCCGGCGTCGCCAGCAGGATCAGCTTCCGGCCGCCGATCTCGAGGGCAAGCGTGTCGGTGACCTCGATGTCGGCGCAGGGAACGCTCTGCGCGGGGAGCTTCCTGCCGAAGCGGCGCTGGATCGCTGCGATTCCCTCGGCGAGGGTACGGCTGAACGCGAAGGCGCTGCGGTCGACCCGGTAGTGCAGCAGCCGCTCGTTGTCGTCGCGCCAGGAGCGCCAGTTGGCGTGGGCGATCACTTCGGTCCCCGCGTCACGCAGGGTGTCCAGCCCTCCGACGTGGTCGTAGTGACCCTGGGTGACGATGATGTAACGCACCGGTGAGGAATCGACAGCGTCGAAGTTGGCGCGGTGCACGGGTGCTTCGAAACCCATCCCGGTGTTCACCACCACCCGGCCTTCGCCGGTCGTCAGTAGGTAGGAGTTGGACAGGCCCGGCGAACACCAGATCCCGGGCGCCACCGGTTCGGCGCTCTCAGCCGATGCCGGACGCATCGCGTCGGCACCGGGTCTGCTTCGCCAGACCGGCTCATCGCCCACGGTTTCTCCCTCGCTTCCCGGTTGTCACAGGTCTTCCGGCCGGACATCGAAACGATCGAAGTAGAAATCGAACCGCGAGCGCAACTCCCGCGGTGTGACCCCGAAGTGACCGGTGAGGTCGTAGCGAATTCTGCCCTTCTTGCCGCGCGGGTTTGCGTCGATATAGCTGCGGAACCGCTCGTCGACCCGGCGGGGGATATCCACTCCCGCCAGTTCGTAGAGTGCCCGCAGTTGGCTCATCTCGTCGCCGTTGAGCTGGTGGAAGCCGATGTCAATACTGCGGTCAGCGGGGACGAGGTCGCGATCCCGGACGCAGGCGCTGAGCAGCCGGTGCACGCGGTCGGCCCAGTATTCGATGAGCCACTGCGGTTCGATACTGGTGCGGCGCAATCGATCCGAGTAGGCCATCATCGTGGCCGCGGATTGAATCACGGCGACCGGATCCCGGTGGGTGAAGGCGACCGTCGCATCGGGGAAGGTCGCCAACAGCGGGCCCAGTTGCTCAGCATGCTGGGGCGACTTGAGGACCCAGGTCTGCGGACCGCGCAGGAAGGTCAACGCCTGCAGGACCGTTCGGAGGTAGCGGTAGTGCCGATAGTGGTCCAGGCCGAGGTAGGTGTCCCGCCAGGAGGGCACCCGGGCGTGCCACTCCAGTACATAGGCGGCCAGGTCCAGATCGAGAAGTTCGACCTCCTCCTCGATGGCCTCGGGGTACTGATCGTGCATCGCGGCCACGTAGGGTGCGCTCGCCATCAGTGCATCGTGCTCGGCCTTGGCGCGCGCATACCGCGGGTCCACACCAGCCGAATCCGGGCCCTGGCCGGAGGCTGGAATCGGTTCCTGGCTCTCCCAGTAGGGGAGCGCACGGCGGCGCGGGTCCGCCGCGATGAGGTTCACCAGGTGGGTGGTTCCCGATCGGGGCATCCCGACCACGATCAGGGGCCGGTCGATCTCGATGGCGGTGATCTCGGGGTAGCGCTTGAGCAGGTCGGTCAGCGACAGCCGGTTTCGCAACAGGCGCACGATCCGCTGGCGCAGCGTGCGCCGGGTGAGTTGACGCAGCCCGGTGTCGTCCTCGATCGCCCTCACGTAGGCGGCGAGCCGCTCCTGCAGGCCGCCGTCATCGGCGAGATCCTCGGCGCCGGCCTGAGCGACCGCTTCGGCGAGCATCCGATCACAGTCGAGGTCCACGGGATGCGCCTCGGTGTAGGCGAGGATGTTCCGCTGCACCTCGGTCAGCACCGGCGTCGTGAGGTCGCTGAGGTCGACCTGCTGGTGCGCCTGCATCCGTCTCTTGCCTGTCCCGTACCTGTCTCGTACCTGTCCCGTGCCTGTGTCTTGCCCGGTGTCCGCCGCTCGACATAGTGTCCGGAGAAATGACGCCCAGCGCAGCCGATCCCGTGATCCGGCAGGCACGCATCCATGCGCCAGGCTCGGTCAGTCTCGATCGGCTGCCGGTCCCGGCCTGCGGCCCCCGTGATGCGATCGTCGACGTCCACGCCTGCGGGATCTGCGGCAGCGACCTGACCTACATCCGACTGGGCGGGCTGGCCGGACCGGCCGGGGAGCCGATGGCGCTGGGACACGAGTTCGCCGGCGTGGTTCGCGCGGTCGGCGCGGACGTGACCGGCGTGGCGGCCGGGCAACGGGTCGTCGTCCACCCCGGCGACGACGACGTCGGCCGAATCGGAGGCGGGGCAGCCGAGGGCGGCCTGGCCGACGCGGTGCTGGTCCGCGACGCGGCACGAGGGGACCGGCTGGTGCCGGTTCCCGACGGCATGCCGCTGGACGTCGCGGCACTTGCCGAACCGGTCGCGGTCGGAATGCATGCCGCCGAGCAGGCCCTCGTCGGCCCCGGCGACAGGGTCGCGGTGTTCGGGTGCGGACCCATCGGCTTGGCGGCCATAGCCAGCATGGCCGATCGCGGGATCACCGACATCGTCGGCGTTGACCCCTCGGCGACCAGGCGCGGCCTGGCTGAGGCGCTCGGCGCTGCCGCGGCGATCGATCCGGGACAGACCAGCGTGTGGCGCGAACTCAAGCATCAGCACGGGTCACAGAGCCTCGCCTACGGGTGGGCTCCCGCGACCGACGCCTATATCGAGGCGTCGGGGTCCGACGATGTCCTTGCCGCCATCATCGACCGGGCCGGCCGCCGTGCGCGGGTCAGCGTCGTCGCGCTGCACTACGCCCCCGTGCCGGTGAACTTCCTGAATGTCCTGATGAAGGAACTGACGATTCGCGGCTCGATCGAGTACCCGGCGCGGTTCGGCGATGCGGTCGACCTGCTGGCCCGAAGGGACCTGTCGGCCCTGATCACCGACCGATTCCCGCTGAACGAGATCGATGCCGCCCTGAACCTGCTCGCGGCCAGCAAGGAATGCGGCAAGGTGATGGTCGAGGTGCCCGACTCCGCCTGACCCGCTCTGGCGTCCGTTCTTACGCCTTTCTTACCCAAGCCGGAATCCGTGGCCACTCGCGCTGAGCGCCAATAGCCTGATGTTTGCTGACACGATGGAGGTAGGCATGAAAGCACTGCAGACGCTGGTCCGTTCACTGGTCCTGATCCTGGCGACGGCCATGCTCACCCTGGGCGTCGCCCGACCGGCGATCGCTACCGCGGCGGATCTGAACTTCACCGGCACGACACTGAACGGCGGCACCTTCAACGGTGCAAGCCTGCAGGGCAAGCCCGCCGTGCTGTGGTTCTGGACGCCGTGGTGCCCGTTCTGCAATCAGGAGGCACCCGGAATCAGTACCGTCGCGGCCGCCAACCCCGCGGTCACCTTCGTCGGCATCTCGACCCGGGCCGACGTGCAGTCGATGCAGAACTTCGTCAACCGCTACGGGCTGAACTTCACCAACATCAACGATGCCGACGGTTCGATCTGGGCGATGTTCAACGTGCCCTGGCAGCCGGCATATGTGTTCCTGCGCCCGGACGGTTCCTCGACGTTCGTCAACAACCCGGTCTCGGCGATGTCCCAGCAGGAACTCAGCGACCGGGTGGCAGCGCTGACGTCCTAGCTCCGTCAGCCCAACTCCGTCAGCACCGTGAACGAACAGCTCGTAGGTCTGGCGTTCGGCGCCGGCATGATCGCAGCGCTGAACCCGTGCGGCTTCGCCATGCTGCCGGCGTACCTGACGCTCGTCGTCAATCGGGACGCGGGCAGCCAGACCGCGGCGGTGGCCCGAGCGTTGGCCGCCACCGCCGTGATGGCGCTCGGGTTCCTGACCGTCTTCGGACTGTTCGGCGTCCTCACGGTGTCGGTGGCTTCGACGGTGCAGCGATACCTGCCCTACGTGACCCTGGTGGTCGGGATCGCCCTGGTGGTCCTCGGTGGGTGGCTGCTCAGTGGCCGGGAGTTGAAGACCGGGGACCTCGGCCGGCTCGGGCGCAACGGACGGTTGGCGCCGACCGCCCGGCTGGGATCGATGTTCGGTTACGGCGTGGGATATGCGGTCGCTTCGCTGTCGTGCACCGTCGGCCCCTTCCTGGCGGTCACCGGAAGCAGTCTGCGCAGCGGTCCGGTCAGCGGAATGCTGGCCTACCTCGCCTACGCCGCCGGAATCACCCTGGTGGTCGGCGCACTGGCGGTCGGGGTGGCTCTGGCAAGTTCGACCGTGGTCGGCCGGATGCGTCGGATTCTGCCGTACGTCAACCGGATCAGCGGGGTGATCATGATCGCGGTGGGCCTCTACGTCAGCTACTACGGGTGGTTCGAACTGCGCCTCCGTGACCCCGGCGGCCCCGTGGACGACCCTGTCATCGCCGCGGCCGGGCGCCTGCAGCGGACGATCGCCGGCTGGGTGTACCAGAGCGGCGCGTGGCCCTGGGTGCTGGCATTGGCACTGCTGACGGCCGGCGCGGCGTGGGCGCACCGGCGGAGCCGGCGCGCATCGGCGCAGACCGATCCTGAGCACATCGCAGCGCCCTGAAGGCGAATCGACCGCCTCGGTAGGGTTAGGGGTCGTGCCGAACCACCCCTTCCACACCGTCGCGTTCGAACTCGTGCCGCCCAACGCCGACAAGGGGCCCGCTGAGCGTGTCGAAGAGGCCCACAAGCTCGTCCGGCTCGCGGACGAGTCGGACATCCAGATCGGCCACGTGATGATCCCCGGGATGATCGACGAGGACGACGACCGCCCCGTCGAGATGAAACCCAAGCTCGACGTACTCGAGTACTGGTCGCTGATCGCCCCGGAGATGCCGGGCGTGCACGGCCTGTGCACGCAGGTGACCTCCTTCTCCGACGATCCTGCACTGCGGCGGCGGCTACGCGCGCTGCTCGACGCCGGTATCGAAGGCATCGCGTTCGTCGGGGTTCCCCGCACGATGAACGACGGCGAAGGATCCGGCATCGCGCCCACCGACGCTTTGTCGCTCTACCGCGACCTGGTGCCCAACCGCGGGGCGATCCTCATCCCGACCCGCTCCGGCGAGGTCGAGCGGTTCGGGTTCAAATGCGATCGGGGAGCGACCTACGGACTGACCCAACTGCTGCACTCCGATGCGATCGTCGGGTTCCTGACGGAATTCGCCGCGACCACCGACCACCGTCCGGAGATCTTGCTTTCATTCGGTTTCGTGCCGCGGATGGAGACCCGGGTCGGATTGATCAACTGGCTCATCCAAGATCCCGGCAATCCGGCTGTCACCGGCGAGCAGGAATTCGTCGGCACGCTTGCCGCCGCGGAACCGGGCGATCGCCGTCGCATGATGGTCGACCTCTACCGACGTGTCATCGACGGGGTCGCGCCCCTGGGCTTTCCGCTGAGCATCCACTTCGAGGCGACATACGGGTATTCCCCAGCCGCCTTCGACACGTTCGCCGAGATGCTGGACTACTGGTCGCCGTCCGTGTCGCGATGACTCCGGCGTGAAAACCTGGATCGACTTCGACGGCGCTGCGGTGTTCGCCATCCCGCTCACCGACCCCGTGGGCGGGGTCAGGGCGTGCGAGGGCGTGCTCATCGAGGGTCCGCAGGGATGGGGCGAGTTCAGCCCGCCCCCCGGATGCGCCGAGCGGGTGGCGGCGCGCTGGTTGACCGCCGCCATCGAGGCGGGCACGGTCGGATGGCCAGACCCGGTGCGGGGCAGGGTGCCGATCGCGGTGACGGTTCCCGCGGTCGCTCCGGACCGCGCCCGACAGATCGTCGCCGCCTCCGGGTGCTCTGCCGCCGTGGTGCGTGTCGCGGCGCACCCCGGCTCGCTGCCGGAGGACATCGAGCGGGTCGCCGCGGTGCGCGACGCTGTGGGGCCCTCCGGCGGGCTGCGCTGTGACGCCGGCGGCAACTGGAGCGTCGACGAAGCGGTGGTCGCGATCGCCGCCCTGGATCGTGCCGGCGGGGGACTGGAATTCGTGGCGCAGCCGGGTCGGACTCTCGCCGATCTGAGTGCGATCCGGGCCCGCGTCGGCGTCCCGATCGCCGCGCACCGGTCGATCAGCGACGCGCCCGACCCGCTGCAGCTGGACCTGGCCGGCGCCGCGGATATCGCCGTGCTCGCCGTCGGGCCGCTCGGCGGGGTCCGCCGCGCGCTGAGGGTGGCCGAGACCTGCGGGCTGCCGTGCGTGGTGGCCGGTGGGCTGGAGAGCAGCGTGGGGATCGCCGGGGGACTGGCCCTCGCGGGCGCCCTTCCCGAGGTCGTCTACGCGGCCGAACTGGGCCTCGGGGCCCTGCTCGCGGGCGACCTGGTCGGCCCGGGCCGCTCACTGAAACCGGCCGACGGACAGCTGCCCGTCGCGCCGATGCCGCCGGGTCCTGACCCGCAGCTGGTCCGGCGCTTCACCGCTGACGATGCCGCGGCCGGGCGCTGGCGAGAGCGCCTCGACCGCGCACGCAAGCACCTCTAGAGCTCGCCCGCCGGGGCTCATGGACCCGCGGCATCACGCACCCCGCGGGCTGATCCTCATCCGCGCACGCAGGGCCAGGAGAACCGCAGCCGTCGCAACGACCGCCGCGGTGAACAAAAAGGTCCACGCCATGTCCATCCACTCGTGAAGCAGACCCAGCAGCACTGCCCCGCCGGCCGTGGTCGCGGTGACGAGCAGGAAGAAGATGCCCATCAGCCGGCCGCGGTACTCCGGCGGAACCTCGATCGCAACGGTGGACTGCCCGCTGACGAACTCCGACTCCCATGCCAGCCCGATCAGTAGCGCCCCCAGCAGATCGATCAGAATGCCGTGATGCGGGGTGACCGCCAGACCGATCAGTCCCACGGCCGCGAGCAACAGCCCGAGAGCCATCAGCTGCTGCCGTCGCACGTCCTCGGGCTTGAACCGCGCGATGAACGAGTTCGCCAGGAGGGCGCCGACACCGATGGCCCCGACGAGAAGTCCCACGGATCTCGGGGTCATGCCGTGCTCCTTGGCCACAACCGGCATCAGTTGCTCGACCGGCGCCACGAGAGTGAAGAACACCGCCACCGCGACGGCCCCGGTGCGCACCAAGGGCATGCTCCACACGTGTTTGAGCCCGTCGGTGAGCCGAATGACCTGTCTCGCGAGGGGCCGGGCGACATCCTGATCGAGATGGAGGCCTGCGACCGTAGCTGCCACCACCGCGAAGGATGCCGCATTGAACGCGAACGCGGCCGCGACCCCGGCCCACTCCACGACGAAGCCGCCCAGAGCGGCGCCGAACAAGCGAGTGACGTTGTAGATCATCGACGACAGCGCTACGGCTGACTGCCGGAGATGCTGCGGTACTGTCTGCGGCTCGATCATCGCCATAGCGGGCTGGTTAAGGCTGGACGGGATCGCGCCCGCAAAGACCAGAACGTACATCCAGCCGATCGAGAGCTCGCCGGTGATCTCGACAGCAGCCATGGCCGCCGGCGGCACGGCCTGGCAGAGACTCAGCGTCACCGCGAGGCGGCGCAGGTCGAAGTAGCCCAGAAGGAATCCGCCGGCTGGAGCCCCGATCATGCCCGGACCCAGCGCCAGGGCGGCGAGGACCCCGACCGCGGCGGCGTTGTCGGTGATCTTGTAGGCGTACCAGGTGGCCGCGACGATTTGCATGAACGAACCGGCCGACGAGATCGCCCTGGCGGTGAACACTCGACGGTAGGCGGGATAGGACAGCGGGCCTTTTCTGCCGCGCACGGCACCAGGCTTAACACGAAGCCGGGGCCTCGGTGGCGGGTTCAGGCAGATATCGACCCCGAACGACACCGAGGTTGGCGCTCCCGGCCAGCAATGCCATGATGGAGCGGCAACTCGGCGGCAGGAAGGGCACCAGGGCGACTCCGATGTACGACCAAGTCAACGGATGGGACACCGACGCGCAGGGCGCGGGCACCCGCATCGACCCGGTGCTGGCCCGCAGCTGGCTCCTGGTCAACGGGGCTCAGTACGACAAGTTCGCACCCGCCAGCCGGTCGCGAGCCGACGTCGTCGTGCTCGACATCGAGGACGCGGTCGCGCCGAAGGACAAGATTTCCGCCCGCGAGAACGTGGTCCGGTGGCTGGCCGGCGGCAACAGCGACTGGGTTCGGGTCAACGGGTTCGGCACGCAGTGGTGGGCCGACGACCTGGCCATGCTGGCACAGACCTCGGTCGGCGGGGTGATGCTCGCGATGGTCGAGTCCGTCGACCACGTCACCGAGACCGCCAAGCGGCTGCCGGACATCCCGATCGTGGCATTGGTCGAGACCGCCCGTGGCCTGGAGCGCATCACCGAGATCGCCGCCACCAAGGGTGCTTTCCGGCTGGCGTTCGGCATCGGCGACTTCCGCCGCGACACCGGGTTCGGCGAGAACCCGTTGACCCTGGCCTACGCGCGTTCGCGGTTCACCATCGCCGCCAAGGCCTCCAGTCTGCCTGGCGCGATCGATGGTCCGACCGTGGGTTCCAGCGCGCTCAAGCTGAGTGAGGCCACAGCGGTGTCCGCCGAGTTCGGGATGACCGGCAAAATCTGCCTCACTCCTGACCAGTGCCCGACCGTCAACGAGGGCCTGTCGCCGTCCCAGGACGAGATCACCTGGGCGCAGGAGTTCCTCGCGGAGTTCGAGCGGGACGGCGGCGAGATCCGCAACGGCTCAGACCTTCCGCGCATCGCGCGCGCGAACAAGATCATCGGCCTAGCGCGCGCCTACGGCATCCAGGTGTCGGAGTTCGACGATCAGGCCGTGCATGTGCCCGCCCCGTCGGACACCTACCACTTCTGAGTCGCTGCTGAATCAGTTCCCCCGTCAGGGTCAGCCGCTGAGGGCCATCTGGTCCTCGGTGTGGAACTGCTCCTCGAGGGCCTCGGGAGAAGCGTCGCGGTCGATGAGCCGCAAGTCGGCACCGCGGGCGGATTCGATGGCGCCAAGGCGGCGAGACAGTTTGTCGGCCGCGTAGGCGCCCATCTCCGCCGGGTCGATACCGAACGGGGGCTTGTTGTCGAATATCCCGAAACTGACCGCGACGGTCTCCATCGCCGGGCCCATCAACTCAGCCATGCGATCCTGAACGACCTGCCACAGCGAGTCGTCAGCCGCGACGTGGCGGCGGCAGGTGAAGGTGCCCCACGCCATGTGCCGGCGCTCGTCGTCTCCGATGTGCTTGATGACCTTCTGCATACCCGGCAGGATCCCGCGGCTGTTACACACCTTGTTCCAGCCGTGATACCCGGTCAGTGCCAGGCATCCCTCGACGACGTGGTTGTAGGTGACCGAGGCGCGAACCTGATTGATCGGACCGCTGTCTTGCTCAAGTGCGTAGAGGCTGGCGGGCAGTTCCCGAGTGAAGATCTGCATGTAGGGCTCGTTGAACTCGATGAACTCGTGCAGGTCGGTCGAGAGGCCGACGGCGTCGAACCACAGCCGGAACGCCAACGTGTGCTTGGCCTCTTCGTAGAGGAACTGCGTCAGGTACATCTCGTCGGCGAACCGGCCCTCGGCGGCCATGGCCGCGACGAACGGCTGCAGGTCCTGGGTGACCGATTCCTCGCCGGCGAGGAACTGGGAGGCCAGCATCGTGGTCATCTTTCGTTCGTCGTCGGTCATCGCCGCGAAGTCCCGCGCATCCTGGCTGAAGTCGATGTCGGCCGGATTCCACTGCTTGGCGCTGCCCTTGATGAAGAGCCTCAGGGGGAAGGAATCGCGGCTCAACCCTCCGGCTCCGAGGGTGGCGTAACCGGTCCGATTCCCGTGTGCGATCGTGCGCGTCATCGTGTGCTCCCTGTCAGCTTGTCGGGTTGCCACCAGCTTAGGCCCGACTTTTGCCTCCTCGCCAGACCGCGCCGCCCTACAGTTGGACCACGATGACGACGTGGTCCGATCGGCGGCTCAGCCGCCGCTTCAGCGCGGTGGGGGTGCATCTCCCGGCCGCTCGCCTGCGCGAGATCGCCGCCGGGGGAGCGGCCACCCCCCGGGAACTGGTCGACATGGACTTCGCGCTGGTGGCGACTGCTTTCCAGCGTGAGCAACGTCATGCGCAACGCGGGCGGCGACGTCAGCGCTGGGTTCGGGCCGCCGTCGTGTCAGGGGCGATCCTGCTGGCGCTGAACCTGCTGATCAGCCTCGGACTGCTGTTCTTCGTGCTGACCCAGCACACGTCGCCGTACTGATCCGCACCGGCCGATCAGCCGGTGACGTGCTGGTCGGCAACCTCGAGAGCCTGGTCGAGGATGGCAAGACCCTCGGCGGCTTCTGCGTCGCTGACGTTGCAGGGCGGGCAGACGTGAATGCGGTTGAAGTTCGCAAACGGCAGTAACCCACCCGCCTTGCAGGCTCCGAGGACCGCATTCATCGCCGGGCTGGAACCGCCGTAGGGGGCCAGCGGCTCCCGGGTGGCCGGATTGGCGACCAGTTCGACCGCCCAGAACACGCCGAGCCCGCGGACCTCGCCGACCGAGGGATGCCGCTGAGCGAGTTCCCGCAGACCCGGACCGAGGATCCGCTCGCCGATCCGCGCGGCGTTGGCGACCATGCCCTCGTCCTCCATCGCGTTGATGGTGGCCACGGCACACGCCGTCGCCAGCGGGTGCCCCGAGTAGGTCAGCCCGCCGGGGTAGGGCCGGTCGGCGAAGGTCGCATAGATCGAATCATTGATCGCCACACCGCCGAGGGGCACGTACCCGGAGGTGACGCCCTTGGCGAAGGTGATCAGGTCGGGCACGACGTCGAAATTGTCGATCGCGAACCACTTTCCGGTCCGGCCGAAGCCGGCCATCACCTCGTCGGCGATGAGGACGATGCCGTGGCGATCGCAGATCTCGCGCACGCCCGCCAGATATCCGGGCGGCGGGACCATGATGCCGGCGGTGCCGGGCACCGATTCCAATATGACAGCGGCGATGGTCGCCGGACCCTCCAGCGCGATCTTCTGCTCCAGATGCTCGAGCGCACGCTGGGTCTCCTGCTCCTCGGTGTCGGAGTGGAACGCCGAGCGGTACAGGAACGGCCCGAAGAAATGCACGACGCCGCTGCTGCCGTAGTCGTTCGCCCAGCGGCGTGGGTCACCGGTGAGGTTGATCGCGGTGTCGGTGCCGCCGTGGTAGGACCGGTAGCGCGAGAGCACCTTGTAGCGTCCGGTATGCAGGCGCGCCATGCGCACCGCATGTTCAACAGCGTCGGCGCCGGCGTTGGTGAAGAACACCCGATTGAGGTCACCCGGGGTGCGCTCGGCGATCAGCCGGGCTGCCTCTGACCGGGCAGCGTTGACGTGTGCCGGGGCGATGGTGCACAACTTCGCGGCCTGCTCGGCGATCGCCGCCACCACTGACGGGTGTTGATGACCGATGTTGGTGTTGACCATCTGCGAGGAGAAGTCCAGCAGCCGGTTGCCCTCGCCGTCCCAGACGTAGGAGCCCTGGGCCGCCAGGATCGTCATCGGCTTGAGCTGAGCCTGCGCGGACCACGAGTGGAAAACGTGCTGACGGTCGAGCTCGTAGGCCCGTTGCCCCTCCGCGATCGCGGCATCGATGGCCTGCCCGCTGGGCAGGGCAGTCTGGGTCGCTGTCATGGGAGCGAAGTCTACCGGGAGTTTGCCAGCGCACCAGCCGCGGGTGGACAGCGCAACTGTTCGGACACCATCCGGGCCGCTTCGGACACCGTTGCGTCACGGTTCGGACAAACCCCCTGCGAAGACGCCTCGCTCGGGATGACCTAGCCCGGCGATGTTGTCACAGTGGTGGAAGAGAAAATCCGGCCCGGCGCATGCCGGAGCCGAGACGATCGAGAAGAGCGAGAAGAGATAGGTGAAAACGATGAAGCGCATCCTGACCCTTGCGCTCAGCATGCTGTTCCTGGTGGCCGGAACCGGAGCCGTGTCAGCCGCACCGGTCACCCGCGAGCAAGCGGTCAGCTTCGTCATCGCCCGGGGCATGGCCCAGCAGGGCGTGCCGTACTCGTGGGGCGGTGGGGGCGTCGACGGGCCCAGCCTGGGCACCGGAACCGGCGCGACAATCGTCGGTTTCGACTCCTCCGGCCTGATTCAGTACGTCTACGCCGGGGTCGGCGCCAAACTGCCGCGCTCGTCCGGAGCGATGTACAACGTCGGCCAGAAGGTCACTCCGGCCCAGGCTCTGCCGGCCGACCTGATCTTCTACGGTCCTGACGGCAGCCAGAGCGTCACGATGTTCCTCGGGAACGATCAGATGCTCGAGGTCACCGAAACCGGCGTCAAGGTGTCGCCGGTGCGCACCAACGACATGGCGCCATATCTGGTTCGCATCATCGCCTGAACCTGGCTCAGCACGGCACGGGTGCGGAGTTACCCCAGAGATTGGGCACGGTGGTGTTGTCGTAGCCGGAAACGAAGTCGACGAGGCGGCCGGCCTCTTCGTCGAGTCGGTGACGGGCAAGTCTGCCAACGTTCCCGCCATAGACGTGAATGCTGATGGACACACCATCGGATTCGTTAGTGACTCGGTGCCAGTCACCGATCGTCGGTGATACGGCGTCAATCTCCCCGGCCGTCATCACCTGGCTCTCGCCCGTCGCGCGGGGTAGACCGTCACGCAGTTCGAAGGTGTCGCTGCGTTCGGCGCCGCGAAGCACGCCGACCAGTCCCCATACGGTGTGGTCGTGTATCGGCGTGCGCTGACCCGGTCCCCATACGAAGCTGACCATGCTGAAGCGTTCCATCGGATCGCAGTGCAAGAGGTATTGGGCGTAGCGGTCCGTGCGGGCGGTGGCGAAGGGCTCCGGCAGCCAATCTTGCGTGGCGATGAGTTGCGCGAGCAGGTCACGACCCCGGGCCAGGATGACGTTCTCGGCGGAGTCGCCGGAGACGAGTTCGGTCATGCCCCGGACGAACCCGCGAAGCGGCGCGGTATCCGGTGCGGCGACCGCACCGGGGGAGACGTGTCCTGACATGCGTCCATTGTGGGCCGGGGGACCGACCGGCGTGTCGATTTCGAGCCCACGCTGCCAGCCGGGGCCATCCGGCGGACCTGCCTGAGCCGAGCGCCGGGCGCCGACCGCAGTGGGCACGATAGGTTGACCTAGATGCTCGGGAAAGTGGTCAACCTCTATCGGCGCACCGGCGCCGACGTGCCGTTCGGCAATCCTCTGCCCTCCCACGGCACCGAGATGGAGGGGTGGTTCTGGCGGGTCTCCGACGAGGCCACCGGCCGGGCGCTGATCGCGCTGTGCAGCGTCAATCGCAACCCGAGCGGTGACTGGTCTACCACCGCGGTAGCCGTGCACCCGGGGCAGGTGGTGCGTTCGGCGGCGCTGATGGGTGCGCGCGCCCATTTCCCGCCCTTCCGCGTGACGGCGGGCGACACCGCCGAGAACTTCGAGGTCGGAGCCGACGAGGTGCGCTTCGCACTGGGCGACCTCAAACTGGACATGCAGTTCGCCGACCGGGTCGTCTGGCCCAAGGCCTTCGGCGGGGGTGGGGTGTTCTCGGCGATCCCGTTCCTCAACCAGTACTGGCACCCCTACTACCTGGGCGGCCGGGCAAGCGGCACCGTCGAGTACGCGGGGGAGAAGTGGAGTTTCACCGACGCCAAGCTCTACGCCGAACGCAACTGGGGCGCCGGTTTCCCGCTGCGGTGGTGGTGGGGACAGGCGCACGATTTCGGCGAGGCGGACGTCTGCGTCGCCTTCTCCGGCGGTCTGCTGTCCCTGGGGCCGATCGCGCGCGACGTCAACGGGATCATCGTGCGGCTCGGGACCAGGGTCATCCGGATGACACCCCCGCTGCTGGTTCGGTCGCGGATCGGCGACAACCAGTGGTCACTGCACGGGCGCTCCCCGCGATACGAGATCGATATCGAGGGTGACGGTAGGCATCTGCCGCCGCACGTGCTTCCGGTACCGCTGCCCGCCGAGCGCCGCAACATCGACAGCGACTTCGAGCACCTCGGGGGCCGGTTGCGCCTCACTGTCCGCGAATCGGGCCGGGTGCTCTTCGACGGTACCTCGGAGCTGGCCGGCCTGGAAGTCGGAACCCGGCCGAAGTGACTCGGACCCCGGCGCGCGGCGACGGCCCGCTCCGGTAAGTTGGCGCCGCATAGTCCGGGCCAGCGGGCTGCGATCCACGTTCCGCACAACCGGAGGAGCCCGCGATGCAGATCCTGCTCGACGACGAGGTCGGCCCCGTAGTCGCCGGCCTTCTCGGGGGTGTCTCGATCAGCACCGGGCCGACCGCTGAGCAGATGATCGTTCTGGACTCGATCACCCGGCATCTGTGGAATCGCGACGATATCGACGTCGCGAACCTGACTCCGCTCTCAGCTGACGACGCCGCGGCGGCGCTGCAGCGGCCCGATGCGCGGCTGCGGTTCGCCGAGATGATGATGACCCTCGAACTGTGCCGTCACCCGATGTCACTCGAGCAGGCAGACCTGGCAGCCGCGTACGTCGCAGCGATGGGTATCGATAACGTGGAGATCGAGACGACACGCACCGCGATCGTGAAGGGCGCCGAGGCGGCCGCAACGGATCTGGAACGCTGCTATCAACAGATCCTGCCGGAGATTTCGGAGTTGTCCCTGCGGGATCGGTACCTTCGCCTCGATGAACCCGATCATGCTCTCGCCGATCGCCTCCGAGCCCTGCGTGATCTGCCCGAGGACACGCTGGGCTATCAATATCTGGAGTTCTACCGCCGCAACAATATCGAACTCCCCGGCGACGACATTCATCTACCGGCCCACTACGTCAACCACGACATGAATCACGTGATCACGGGTTATGAGCCGACCGCACCGGGAGAGATTGCGCGATCAGGATTCCTGCTGGCGACTAACGACTCCCGCCACAACTGGCTGGAATTCCTGCTGACGATGTCTATCCACGAGTCCGGCGTCCTCAACCACGGCGACATCCGCGCCAAGGTGGCGACCCTCGATCGCGAGGGAGTCCCGGAGTTCCTCGGCGAAGGGTTCGCCCGGGGTGCGCAGTGCACGACCGATCTCAGCCAGGTGGACCATCTCTCCCTGGCGCACCTGCCGCTTGAACAGGTGCGCGAGCGTTTCTCGATCGTGCCGCTGCGGTCTGGGTCCGATCCGTCTCGCCAGACGCCGTAAGCGCCTACCCGCCACGGCCAGCGCCCTACCTGCCTCCCCATTGGGGCGCGCGTTTCTCCCGCATGGCCCGCATGCCCTCGGCGGCATCCGCGGTGGAGTTGACCACCTTGCGCATCACCTCCCCGAAACGCACCGCTTCTATCCAGCCCATGTCCGCGGTGCGCCAGGCCACTTCCTTGGTGGCCCGCTGGGCCAGCGGAGCGGCTTCGGCGAGAACCCGTGCCCACGACTGGGCCTGGGACTGCAGTTCGTCGGGGGAGACCACCTTCCACACGAGGCCGGTCTCCTTGGCGCGCTGGGCCTTCATCGGCTTACCGGACAGCAGCAGTTCCATCGCGTTGGCCCAGCCGATGCGGTGCGGTAGCCGGATCGCCCCGACGATCGTAGGTGTCCCGATTCGCACCTCGGGGTAGCAGAACACCGCGTCGGTGCTGGCGATCACGAAGTCGCAGAAGAGCACTCCGGTCAGTCCGTAGCCGATGCACGGGCCGTTCACGGCGGCGATCGTCGGCTTGAAGAGCTCCATACCGCTCTCGAAGGAGTTGATGGTGGGCTTCTCCCAGAAGGTTCCGCCGAATCGGCCGACGGCGCCCTCGCTGTCCTTGAGGTCCGCGCCGGCGCAGAAGGTGGTGCCGTTGGCCGCCAGGATGCCGACCCACGCGTCCTCGTCGTCACGGAACCGATCCCAGGCCGCGTTGAGGTCTTCGCGCAGTGCGCCGTTGATCGCGTTGCGGGCTTCGGGTCGGTTGAGCGTGATGGTCGCAACGTGGTCGCGCACCTCGTAGGTGACCAGCGGCACGGGTGCTCAGGCTTCGAGCCGGGCGCGGATGCCGGCCAGCCGGACCCGAAGCTCCTGCTCGTCGATGAGGCCGCGGGCCAGCAGGGAATGCGCCAGCGAAACCAGTTGGCTCTCCGGGTAGGGCAGATCGGCGTACCGGGTCGCCGAGAGTTCATCCTCCTCGTCGCGACGCTGCTTGAAGGAGAGTTCGAGTCCGGTCTCGTCGCAGACCTGATCGAGGACGTCGCACAGGCCGTCAAGGCTGGTCTTCCACGGCGGCAGGGGGTTCTCCACGCCGTACTTGGCGGCCATCACCGGCCAGACCTGGTTGCGTTGGACGATCTCGTCGAGAACCTCGATGCGCTGATCGGTCATCGCGATCACTCCGCGATCGGGCGGACGGCCGGGCGGGTCTTGGTGATGACGTTGGTGGTGACGCCGGGCTTGGGCAGGGCGACGCCGATCAGGCAGTCCCGGGTGATGATCTCGGCCAGCTGGTCTTCGGTCCAGCCGTCGGTGCCCGCCGGTCGCAGGGGCATCACCATGAAGCGGTGCTTCTGGTTGGAGTCCTCCACCCGAACCTCGACGTCGTCGGGCAGATCCAGACCGAACTCGGAGAGCACCTGTCGTGGCCAGCGCACGATCCGCCGCCGGTAGTTCGGGGTTCGGTACCACTCCGGCGAGTTGCCCAGGATGGGCCGCGGGTAGCACGAGCACAGCGCACAGACGATCACGTGGTGCACCGACGGGGTGTCCTCGAGCACCTTGAAGGCCACGAAATCGCTGGGCGTGCCGAAGCCGGTCGGATCCAGCCAGTCCACCCCGACCTGCTTGCTCGCCGCCAGCGGGTCGGTCAGCACGAGGTTCTTGAACTCGGGGTCCGTCCAGGCCCGCGCCACCAGCCGGGCAGCGGGCGTGGGTCCGATCTGCTCGGCGAATTCGGTCATCCGCCGGTGTTCCTCGGCGGTGAACAAGCCTTTCTCGATGCACAGTTCACGCAGCGCGATTTCCAGGACCTCGAAGTCGGTGATCTCATCGACCATCGGCTTGACCGTGCGCGCGTGATCGTGTCCGTGATCGTGTCCGTGATCGTGCTCAGGCATCGGCGGCCTCCAACCAGCGCTCGGGAATCTCGGTCTGCAGGGTGTCGTTCGCGGGGCCGGTGTAGTGGTCCCACAGGTCGGCCTGGCGGAAGCGCACGATGTAGAACCATTCCGGTCGGGCCTCGGGACGGTCCCAGGTTTCGTCTTCGGGAGCCGGGCTCTCATAGGAGACCTCGGCGATGACGCCCTTCGCGCCGCGGACGTATTCCGGCGTGCGGGTGTAGAACAGTGCCGGCAACTCGCGTACCCGCACCCGGTCACCGGGCTTGAACTTGGCGGGCCCGGCCTTGCCGGCGAAGATCTGCGGATCGCCGATGCCGACCGCCTCGCGGTGATGCTCGTTGCGCCGCACACTCGCTCCGTCGCCCGCCGACTTGGGTGCGGCGTCGGGAAGGCGGCCGTTGAGGGGCCCGGCGTAGCGGTCCTGCACCTCGGCCAGCCGTTCGGTCAACTCGCCCCAGCTGATGTGGCCCTTCTCGATCAGAACCCGGCCGACCGACCACAGCCAGCGGCAGTAGTAGGGCAGACCCCAGTACACCGACCGGCCGACGTCGACGTTGCCGATCCGCCGCCGCTCCTCGGACAGCCAGATACCCCGCCAGCCCAGGACTTCGCAGAGCACGTAGGTCATCAGCTCCCACTGCTCTTCCTGTTTGTTCTCGTAGACCTCGGGAACGTCCAGTTCGCCGCCGACGTCGTGGGCGTTCTTCATGTACGCCAGGAAGACGTCGTGGGTGATCAGATCCGGGGGAGGGAACCCGGGGATCTCGGGGTAGGAGGTCTTCAGTCTGGAGACCAGAGCCAACTGGGCGGCCCGCTCTTCGGCTGAGCTCACGGGGTTCTCCTTCCGGCGGCACGTCCGATCCGCCGCGATCGGCTGGTGCTCACACTAGCGTCGCCACGCCATAATCGGAGCGACATGAACCAGCCCTCGGACCAGACGGTGCTCAGGGTCGAGACCCGCAGCCTTCGCGTGCACCTGTGGGCGACCCTGACCCTGGGCATCCTGGGCTTCGTCGCCTACGCGGTCACCTCCGTGGCGGCCACGCAGCTGGACGGGGCCATCTCGCTGATCGACGCCGGCACGGCTTTTCTGGCGATCGGGCTGGCCCGCATCGCCGCCGCGCCGCCGGGACCGCAGGCGCCGCGCGGCCGGTTGGCGCTGGAAAACCTCTACGTTTTGTTCCGGTCGCTGATGATCCTCGGGGTGGTCGTGGCCGGGGTGGCGGTCAACGGCGCCAAGGTCGTCGACTATCTGGTCACCGGCAAAGGTGAGCTGCCCGAATTCGGTTTGGCGGCGGTCTACACAGCGTTCGCCGCGGTGGTCGGGTTCCTCGTGGTGGCCAACCACAAACGCAACAACCGGTCGATAGGCGGCATCTCGTCTTTGCTGAAGGTGGAGGCCGAAGCCGCAAAACTCGACGCATGGGTCAGTGCCGGCATTTGCGTCGCGCTGCTGGCCGTGGCGGTGCTGCCCGGCGGAACCTGGCTGACCTCGCCGCGCTTCGACATCCGCCAAATCGCCGACAGCCTGATCGTGCTGATGATCTGTGCGCTGCTGGTGTGGGAGCCCTTGCGACAGGTCCGACTGGAGTTCGGCCGGCTCTCCGGTCGCCGGACCGACGGCGACACCGATGACGCGGTGCGCAACGCCCTGAATGACGTCGCCCGCGAGCACGGACCCGCTGTCGAGCAGGCCTTCGGGCTGGTCGACGTCTTCTCCGTGCGGCGGGGGAAGGTGGCCGACATCGACGTGCACGTCTCGTATGCCGGGGCCCTGACCGTCGACGAACAAGACGACATCCGGGCCGAGCTGCTGGCCGAGTTGAGACAGCGGATCGGGCCGGTGCGGATGAACCTGGTGTTCACCCGGCGTCCGATCCACGATCCGCCACGCCCGGTTTGAGCAGGCTGGCATCCGCGCAAATCCGACCAGTTCGCTTGAGCGACTGCCGGTACGGCTGCGCGTAGCCACGTACGCTCAAGCGGTGCAGAGCGAAACTGCCGAACTGATCGCCGCGGCACGATGACGGCCGACAACACCTGCGCGCTATGACGGGTGCACTGTACCGACTGGGCCTGTTCTGCGTCCGGGCCCGCCGGCCCATCCTGGTCGCATGGATTTTACTGGTCATAGTCCTCGGCATCGGGGTTGTGGTGACGGGACCTCGGCAGGCCGACGACTTGACCGTGCCGGGTAGCGACAGTGCGCAGGCCGTTGCACTGCTTGAACAGCGTTACCCGAGCGTGGCGATGCAGCCGGATCCGATCGTGGTACGGGCTCGCGACGGATCGGCGCTGACCGCCCCGTCGACGCGGTCTGCATTGAATTCAGCTGTGCTGGCCGCTCGATCAGCGCCAAACGTCTCGTCGGTGAGCGACCCGTTTACGACTCCCGGCGGGCTCAGCGCTGACGGGAGCACGGCCATCATCGCGCTGTCCCTGCAGCGCCCGGTCGACGATTACACCGCCAACCAAGCGCAGGTCGCCGTCGATGCGATCCAGAAGCCCCTGCGAGCCGCCGGCCTGGAAACCGCAGTCGGCGGCTCGATCGGCGAAAAGCTCTACTATGCGCAGAGCGTCCGTGGCTCGGACAACAGCAGCAGTTGGGTCGGTATCGTCTTCGCCCTCCTGATCCTGCTGCTCACCTTCGGCTCTGTGGCCTCGATGCTGCTTCCGATAGTCAACGCCCTGTTCGGGCTGGTGACCGGGCTAAGTGCGATCATGCTGCTCTCGCACGTCGCCGTTTTGCCGACGGCCGCACCGGCGCTGGCCTCGATGATCGGCCTCGGGGTGGGGATCGACTACTCGATGTTCATCCTCGCCCGGCACCGTGAGCAGATCGCCGAGGGCATGGGAATTCCCGAGTCGATCGCGCGGTCGGTAGCGACGTCCGGCGCAGCGGTGGTCTTCGCCGGCGTCACGGTCATCCTCGCGCTGTGCTCGCTGGCGGTCACCCGCCTGCCGTTGGTCCGCTCGATGGGGATGTTCTCGGCAGTAGCGGTGATCACCGCGATCCTGGCCGCGGTGACCCTCATGCCGGCGCTGTTGGCGATCGCCGGCAGCCGGGTGGACTCCTGGCGGCTGCCGTGGGCGCGAACCGGCACCACCGATAACCGGGGTTGGGAGCGCTGGGGACGGCTGATCGCCGATCACCCCTGGCCTGCCGCCGTCGCGTCCACCGCGGTTCTGCTGTTCATGGCGATTCCGGTGCTCTCGCTGGACCTTGGCCAGATCGACACTGCTGCCGCGCCGAAGAACTCGCAGATCAAGATCGCCTACGACATGGTCGCCAAGGGCTTCGGCCCGGGGGCGAACGGTCCGCTGACCATCGCTGTCGGCCTGCCGGGCAAACCGGACGACGAGCAGGCCCTCACCGACCTCGAGCAGCGGTTGCGGGCCGACCCCGACGTGGTTGCGCTGCTCCCGACCGAGGTCAACGCCCCCCGCACCGCCGCCGTGATCGAGGTCATTCCGCGCTCGCCGCCACAGGCGGAGACGACCGCGTATCTCGTGCGGCGTATCCGTTCCGAGACGATCCCCCAGGCGGTGGGCGGCACCGGACTCGTCGCTCACGTCGGTGGAATCACCGCCGCCTACATCGACGTGGCGGACGCCATTCAGGACACCCTCGTCAAATCGATCCTGGTCGTCGTCCTGCTCAGTTTCCTGCTCCTCGTCTTCGCCTTCCGCTCACCACTAATCGCCGCCAAGGCCGCCGTGATGAACCTGCTCGCGGTAGGCGCCGCCTACGGAATGCTGGTCGCGGTCTTCCAGTGGGGCTGGGGCACCCGGCTCATCGGCCTAAGCGGTGAGGTGCCGATCACCTCGTTCGTACCGGTGCTGATGTTCGCCATCCTCTTCGGGCTGTCGATGGACTACGAGGTGTTCCTGGTCAGTCACATCAAAGAGGAGCACGACGCGGGCGCCGACGACAAGACCGCGGCGATTCGGGGACTCGCACGCAGCGCACGCGTGATCACCTCTGCCGCATTGATCATGGTGTCGGTGTTCGGCGCGTTCGTCCTCTCCGAGGACCCGACCATTAAACAGTTCGGCCTCGGCCTGGCCTTTGCCGTCGCCCTGGACGCCACCGTCATCCGCTGCGTCCTGGTTCCCGCCCTGATGGTCTTGGCGGGCCGGGGGAATTGGTGGCTGCCCGGCTGGTTGGACCGGATCCTGCCCCGCGGCGGTGTCGAGGGCACCGAATACTTCCGGACCCGCAGTCCTCGGTAGTAGTCCGCAGTAGTAGTAGATGCCTGAGCACCCCCGAGTCCCCGGTCCGGCTTTGCTGGACTGATAGCGTCGTCGCCATGGGGGCCGCACTGTGGCGCGGGTGCGTCGGGGGATTGGCCGTCGCGCTGGGGACCGGCGCGGCTGTGTTGGCGGGGGCATCGGACGCGGCGGCGGACACCGCAGCGCAAGGCGGGCCCGACTCGGCCACCGCCGCCCCGATCTCCCGGGAGGCCGGTCCGGTGACCGCCGCGCGCACCGCGCCCAAGGCGGTGTCGCAACGACGGCAGGCGAACCGGGTGGCGGCATCTCCTGCAGCGGACAGTAAGAAGCGACCGGCGGCGGCGGCGCGGGCCGCGGCGGGCGGCACCGCCCGTGCCGACGCAGCCGTGTCGGTCGATCTGCCACCGATGCCGGTCCGCAACGGGCTCTCGTTCACGGTGTCGAACGCTGACATCACCGACGTCGCAGAGGCCTATGTCGCCGCGGGCGGGGATCCCGACGACAGCCCGCAGTTCTTCTTCGGCGATCTCGCGGTGGCCAGCCTGACCGAGTTGGCCGAACCGGCACCCGGCCGCGAGGACGTCCGCGTCCAGCTGGGCAACCTGGCGGTCTCGGGTTACTTCGGTGGAATCTGGTTGCGCGACAACCTGACTGAGGCTCCCGCCCCGGCACCGGCTCCGCCCGCCGAGGCCGGGGGCCTGAACCTGATCTCGCGGTTCGGCTTCCGACTGTTCGGCGGGCTGGCGGGCCTGTTCACCACCTGGGCACAGGATTCCAGCCCGTGGGCGGTGACCAGCCTGACCAACGCCTTCACGCCGGTCCTGCTGGGCCTGTACGGATACAACCGGGGCTACCTGGAGTACCTGCTCGACAACCCCCCTCCCGGTGTGCCGTCGATGAAGGACACCCTGACCTGTACCAGCTTCCTGGCATGCGACTCGACCGCCTTCCCGATCGAGCTGGCAAACCGCTACGACAGCGCGCTGGTGAGTCTCGCCGACCCGCCCGACACCCGCTGGCGCACCATGGCGACGTGGACCTCGCTGCTGGAGAACACGACCGACGTCGGCGAGGCGGTCTGGCGAAGAATCGCCCCGGGCGGGTTTTCAGCGACGTCCTACGTCGCACTGGTCAACCTCAGCTCGGCCTACCTGATGATCAGCAAGGCGACCGTGCTGTCCGGCATGCTCGGCTACGCCAACGACGACGCCCCGACCGCGCGCAACTCGTTGCGACTGCAGGGCGGTCTGTGGATGTGGTCGGGCACGTATTTCGCCGGCCTGGCCTCCGACGCTCCCGCGGGAACCATTCCCACGATCGTGGTGAGTCAGACCGAGGCTAGGCGGCGTCGAGGATCGTGATCGCGAAGATCAGCGAATCGCCGGGCTGGATTCCCGCGCTGGGCTGACCGTCCGGGTAGCCGTCCGCCGAGGTCATCGCGACTGCGACGGTCGAGCCGACCGTCTGCCCGGCGATGGCCTTCTGGAAGCCCGGTACGACCCCGTCGAGGGGGAAGTCGACCGGGGGACCGCCCTCGAAGCTGCTGTCGAACGCGCGGCCGTCGCGGCCGTTGACACCCAGGTAGCAGACCAGCACCGTCGCCGTCGGCGCAACCACCGGACCGTCGCCGGCGCGCAGTGTCTGAACCTGGGTCTGGGTGACGCTGAACGGCGCCTGCACGTCGATCAGCGGCGCGGCGGTGTCGGTGGAACCGATGACCGACACACTGCCGGTGGCCCCGGCCAGGGTCCACTCTGGGGCTGCGGTACTGGCCGGCGGGTCAGCCGGGCAGGTCGGCCCGGCCGCCTTGACGGCTGACGAACCTGGGGAGGGCGTGGGCGTCTCGGCCGGGCCGGCGGCGTCCTTGGCGGAGCCGCACGAGGCGAGGATCAGGGCGGACAGGATGGCGGAAACGACGCGAATTAAATACACCGCGGTCACGCTACAGGGCAGGGGCGATCGCCAGCAGACCGGTGACGACAGGGGTTACATTCCTCGTGGAGGGAGGGAAGACGAACCGGTGTACCTCAAATCGACGACGGCGCTGCTTGCGGCGGCCGGCTGTTGCATCGCAGTCGGGGCGGGCAGCCCAGCCCGGGCCGCCGATCAGATCAGCGAGAACGCGGCCGGGCTGTACTCCTTCCGTTACGTGACGCGGGAGTCGGGGGTGACGTGGGTGATGACGCCGTGCGGCGAGGACAGGCCCCGGTGCGTTGAGGTGACGAAGTACGAGAGCGACGATGCGCTGCTGGAACGTCCCGGGTGGAGGGGTAACGCCTACTGGGCGGTCGGATCATGGTCCATGGTGGTGGACGTTCCCGGAG
>VEQY01000064.1 GCA_018882965.1 Mycobacterium sp. | reverse complement strand
TCGCGGCCTCGTCGCGGTCCAAAGTCGCCGTCCCGTCCTGGCGGCTCACCGCGAGCGCGGCCGCGGGCAGCGCATCGGTCAGCATGTTGACCAACAGCATCTGCCGGGCGTTGAGCACGGCCTGGCCTGTCAGCAGGCTGGTGATCAAGGCGAAGGCCACCTCGCCGGCGTTTCCGCCGAGCAGAACCGACACCGCGGACTGCACCCGCCGCCACAGCTGCTCGCCCTCGTCCATCGCGTCGATGAGGGCCTCGACCCGGCCGTCGAGCAGGATCACGTCTGCCGCGGTGCGGGCTGGGTCGCTGCCCGCCGCCGCGACGCCCACTCCGACGCTGGCCGCCCGGATGGCGGCGGCGTCGTTGGCGCCGTCGCCGACCATGGCCGTCACCAGACCCGCGCGCTCAAGTGTCTGCACGACCTCCACCTTGTGTTCGGGGGACATCCGCGCGAACACCTGCCGTGACATCACCGTCTCGATGCGCTCGTCGGCCGACAGCGACTCCCAGTCGGTCCCGGTGACAACGTCGTCGGCCGACACCGCCAGGCCGAGTTCCTCGGCGATCGCCGCGGCCGTTGCCGGATGGTCGCCGGTGAGCAGCCGCACCGGGATATCCCGATCACGGAGCTCGGCCAGCAGCGGGGCGGCCTCCGCGCGCAGGGTGTCGGCAAGGCCCAGCAGTCCGATCGGGCTCAGGCCCGAACGGCACAGCCGCTCCATCGCCGCCGGGTCTGCGGCGGCCCGGGCGGCCTGACGCGCCGTGAGCCGCCGCTCGGCGACCGCGATCACGCGGAGTCCCCCGGCGGCTAGTTCGGCGACCGTCGGCGCCCAGGGCTCGTGCCGCGATTCGTCCAGGCCCGCCGACAGGATCTCCGGCGCACCCTTGATCGTCAGCCGGGTGCCGACCAACGCCGCGGCGAAGGGTCGGCCGGACTGAAAGGGGAGGTACGCATCAGCGGCACCGGAGGTACTGCCCGCGGCGCGGCGGACGGCCTCGTCGGTGGCGTGCTCGGCGTAGCCGTCGCGCGCGGTGACGGTGCTCATGGCGGCGTCGATCACCTCGGCGGCGGAGTGACCGGAGAGCGGCCGAATCTGCCTGACCCGCAACCGGTTTTCGCTCAGGGTGCCGGTCTTGTCGAAGCACACCACACCCAGCCGGGCGAGCGCCTCGATCGAGTTGGCGTTACGGATCAGGACGTGCTCACCGGTGAGTCTGCGGGCCGCGGCCAGCTGCGCCAGCGTGGCGACCAGCGGCAGGCCCTCGGGCACGGCGGCTACCGTCACCGCCACGGCGCTGCCGACCGCATCGCGCAGCGCGGTGCCGCGCAGCACGCTGATCAGACCGACCAGCGCCCCGCCGGCCATGCTCCACGGCAGCGCACGGTTGGTGATGCGGCTCAGCTGGCGGTGCAGTCCGATCTGGCGCGGGCGGGCCGGCGCCATCGCCAGCGCGCGTCGGATTTCGGTGGCCCGCCCGACGCTGGTGACCACCGCTAGCGCGCTGCCGGCGACCAGGGTGGTGCCGGCGTAAACCATGCACGCCCGCTCGGCCAGCGGAGCTCCGGGCGTGGCCGCGGTCTGCTTGGGCACCGGCAGCGACTCACCGGTCAGGGTTGACTCGTCGACTTCGACGGTGGTGGCCTCAAGGAGCCGGGCGTCGGCCGGAATCACCTCGCCGGCCCGGACTTCGATGACGTCACCGGGTCGCAGCGATCCGGCCGGCACCTCCTCGCTCGCCCCGGCCCGCAAGGGGCCGACCCGACGCCGGGCGACCGGGTCCTGGACGGCCAGCAGCCGTCGCAGGACTCGGTCGGCGTGCATCTGCTGTTCGGCTGACAGCGCGGAATTGGCCAACAGCACCCCACCCACCAAGACCGCGTCCAGCGGCGAGCCCAGCAGCGCGCTGGCTATCGCGCCGGTGGCCAGGATCGGGGTGATCGGATCGTTGAGGTTGGCGCGCATCTCGCCGAGGAACTCGCCCGCCAGCGACCGGGCCAGCCCCAGCGGTCCCGGCAGGGAGGCCGCGCGACCAGCGGGCCCGGCGGATTCCGGCGGCCGGGGCAGCAGCCGGCGAACCTCGTCGTGGCTCAGCGAGTGCCACTCGTGGCCGGGTTCGGGCGCCGGCGGTGCGCCGCGGAACACCGTGGCGCCACTCCGCGAGCCTGCCCACAACCCGCCCAGCGCGCTCACGTTGACCGCCTCCGGCCCGAAGCCGGGCACACCGGGAACGAGCATGAGAGCCCCGATCGCCGTGCCGGCCATCGACAGCCGCACTCCGCTGGCGCTCGCCGCACGTGCGGCGGGTATCGCCCGCAGAATCCGCCACACGGCGGGCAGATCCCGCACGAAGATATCGGCGCCCCAGGGCGGAGTCCCGTGCCGCGTGATGCCGATGGTGACGTCGGCACCGTGCTGCGCGGCCATCTCGGAGGTGGTGATCAGCGCAACAGTCGCACCGTCGGCGTCCAGATCGTCCACCAGGGCGGCCAGGGTTTCATCCAGTGAACCGGCGGCCGGGACGAGAGCGTCGAAACCCTGTGCCAGCGAGCGTAATCCGTCGTCGCCGACGGAGACCACGCGTACCCCGGCGCGGCGGGCCTCGGCCACCACAGCAGTGGCGAACGGATCGCGCACGGGACTGACCAGGGCCGAGCCGGTTCGTCCCGCACCGGGTATCGAGGACAGCCGGTGCCAGCCCGGCCCCAGTCGGCCACGGGCCAAGGCGCTTCGCGCGGCCTGCCATGCTTGGGCGCGCTGGTCGCTGTCGACCCCGCGCACCCGGCTGACCATGAGGGTGTCGGTGTAGAGGCTGCGCGGATCGATCACGATGACGTCCACCCGATCCAGGGCCCGCAGCGCTCGCGGCCGAATGACGACAGCGTCATGGTGCGCGGTCAGACCGCGGGTCATCGCGCAACCGAAGGCCTCGCGCGCGGTCCGCGTCGGTTTGGGCGCGGTCACCAGCGCGGCCGCGCCGGCAACGGTCGGGTTGCGGGTCGCCGCGCCGGCCAGGGCCGCCGCGATCAGCCCGAGGCGCCCGGCCCGGTTCGAGTACTCCTCGCCCGGTCCGTCGTTGAAGATCGCGGTGCCGTGCGCGGGAACGCCACCTTCGGGGCAGCCCCGGGCGAGCTCGGATTCGTGGCTGCGCCATGCCAGTCGGGCGTTCCACGCCTCGGCGACCAGCATCGTCTTGGTCGCCGCCTCCGCTGCGGCGGCGCTCGGCGAAACGGTGAGCGCGGCGGCGGCCGAGTTCAGCACCGAGAACACCAGATCGGTGCCGTCGTTGCCGAGCCGGCGCTGAATCTCCTGGCGGATCGCCGGGATGTTGTCGGCGACCGTCGGCAGCACCGAGACGATGTTCGGCAGGCCCGGCAACCGCATCGCCGCGCCCGCCAGCGACACCCCGAGGCCTGCCGTCGCGGCGGCCGCGCTGAATGCCCGGGCGATGAGGACCGAGTCGTCGCCGGGCAAGGTGAGCGGCCGATCCCGCAGGGATTCGCCGGTGCCGGCACGGCGTTCGGCCTCGACGACCACGGCCGACAGACTCTGAGCCGGACCGTCCGGACTCACGGTGACGATCACCCGGGCGACCGTTCGGTTGATGACCGCATCGACCACGCCGGGAACCGCTCGCACCGCGGCCAGGACTTCCTCGGCGATCGCGTCGGCGTCGGGCCCGCTGAGGCCCCGCACCTCGATCCAGCGGCGGGTCTGGTCTTCGGCTGGGTGGTGGCTGCTGCGCCGCGCTGCCGGGCCCCCCACCGCCTCGACCGCCATCGCCGCGGCGATCCGCCCCACCGTGCGCGCCCCCGGGACCGCGCGCAGAGCCCGGCCTCCGGTCCGTGCGGCGGTCATGCCGCCGAGCAGAGCCGCGCTGCCGGCGACACCCGCCGCAAGTGCCGTCGTGGTGACGGCCATGTCGACACCGGCGGACGCCAGCCGCGCCGACTCCGCCAGCAGGCCACCCAGTGGTGAGCGCCGTGAGCGTCGCGAACCCGGTGGCATCCCGACACCGTACCCGCTGAAAATGACCGGCCCGGAGGTCAGTCGGGGGTCGGATCGGGCTGCCGGCGAGCCGGGTTCGGGTGCTCGTCGATCATGGTGATCTCGTCGAAGGGGTCGCGCCCGCTCAGCACGGCCTCGACCTTTACCGGGTCAACGGTTCCGGTCCATGAGCCGACCAACAATGTGGCCACCGCGTTTCCGGAGAAGTTGGTCACCGAACGCGCCTCGGACATGAACCGGTCGATGCCCACGATCAAGCCCACCCCGTCGAGCAATTCCGGCCGGTGGGCCTGAAGGCCGGCGGCGAGGGTGGCCAGACCGGCGCCACTGACGCCGGCCGCACCCTTGGACGCGACGATCATGAAGGCCAGCAGGGCCAATTGTTCGGCGACCGAAAGTGGATCACCCAGCGCCTCGGCGATGAACAGCGAAGCCATCGTGAGGTAGATGGCGGTGCCGTCGAGATTGAACGAGTATCCCGTCGGAACCACGACTCCGACCGTGCTGGGTTGCACGCCGAGGTGCTCCATTTTGGCGATCAGTCGCGGCAGCGCGGACTCCGAGGATGAGGTCGCGAAGATGAGCAGGTACTCGCGGCCGAGATAGCGGACAAGTTTGAAGATCGACACCTTCGACACCGCGCGCAGAAGCAGGCCCAGCAACCCGAACACGAACACGATGCACGTCAGATAGAAGCCGAGCATCAGTGTCAGCAGACTGGTCACCGCGCTCCATCCGGTTTGCCCGACGACGTTGGCAAGCGCGCCGAAGGCACCGATCGGGGCCAGCCACAACACCATCGCGAGGATCTTGAAGACCAGGACCTGAAGATGCTCGACGGCCCGCAGGACCGGCTCGCCACGTTCCCCGAGGATCTGGATGGCGAATCCGACGAGTAGCGAAACCAGCAGTGCCTGCAGGACATTGCCGGCTGTGAGCGCCGAGAAGAGCGTGGTCGGGATGATGTTGCCGAGGAACTCCGTACCGCTTGCCGCCGGGGCTTTGTCCGCGAGCTGAGCGCCCTTTCCGGCCAGCGACTCGGTCAGGTGCAGCCCGTCGCCGGGATGCAGGAGATTGCCCACCACCAGGCCGATCGCCAGGGCGAAGGTGGACATCACCAGGAAGTAGGCGAATGCGAGTCCGCCGATCTTGCCCACGGTGGCGGCCTTACGGACCGAACCGACACCGAGCACGATGGTGCAGAAGATGACCGGCGCGATCATCATCTTGATCAGGTTGACGAACAGCGTTCCAAGGAAGCCGAGGCTGGTACCCACGCCGGGTGCGATGAGTCCGACGATCACTCCTGCCACCGCGGCGACGACGACCCCCAGATAGAGCCAGTGCGTTCGGTCGCGGCGGGTCAGCGGAGCAGACGATCGGGCCATGACCTGTTCCCTACCAGGCGGGTAATCTCCCGCGCATGCGATCCGTCGAAGTCTTCGCCGACGTGCTGTGCCCGTTCACCCACGTGGGACTGCACACGCTCATCGACCGGCGCACCGAGCGCGGACTTGATGAACCGCGACTGCGGATCCGCGCCTGGCCGCTGGAGTTGATCAACGGCCAGCCGCTTGATCCCCATCACATCGGTGCGGAGATCACCGCTCTGCGCGCCTCGGTGCGGCCCGACCTGTTCGCCGGCTTCTCCGTCGATGCGTTCCCACGGACCTCCATGGCGGCGTTCGCTGTGAGCGCCGCTGCCGCGCGTACCGACGATGCCGGGCTGATCGAGGACGTCGGCATGGCACTGCGCAACGCGGTGTTCGAAGAGGGTCTCGATGTCGGGCGTCCCGAGATCGTGGCTCCGATCGCGGCCCGGTTCGGCCTGACTCCGCTGGATGCCGACGCCACGGACGCGGCGGTCCGGGCGGACTGGGACGAGGGAAGAGCGCGCGGCGTCATCGGCTCCCCGCACTTCTTCACTCCGGACGGGGCGGACTGGTTCTGTCCCGGACTGGCGATCAGTCGCGACGCTGCCGGCGACTTCGTCGTCGCCTGGAAGCAGGGAACGGAGGCATTCGTCGACAGCGTTTTCGGTTGAGGGGCGAAGATGTTCCGGTGACCGATGCTCCGACCGAAGCCGATCTGCGTCGATGGCGCCGGCATCTGGCCAACGAGCGGGCTGAGGCCGCGGTGTACCGGGACCTCGCCCAGAAGTACGACGGCGAGGAGCGCGAGATCCTGGCCGCGATCGCTGCCGCGGAGGAACGTCACGAGCAGCACTGGCTGAACCTGCTCGGCGAGCGGGTCGGTGCGCCCCGGCGTGCCGATCTGGGCACCCGGGTGCTCGCGTTCCTCGCCCGCCACCTGGGGTCGGTGTTCGTGCTGGCACTGGTGCAGCGCTTCGAGGCCCGAGCCAGCTACGAAAACGATGCCGATGCCACCCCGATGATGGCCGCCGACGAGCGGATCCACGAGGAGGTGATCCGGGCGCTCGCGGCGCGGGGCCGCGACCGGCTGTCCGGCAGCTTCCGCGCGGCTGTGTTCGGCGCCAACGACGGCCTGGTCAGCAACCTCGCGCTGATCCTGGGCGTCAGTGCCAGCGGGGTGCCCAACCACGCTGTGCTGGTGACCGGCCTCGCCGGTCTGCTGGCCGGCGCGCTGTCGATGGGCGCCGGTGAGTACGTGTCGGTGAGTTCCCAGCGCGAACTGCTGGAGGCCTCGGCCCCGAGCCCCGACGTCGGTGCGGCACTGAACCGGCTGGACTTCGATGCCAACGAGCTGCAGCTGGTTTACCGAGCCCGCGGGATGACCGCCGCCGAGGCCGCCGCGCACGCCGAGCAGGTTCTGCGCGGCTCGCGCGAACACCACCGCGGCGCGGCCGATGCCGACCGTCACGCGGCGATCGGCACCGGATTCAAGGCGGCGCTGTCGAGCTTCCTGTTCTTCGCCGTGGGCGCTCTGGTGCCCGTGCTGCCCTATCTGTTCGGCCTGAGCGGCACGACCGCCGAAGTCGTCGCCGCCCTCCTGGTCGGCCTGGTGCTGCTGGTCACCGGGATCATCGTCGGGCTGTTGTCCGGCGCGCCACCGCTGCGCCGCGCATTGCGCCAGTTGGCGATCGGCTACGGTGCCGCGGCGGTCACCTACTTACTCGGTCTGCTCGTCGGCGGTCTCGGGTAACTCTCCGAGCAGCCGCTCCGGGTGGTGGGTGTCGTTGGTGCCGCCCCTGAGGTGAGGGTGCTCAGGCGGGGGAATCCACGCGGTGATGCCGTCGGGTCGTTTTCGGGTGGTCCATCCCGCTTCAGAGGCCAGCGCGTGGTGGGGCGGACAGCCCAGGGTGAGGTCGTCGATATCGGTGTTGCCGCCGCGGACCCAGTCGGTGTTGTGGTGTACCTCGGTGTGATACCCGGGTCTGTCGCAGCCGGGGAAGGTGCAGCCGCGTTCGAGTGCATACAGCACTAGTCGCTGGTCGGGGGAGGCGATGCGCTTGGTGCGGCCGAGGTAGAGCGGGCGACGGTCGTGCTTGCGATAGACGCAGAGGTAGTGCCAGGCGTGGGAGGCCAGCCGGATCAGGTCGCTGATCGGCAGTCGGGTGCCGGCCGCGGTGTGGGCAACCCCGGCGCCGGTGCAGAGGTCCTCAACGGTGGCGGTGGCGACGATGGTGACGGGCAGGCCGCGGTGCTGGCCGAGTGCGGGGTTGCCGAGTTGGCTGCGCAGCAAGGCGTTCAGGGCGTCGTGCTGGCGTTGGGCGTGGGTGCGCTGATCGCGATCGGCGACCTCGGGCGCGGGGTCCTCGGTGACGGTGGGTGTGGGATCAGCGGGGTTGCAGCGGCCCGGGGCGGCGAACTTGGCCAGCAGGGCGTCGAGGGTGGCGCGCAGTTCGGGGGTCGCGACGAGGCGACCCTCGCTCATGCCGTCGGGGCGCTGGCGTCCCCAGGTGAAGCCGCGCTGACGGTTGCGGTGGGCGTCGGTGAAACGGCCATCGGGATTGAGCCGCTCGGCGAGCACGGCGGCGAGGGCGTGCAGCTGGTCGGGGCGCAGGAGGGCGGCCTGCTCGGCGAGGAACGCCTCGGCGCGGGCGACCTGATCGGGGTGCAGGTCCTCGGGCAGCTCGTGCAGGAACTTCTGGATCACCCGCAGATGTTCGGTGTCGAGGATGCCGACGCCCCAGGCCTTGGCGGTGGCGGGCAGTTCGGGAGGCAGGGATTGTCCGGTCGGGGTGGTGCGCTCGCCCAATTGGGCGGAGTCACGCAGACGGCGGCGGGCCTCCGCCGGGGAGAGCCGGGCGGTGTCGGCGACCACGAGGAATCCGGGGCCGCCGATCTCGGCGCGGTCGCGGCGGGCCACCGCGGCGGCGAGGTCCGTGGCCACCGCGGTCAGCCGCCGGCGGCTTGTTTCCACCGATTCGACCATCGCGAGCAACTCGCCCACCGGGAGGGCGTCGGCGTCCACCGCGCCGAGGGCCTCGAGGGCGGTGTCGACGGCCTCCACGGCGGCCGCGGCAGCCTGGCCATTACTAGAACGCATGTTCGAATGATAGGACGGATGACCGACGGGAAGCCTCCCGAACAGCGGGGTTGTGGATGAATCGGGATCTGGGGAACAAATCCCCGCAGCACCCGGTTACTAGCACTGAATTGAGTGAACGCCACTCAAGTCTGAGTTGACAGAAAACCTCGACTCAGAGCAGGCTTGAGCCGGGGTCGCTCACACTCCGCTCAGGCGTGAGTGGCTTTACATCGGAACTGCTTACAGGAGGAATTCACCATGGCTCGTGCGGTCGGCATCGACCTCGGGACCACCAACTCCGTGGTCGCGGTACTCGAGGGCGGCGACCCCGTCGTCGTCGCGAACTCGGAGGGATCGCGCACCACCCCCTCGGTGGTCGCCTTTGCACGCAACGGCGAGGTACTGGTCGGCCAGCCCGCCAAGAACCAGGCGGTGACCAACGTCGACCGCACCATCAGGTCGGTCAAACGGCACATGGGCACCGACTGGTCCGTCGAGATCGACGGCAAGAAGTACACCGCCCAGGAGATCAGCGCGCGCATCCTGCAGAAACTCAAGCGCGACGCCGAAAGCTATCTCGGCGAGGACATCACCGACGCGGTGATCACCGTGCCCGCGTACTTCAATGACGCCCAGCGCCAGGCCACCAAGGAAGCCGGCCAGATCGCCGGCCTCAACGTGCTGCGCATCGTCAACGAGCCCACCGCGGCCGCCCTGGCCTACGGGCTGGACAAGGGCAGCAAGGAACAGACCATCCTGGTCTTCGACCTCGGCGGGGGCACCTTCGACGTGTCGCTGCTGGAGATCGGCGAGGGCGTGGTCGAGGTCAGGGCCACCTCGGGTGACAACCACCTCGGTGGCGACGACTGGGACGACCGGATCGTCGAGTGGCTGGTCGACAAGTTCAAGGCCAGCGCCGGTATCGACCTGACCAAGGACAAGATGGCGATGCAGCGACTGCGCGAGGCGGCTGAGAAGGCGAAGATCGAACTCAGCTCCAGCCAGTCCACGTCGATCAACCTGCCCTATATCACCGTCGACGCCGACAAGAACCCGCTGTTCCTCGACGAGCAGCTGACCCGCTCGGAGTTCCAGAAGATCACCCAGGATCTGCTCGACCGTACCCGGGCTCCGTTCCAACAGGTCATCAAGGACGCCGGCATCCCGGTCTCCAGCATCGACCACGTCGTGCTGGTGGGAGGTTCCACCCGCATGCCCGCGGTGACCGACCTGGTCAAGGAACTCACCGGCGGCAAGGAGCCCAACAAGGGCGTCAACCCCGACGAAGTCGTGGCGGTTGGTGCGGCGCTGCAGGCCGGTGTGCTCAAGGGTGAGGTGAAAGACGTTCTGCTGCTTGATGTCACGCCGCTGAGTCTCGGTATCGAGACCAAGGGCGGAGTGATGACCAAGCTGATCGAGCGCAACACCACCATCCCGACCAAACGCTCGGAAACCTTCACCACGGCCGATGACAACCAGCCTTCGGTGCAGATCCAGGTGTATCAGGGAGAGCGTGAGATCGCCGCACACAACAAGCTGCTGGGCAGCTTCGAGTTGACCGGCATCCCGCCCGCTCCGCGTGGCGTGCCCCAGATCGAGGTCACCTTCGACATCGACGCCAACGGCATCGTGCACGTGACGGCCAAGGACAAGGGCACCGGCAAGGAGAACACGATCAAGATCCAGGAGGGCTCGGGCCTGTCCAAGGATGAGATCGACCGGATGATCAAGGACGCCGAGGCGCACGCCGACGAGGACCGCAAGCGGCGCGAGGAAGCCGACGTCCGCAACCAGGCCGAGTCGCTGGTCTACCAGACCGAGAAGTTCGTGAAGGAACAGCGCGAGGCCGGCCAGGAAGGCGGGGCCGGATCGAAGGTGCCCGAGGACGCGCTGGCCAAGATCGACGCGGCCATCGACGCGGCCAAGACGGCTCTGAACGGCTCCGACATCGGCGCGATCAAGTCGGCGATGGAGAAGCTCGGTGAGGAGTCCCAGGCCCTCGGTCAGGCGATCTACGAGGCGGCGCAGGCCGAGCAGGCCGCCGGCGGCGGTGACGCGGGCGGTTCGGGAGCCGACGACGTGGTCGACGCCGAGGTGGTCGAGGACGATCAGGAGCCCAGGTGACCGACCGCGACCGCGATCGCGACGAGCCGGTGACCGTCACCGACAAACGCCGCATCGACCCGCAGACCGGCGAAGTCCGTGAATCGGCCTCCGGGCCGGCCCCCGGTGGGCCGGCGCCGGGGGCCTTTGCGGGAGAGACCCCGGAGGAGGCCGACAAGGCCGCCGAACTGCTCGCCGATCTGCAGCGCGTCCAGGCCGATTTCGCGAACTATCGCAAGCGCGCCCTGCGCGATCACGAGATCGCCGCCGAGCGGGCCAAGGCCGTCGTGCTCGGCCAGTTGCTGGGGGTGCTCGACGATCTCGACCGCGCCCGCAGCCACGGCGATCTGGACACCGGACCGCTCAAGGCGGTGGCCGACAAGCTCACCGGCGTGCTGGCGGGCCTCGGACTCTCCGAATTCGGCGCCGAGGGCGAGGCCTTCGATCCCGCGTTGCACGAGGCGGTTCAGCACGAGGGCGACGCCGGTTCCGACCAGTTGGTGATCGGCCAGGTCATGCGTAAGGGGTATCGGCTCGGCGAGCAGGTGTTGCGTCATGCGCTTGTCGGCGTGGTCGAGACCGTCGGGACGGGCGACGACGCAGAATCAGATCACTAGACCGAAGGAGGTGACGCCGCATGGTTCAGCGCGAATGGGTTGAGAAGGACTTCTACAAGGTTCTCGGCGTCTCCTCGGACGCCAAAGAAGACGAGATCAAGCGGGTCGCCCGCAAGCTGATGGCGGAGAACCATCCGGATCGCAACCCCAACAATCCGGCCGCTGAGGAGCGCTACAAGGAGATCGGTGAGGCCAAGGACGTCCTCACCGACCCGGCCAAGCGCAAGGAGTACGACGAGACCCGCCGGATGTTCGCCGGTGGCGGCTTCGGCCGTCGCTTCGGCGGTGGTGGCGGCGGTGGCGGATACACCACCTACGAGGACGGCGGCGGGTTCAACCTCAACGACCTGTTCGGTCAGGCCGGTCAGGACGGCGGCGCCAACATCGGTGACCTCTTCGGCGGACTGTTCGGCCGCGGAGCCCAGCCGCGACCCAGCCGGCCGCGCCGCGGCAAGGATCTCGAGACCGAGACCCAGCTCGACTTCCTCGAAGCGACCAAGGGTGTGGCGATGCCGCTGCGCCTGACCAGTCCCGCGCCGTGCACCAACTGCCACGGGAGCGGCGCGCGGCCGGGCACCAGCCCGAAGGTGTGCGCCAACTGCAACGGCGCGGGTGTGGTCAATCGGAACCAGGGCGCGTTCGGCTTCTCCGAACCGTGCACCGAGTGCCGGGGCAGCGGATCGATCATCGAGAATCCCTGCGACGAGTGCCGTGGCACCGGCGTGACGACCCGGACCCGCACCATTAACGTCCGGATCCCGCCCGGGGTCGAAGACGGTCAGCGTATCCGCCTGGCGGGGCAGGGTGAGGCCGGGCTTCGCGGAGCCCCGTCCGGGGACCTTTATGTGACGGTGCACGTTCGCCCGGACAAGGTCTTCGGCCGCGACGGGGATGACCTGACCGTCACGGTGCCGGTAAGCTTCACCGAATTAGCCTTGGGCACAACCCTTTCGGTCCCGACGCTGGACGGGAAGGTGGGCGTGAAGGTGCCCAAGGGCACCGCTGACGGTCGCATCCTGCGGGTGCGCGGGCGCGGCGTTCCGAAACGCAGCGGCGGCAACGGTGATCTGCTGGTCACCGTGAAGGTCGCGGTACCGCCGAGCCTGGAAGGCGACGCGCTCGAAGCGCTGGAGGCCTACGCCGCCGCCGAGCGGGAAAGCGGATTCGACCCGCGTGCCGGCTGGTCGGGTAACCGGACATGAGCGCGGCCAAGGACGCGCGCGACGCGCGCGAAGCGCGCACCTTCCTGATCTCGGTGGCCGCCGAGTTGGCCGGTATGCATGCCCAGACACTGCGTACCTACGACCGGCTCGGGCTGGTCACCCCGCAGCGCAGCGCCGGCGGTGGACGGCGTTACTCCGAACGCGATGTCGAGTTGCTGCGCGAGGTGCAGCGGCTCTCCCAGGACGAAGGGGTCAACCTCGCCGGGATCAAGCGCATCATCGAACTGACCAATCAGGTCGAGGCGCTACAGAGCCGAATCCGGGAACTTGTCGACGAACTGTCCAGGAGCACGCCGCGCCGCGACATCGCCGTCATGCCGAAGAACACGGCCGTGGTGGTCTGGAAGCCGCGGCGTTAGCCGACGCGGATGGTGAATTTCGACGAGGCCGGGCGACCCGGCACCGCGACGTTGTAGCCGCCCTTGCGCAGCGCGTTGGTCGGCGCGGCCATCGGCTCGATGCACACCACGTCGTCGTTACCGGGCGCGAAGATCTGCACGGCCGGGTAGCCGTGGTCGAGGACCACGTCGATGTGGCGCTCGCCCCCGGAGAGCGTGAACACCGCGCCCTGCGGCACCTCGTCGAACCCGTTGTCGAGCGCCTTGTCGCCGAGTTCCTCAGACTGGGCCGGCCAGTCCACCGTCGCCCCGGTGGGGATGCCCCAGTTGTCCACCGGCAGGTGGCGCAGCGGCGGAGTCTTCAGCTGCCACTGCGAACGCGGCACACCTGGGATGGTCAGGTAGGGGTGGAAGCCGAAGCACAGCGGCACCGATGCCGAGGTGGTCGGGGTCACCGTCGTCTCGATGGACAGCGCGCGATCGGCCAGCACGATGTCGAGGGTGACCACGTGGGGGAACGGGAAGCTGCTCAGCAGCCGGGGCTGACCGCCATAGTCGAGGTCGGCGATGAACCGGTTGTCCTCCTGCTCGGTGACCAGCCAGCCGGGGTAGGCCGCCAGCACCCCGTGGATCACCAGGCCGTGCTCGTCGGAGCGCACCCCGCCCACACCCGGAGTCAGGGTCACCGCGCCGCCGTCGACCGCGTAGCCGTTGGCGCTCAGCCGGTTGGCGAACGGGTAGAGGATCGGGATGCCCATGGTCTTACCGGTGGTGAGGTAGGCGTTCAGCCCGCGCCGCTGACCGAGCAGCTCAACGCCGCCGTCGGAAAGCGATGTGCACACCATGCCGGCCGACGGCACGAAGGTGGCGGTGAGGGCGGACGACGGGTCCTTCAGGGTGATCGAGGGCAGCTGAACCATTGTCGGATTGTGCCACGAATGCCCCGTGCGTGACCAAAGTGCGTTACTGGTGGGCGGTGATGTAGCCGGTCAGATCGTCGATGGTCCTGAGCGAGGCGTACTGCGATTCGGGGATGTCCACCTCGAATCGCTTATGCAGCCTGACCAGGAAGTTCAGCCAGTCCATGGAGTCCAGGTCGACCTGATCGCGCAGCAGTTCGGTGTCGCTGAGATCACCCTCCTCGATCTCCGGCGCGATCGACATCAGCTCCGCCACCACTCCGGCGCGGACCTCCTGCGGTGTGCTCACCCGTACTCCCTTCTACAACTCGCCGGGCTGCTGCAGCAGCCGGTTGATCTCTGCCAGGAACAGCGCGCCGCGCGCCCCGTCGCTGGCCCGGTGGTCGGCGGCCAGGCTGGCGATGACGGTGGTGGCGACCCGGATGCCGCCGTCCACCACGACCACCCGCTGGGCGGGCCTGCCGAATCCCACGATGGCGACCTGTTCGGGATAGATGACGCCGAACACCGAGTCGACGCCTTTCTCGCCCAGATTCGTCACCGTGATGGTCGGATCAGACATCTCCGAACTCCGCAGCGATCCCGCCCGGGCCCGGGCGACAAGATCGGTCAGGTCGGCCATGAGTTCGGACAACGGTTTCTCCGCGACATCGTGGATGGCCGGCGCCACCAATCCGCCACCGCGCAACGAGATCGCCACGCCGACGTGCGTTCCGCCGGCCGGCTCGAAATGGCCGCCGCCGGTGTCACCGCGCCAGAAACCGTTGAACTCAGTGAATTTCAGCGTGGCGAGTGCGACGGCCTTGAGTTGCAGCACCGCGGGCAGCAGACGCTCGGTGATCGGCAGGCCGGCGTTCTGTTCGGTCAGCCACGCCAGCGCGGTGTCGAGGATGATCTCGTCGCCGAGGTAGTAGTGCGGGATCTCGCGCTTGGACCGGCTCATCGCCGCGGCGATCGACGCCCGCATGGCGGCGCCGCGCGCGCGGGCCTTCTCAGCGGCCGACTTCGGTTCGGCCGAAACGGGTTTCGCCGGTGCCACCACCGATGCGGGTGCCTCGTGATGAACGGTGGCGGCGGCGTGCTCGACGTCGTGCAGTGTCACCGCGCCCTGTGGTCCGGTGCCGGTGATGCTCTTCAGGTCGACGCCGAGGGTGGCCGCGGTGCGCCGGGCGACCGGGGAGACCCACAGCCGATGCCCGACGGGTGCGGGTTCGGCGTCTCGAAGCGGTGGTGCTGCGACGGGAGCCTCGGCCGCCGGAGCCTTCGGCTTCTCCGCCGGTTTGTCGTCGGGCTTCTCGCCCGGTTCCAGCAGTGTCGCCAGCGGGGTACCGACTGCGACGGTCTGGCCCACCGGTACCAGCAGTTCGCTGACCACGCCGTCGTGCCAGCATTCGATTTCCACTGCGGCCTTGGTGGTTTCGACGACGGCGACGATCTGGCCACGTTTGACCGTGTCACCGGGGGAGACCAGCCACTCGTTGAGCGTGCCCTCATCCATGTCGGCGCCGAGGGAGGGCATGGAGAAATCAATCATCGTTGGTCCGTCCCGAACAGCCCTCGAACCGCGGCCACGATCTTGTCCGGTTGTGGAAGCGCTTCCGTCTCAAGCTGTTTGGCGTAGGGAATCGGAATCTCCATGGTGCACACCCGAGCGATGGGCGCATCGAGTTCGTAGAAGGCCTGTTCGACGATGCGGGCGCTGATCTCGGCCGCCAGGCTGCCGGTCTTCCATCCCTCGTCGACGACGACGGCGCGGTGCGTCTTGCGCACCGAGGCCAGGATCGTCGCGTCATCCAGTGGCCTCAGCACCCGAAGGTCGATCACCTCACAGTCGACACCGGTCTGGGCCAACTGCTCGGCGGCATCCAGCGCCTTGGGCAGGCTGCCGCCGTAGGTGATCACCGTGACGTCGGCGCCGGTGCGGCGTACCGCCGCCGTGGAGATATCAGTGGCCGAAAGCTCCTCGACATCAGCGGAAACGTTGTAGAGCGCCGCATGCTCGAAGATCACCACCGGGTCAGGATTCGTCAGTGCGGTGCGCAGCATCCCGTAGGCGTCGGCGACGGTGGCCGGAGCCAGCACCGTGATCCCGGGGATGTGGGCGTACCAGTTCTCCAGACTGTGCGAGTGCTGTGCCGCCAGCTGACGCCCGGCGCCGGTGGCCATCCGCACCACGATCGGAACCGAGAACTGCCCGTTGGACATGTGCCGCAACGCCGAGGCGGTGTTCACGATCTGATCCAGCGCCAGCAGGCTGAAGTTGACCGTCATCACCTCGACGATCGGACGAAGCCCGTTGAGTGCGGCCCCGATACCGATGCCGACGAAGCCCAGTTCGGAGATCGGGGTGTCACGGATGCGCTCCGGTCCGAACTCCTCCAGCAGCCCCTTGGAGACCGCATATGATCCGCCGTAGCGACCGACGTCTTCGCCGAGCAGCACCACGCGTTCGTCGGCGCGCATGGCGTCGGCGATCGCGTCGTGGACGGCGCCCCGATAGCTGGTCTTCACGAAACCGTCTCCGCTCCAACCGGTGTCATGAGATGGCGGGCGATGGTGTCGATGCCCTCCGGCGTGCCGGCCTCGGCGTAGGCCACCGCCTCGTCGACCTCGGCGGCGACCGCCTTCTCGATGGCCTCGATATCGGTGGCGCTCAGCAGCCCGTCTGCCACGCACCGCTGGGTGAAGGTGGTGATCGGATCGTGCTCCCGGTGCTTCTCCACCTCGGCCTTGTCCCGATAGAGCTCCGGGTCGAACATCGAGTGCGGCCGGAACCGGTAGGTGCGGAACTCCAGGAAGAACGGACCGCCCTGGGTGCGGACGTGGTCGACCGCGCGCTGCATCGCCGTGTGCGAGGCCAGCACATCCATCCCGTCGGCGCTGGCGGCCGGGATCCGGTAGGACTCGGCCAGCGTCAGCAGGTCGACGTCGGACAGCTCGCGCTCGATCGAGGTGCCCATCGCGTACCCGTTGTTCTCACAGCAGAACAGCACCGGCAGCTTCCATAGTTGGGCCATGTTCAGTGTCTCGTGGAAGGCGCCCTCGGCCATCGCACCCTCGCCGAAGTAGCAGGCGGTCACCTGATTGCGCTTCAGTTGCGCGTCGGCGAACGCCAGACCCGCTGCCGTCGGCAGGCCGCCGGCGACGATCGCGTTACCGCCGTAGAACCGGCGGTCGACATCGAAGAGGTGCATCGAGCCGCCGCGCCCGCCCGAGCAGCCCTCCTGCTTGCCGAACATCTCCGCCATGATCTTGGTCATCGGGATCCCGCGCATCAGCGCGTGCGCGTGCTCGCGGTAGGTGGCGATCACGGCGTCCTGGGGCCCCAGCACCCTTAGGGACCCAGCCGCGACGGCCTCCTCGCCGACATACAGGTGGAGGAAGCCCCGGATCTTGCCGGCGCTGTAGGTCTCCGCACACTTCTCCTCCATGCGCCTGATCCGGATCATGTCGGTCAGCAGTGCGCGGGAGAGATCTGCATCGGTCATGACTTCACCTCTGCGGCAGGCGATTCCAATGTCGAGGTGTCGCCTTCGGCCAGACCCAGTTCGCGTGCCTTGAGTAGTCGCCGCATGATCTTGCCGCTGCGGGTGTGGGGCAGGGAGTCGACGAAGTCGATCTCCTTGGGCGCCACCGCGGCGCCCAGTCTTTTGCGGGCCTGGCCCATCAGGTCGCGGCGCAGGTCCTCATCACCGGTGTAACCGGTCTTCAGGGTCACGAAGGCTTTGACGATCGCGCCGTAGGTCGGATCCGGTTTACCGATCACGGCGGCCTCGGCGACCGCCGGGTGATCGGTCAGCACGTTCTCCACCTCGAACGGACCGATCAGATGTCCGGATGCCTTGATGACGTCGTCAGCGCGGCCGATGAACCACAGATAGCCGTCGGCATCGCGTTTGACCAGATCGCCGGACAGGTACAGATCGCCGGAAAAGGACTTCCGGTAGCGCTCGTCCTGATTGAGGTAACCGCGGAACATCGACGGCCAGCCGATCTTCAGTGCGAGTTCGTCCTCCACGTCTGGTTCGTCGATGACGGTGACGGCCCCGGTCTCCTCGTCATGATCGACGACGAACACCTCGACTCCTGGCAACGGCCGGCCCATCGAGCCGGGTTTTATGTCGAAGGCCGGCGTGTTGGCCACCATGATTCCGCCGGTCTCGGTCTGCCACCAGTTGTCGTGAATGGGCAAGCCCAGTACCCGCTTCCCCCACCACACCGCCTCGGCGTTGAGTGGTTCGCCGA
>VEQY01000063.1 GCA_018882965.1 Mycobacterium sp. | reverse complement strand
CCGTATAGGAGTCGCCGCCACCGCCGCCACCGCCACCGCCGACAAGAACTATTCCCGCACCGGGGGGACCACCCGCGGAGATGGCGACTGTGCTCGCACCCCCGCCTCCACCGCCACCGTAGCTGTTCACACTTCCCGACCCGCCCGAGCCACCGCCGTTGTAGCCGCCAGCACCTCCAGGCCGGGGGTCAACCCCGTCGGGACTGCCGGACGGTTGGCCGTCGCCGCCGACAACGATGGTCATTGCCGTAACCGGTGTCGGGAAAAAACCGTCGTTCAATGTGACAGTCGCGAAGATCGGAACCGCCAGCCCGCAGGCTTCGCAATCTGACGTGCCATTCCCGCCCTGGACGGAGAAGTAAGCAGTGTTGACTCCCGCCGGGGGAGCCCAGGTCTGGGGACCACCGGTGTATTGAAAGCTCGTATACCCACACGTATTTGGCCCACATGACGGCGCAGCCGTCGTCGATGGCGCTTTGCCACCACTCGCAGAACCGGCCGTCACAGCACCGCGCCCGAAAGCGGGGGTTGGCGACTGCACTGGGACTGCCGCAGAGGCGGATACCGTCTTGGCCGCCGTCACCGCCCCTCGGCCGCGCTGCGCAGAATCTCGAACCGATGGCTTCGCCGCCGGTCCTGCCCGACCCGCTGCCTCGGACGCCGATGCGCCCGAAACCGCATCGGCGTGCGCGTTACCGGAGCCGGCTACGGCCGCCGCACCCAGCACAAGTGCGCCGGCAGCCAGCCACGCGTAGGGGTGAATTCGCCCCTTCGCCCCCCTGCCACGTTGGAGACCCCGTGGGTGTGTCCCGGTACTGGGTCCAAGGTTCATTGAGCACTCCCATCCCGAGGCCAATGGGCCACATGCGGGCATTAGCCTACTGTCCCCGGGCACATTCCCGGTTCGCGACAGCCGAACCTGGTCGTCGGTTCAATCCCGACAGGGGGCTCGGCCGGCCCCGGCGACCCGGTCGAGCAGTTCACGCGCCAGCGCGAACGCGGACGTGGCCGCAGGCGACGGGGCGTTGCGCACGTAGTGCACACCGCCGCCGTGGGAGATCACGAAGTCGTCGACGAGCGATCCGTCGCGCCCGACCGCCTGCGCCCGCACCCCGGCATAGGTGCTGCCGTCGAGATCGGCCACCGACAGGCCTGGCAGGTACCGGGCCGCCGCCGCGACGAACGCGCGCCGGCTGGCGGCCATCTTTATCTCGTCGATTCCCACCCGCCAGTAACGGCGGGCAACGCGCCACGTGCCCGGCCACGTCAACGACTCCCAGGCGTCGCGCCCGTTCAGCCGTCGCAGCGAGTAGGCATCGCGGGCGCCCACCATCATCGCCGTGGGACCCAGCGAGACATGGCCGTCGATGTGCTTGGTGATGTGCACTCCCAGGAACGGTAGCTCCGGGTTCGGCACCGGGTAGATCATGCCGTTGACCCGGGGAGTTTCGGTCGGTGTGAGACCGAGATAGGCGCCGCGGAACGGCACGATCTGCGGGTCACGCGCTGCACCGGCCGAGCGCGCCAGCCGGTCGGCCCACAGCCCTGCGCACACGATCACCGTCTGGGCTGTCTCGACCGTCTCGCCGGTGCGCACCCGCACCGGCTCACCGTCGCTGATCGCCGTCACCTCGGTGTCGAACCGCAGTCCCACCCCGTCGGCCTCCAGGTCTTTGGCCAGACAGCGCGCGACCGCCGCATAGTCGACCACCCCGGTGTTGGGTGCGTGCAGCGCCTCGCGGCCGACCGCGTTGGGCTCGATGTCGGTGATCTCCGTACCGCCGACCCGACGCAGGCCCGGCACCGCATTGGCCACACCCCGGGCTTCCAACTCATCGAGCCGCGCGATCTCATCCCCTTTGAGGGCGACGATCAGCTTGCCGCACCGCTCGTGCTCAATCGCATGCTGCTCGCAGTACTCGTACATCAGCCGCGAACCCTCGACACACAGTCGGGCCTTCAGTGAACCGGGCTGGTAGTAGATGCCGCCATGCACCACGCCGGAGTTACGCCCGGTCTGGTGCAGAGCTGGACCAGCTTCACGCTCGAGCACCGTCACCGAGTCGTGGGGCCGGCGAAGCCGCCACTCCCGTGCCACCGCCAGACCGACGATGCCGGCGCCGACCACAATCAGATCTCTGGGTCTGGGTTGCATGAGACCTTGATGCTAGCCGGACACTTTTCGTGCGTCAGTCACGCCGAAGCCGCCCGCCGCCGACCGGGCACTGCTAGCGTTTGGCCCGGCACGGAAGGTAGATCGGTGGGGGGATCAGTGATCGGTTCGGAGTCGAACGCAGCACTGCACAAGCTCGACCGCCTACAGGCCGGACGCGATCATTTGACCTACGTGCTGCGCGGGCTGGCTGCTGATCTCGACGAACTGGACCGGCGGTTGTCGGACAACGCGTGGCGCTGTCGCTGCCAGCCCGACGCCGACGAGTTGCACGGCGAGCGCACCGCGCTGGAGTCGTTACGCCGGCAACTGACCGTGCGGCTGCGTGGTCTGGCCCGCCAGCTCAGCGAGTTGGACAACGCGCTGTCGAATCTGCGCGGACAGTAGACCCGCGGCGCTCTCACCACCCCGCAGAGCCCGGCCCACCCTTGAACGGTCCGGCGACCCGGCTGGTGATCCAGCCGCCATAGAACCCGCCCGGCTGCGGCACCACCGTCTCGCCGTCGACCGTGCAACGGTCGACCTGTGCGGCCATGACCGCCACGGCATCCCGGATCGGTTCGAATCCCGGTGTCGGATCGGGGTAGCTCCATGCCGCCCGCGGCGCAACCTTTGCGGCGGAGACGATGTCGAAGTAGCACGCCCGGCCCTTCCACTCACACCACGTCGCTCCGGGCGCCTCCCGCAGGACGCCTTCGCCGAACGCCTCCCGCGGCAGGTAATAGGTCGGCGGATGGCTGGTCTCCAATACCCGCCACGACTGGTCGGTGGCCGCGACGACCTCGCCTCCGAGCTCGATGGTGATCGCCCCGGCGAAGACCTCCAGCCGCGGCGGGCGCGGGTAGTCCCACACCGATTCCTGGCCGGGTCCCCGACGTTGCGGTCGCGGACGCATCAGGTGGCGCCGCGCAGTCCGTCGGCGCCGAACACCGGCTGCAGCATCGCCGACATGTCCGGGCCCCGCCGCAGTCCGTGACCGCCGTCGACGTTGATCACCTGTCCGGTGATCCAGCTTGCAGCGTCACTGAGCAGGAAGAGCGCGAGGTTCGCGACATCCTCGACCGCGCCGATCCGCGGCAGCGGGGTGCACTGCCGGTAGTCCTCGCTGACCTCCGGAGAATCGAGGATGACCCGGACCAGATCGGTGTTGATCAAACCGGGCCGGATTCCGTTGACCCGCACCCATGATGGACCGAGTTCGTCGGCTGCCAGCATCATCAGGTGATCCAGCGCGGACTTGCTGACCCCGTACGCGCCGAACCACCGGTGGGTGTTGCTGGCGGCGATCGAGGAGATACCCACGAACGACCCGCCCCCGCCCCGCACCATCTCCCGGGCGGAGTGCTTGAGCAGGTACATGGTGCCGTTCACGTTGAGGTCCACGGTTCGCCGCCAGGCCGCGGAGTCGATCTGGGTGATCGGGCCGATCGTCTCCGAGCCGCCTGCGCAGTGCACCACGCCGTGCAGTCGCCCGGCCAGGGCGGCAGCCGCCGCGACGACTTCTGCGACCTGCTCTTCATCGGTGACGTCGGCGGCCCGGGCGACGATGGCACCGGCAGCGGCGCCGAGTTCGCCGACGGCTGCCTCCAGCCGTCCGGAGTCTCGACCGGCGATCACGACGGTCGCCCCGGCCCTGGCCAGGGCCACCGCCACGCCCCTGCCGATTCCGCTTCCGCCGCCGGTGACCAAATAGGTCCGATCGGCCAACGATGAGTGCATGCCGGAACTCCTCGGTCGTGCCACGCGTTGGGTCAACCGTAGCGGGTGGCCGCGACCAGCGGGTATCGACCTGTAACGCTGCAGCCGACGCCGACGACAATCCAGGGTGAGGTGCAGCAGAAGCGCTGAGCACCCCGCAATGGCAGGAACGCCGCGGAGTGCCTAGGCTTGAGAGACGGCCCGCAGCCGGCGAACAGAAAGAACGGTCATGACAACTACCCCAATCCATTCCCGGCGGCTGCTGCTGGCCGGACTCTTCGGCGCCGCCGCCCTCGCCGCACCGATCGCGGCTGCCCTGACCGGGCCCGCGACGCCCCTGGCGACGTGCCCGGCGAACGAGGTGCTCGATCCCACCAGCGGCGCCTGCAAGCCGGTCACCGACTCCTCGCCGACGACCTTCAACCCGATCAACCCCGAGAACGCGCCCATGCAGCCCGAGGAGCTCACCTCCTCGCAAGGCGGCAACGTGGGCTCGCTGCCCAAGATCAACGGGGTTCCCTGCACCGGCGCCGAGGGCGGGAACAGCAGCGTCGGAGAGTGCATCGGCCTGCAGCAGGAGTTCGGCGCCCAACCAAGCTGGGCTCCGACGCTGGCTCCCGTGCTGCCCACCGTTTCTTCCAGCGGTTAGACCAGAAAGATAACGATGACCTTGACGAAGTTGCTGCTCGGCGCACTGCTGGCGACCGCCGTTCTGCTGGGCGCAGCCCCCGGCGCCCAGGCCGTGCCCGTGCCCTCGCCGACTCCGGTGCCGGTGCCGATGCCCTCGACATCAGCGGCGTCGTCGACCTTGCCCGAGGAAAGTCTCGTGCCCAATATCAACGGCTACCCCTGCAGCGGGTACTGGGAGTCGACCGCCTGTTACGCGATGAGCATGGGCGACTCGCCGATGATCGTTCAACCGCGCACGTCGGTGTCGTCGAGCCCCTAACGGGGGTTCGCCTACAGTTATCCCATGCCTGGAAAAGCACAGCCAGCCGACGTCGACGACGTCGAACCGCTGGCAGACAGCACCGCCCGCCAAGCCCGGCGAGTCGTCGCGGCCTACGCCACCGACGCCGACGAGTGCCGGGTCTTCCTTTCGATGCTGGGCATCGGCCCCTCGAAGCCTGGGTCCTAGAGGCGCCGGTGGCGTCCGGGGTACGCGGAGCGGCCGAAACCGCCGGCTCCGCCAACTTCGTCGTGGTGGCCAACCGGCTGCCGATCGACATGGTGCGGATGCCCGATGGAACCACGGCCTGGAAGCGCAGTCCCGGCGGCCTGGTCACCGCTCTTGAGCCCCTGCTCCGCCATCACCGCGGGGCCTGGATCGGATGGCCCGGCATGCCCGACTCCGACGAGGAGCCGATCGAGGCCGAGGAGTTACAGCTGCATCCGGTGCGGCTGAGCGTCGAGGACATCGCCGAGTACTACGAAGGCTTCTCCAACTCGACCCTGTGGCCGCTCTACCACGACGTGATCGTCAAACCGACCTACAACCGGCAGTGGTGGGACCGCTATGTCGACGTCAATCGGCGCTTCGCCGAGGCCACCTGCCGCGCGGCGGCCAGCGGAGCCACCGTGTGGGTGCAGGACTACCAATTGCAGCTGATGCCCAGCATGCTGCGGACACTGCGGCCCGACTTGACCATCGGCTTCTTCATGCACATCCCTTTCCCGCCGGTCGAGCTGTTCATGCAGTTGCCGTGGCGGACCGAGATCATCCGCGGTCTGCTCGGCGCGGATCTGGTGGGTTTCCAGCTCGCCGACGCCGCCGAGAACTTCCTCTTCCTCTCTCGCCGGCTGGCCGGTGCGGAGACCTCCCGCGCCTCGGTCGGGGTCCGCGCCCGCTTCGGCGAGGTCCACATCGGAGACCGGACGACCCGGGTGGGGGCGTTCCCGATCTCGATCGACTCCGCGGAACTCGCCAGCAAGGCCCGCGACCGTGAAGTCCGCAGCCGCGCCCGCAGAATCCGCGCTGAGTTGGGCAATCCGCGCAAGATCATGCTCGGCGTCGACCGCCTCGACTACACCAAAGGCATCGACATCCGGCTCGAGGCGTTCTCGGAGTTGCTGACCGAGGGCCGCGCCAAGCGCGACGACACCGTCTTGGTCCAACTGGCCACACCCAGCCGAGAGCGGGTGGACAGCTACCGGATCCTGCGCAACGACATCGAGCAACAGGTCGGCCGCATCAACGGCGAGTACGGCGAAGTCGGCCATCCGGTCGTGCACTACCTGCACCGCACGGTGTCGCGGGACGAACTGATCGCGTTCTACGTAGCCAGCGACGTCATGCTGGTGACCGCACTGCGCGACGGCATGAACCTCGTCGCCAAGGAATACGTCGCGTGCCGCAGCGACCTCGGTGGCGCCCTGGTGCTCAGCGAGTTCACCGGCGCCGCCACCGAGTTGCGCCAGGCCTACCTCACCAACCCGCACGATCTGGAGGGCGTGAAGGACGCCATCGAGGCGGCCCTCAACCAAACCCCGGAGGAGGGTCATCGCCGGATGCGGGCCATGCGCCGTCAGGTGCTGACCCACGACGTCGACCGCTGGGCGCGTGCGTTCCTGCACGCGCTGTCGGAGCCGGTCAGCCGCCCATCAGAGCCGTCGCGCTGAAACCACGCTGGGGATCGCGGCCGGCGAAGTAATCGGTCATCGCGGCGCCCAGGGCAGCCGGGTCCCATGCCGGGCCGTCGGTAGCGAAGCGGTGCTCGGCCACCGGTGCGGCCACGAGCGTCACAGCCGGACCGTAGACGATGAAGACCTGTCCGTTGACGCGGTCTGCCGCGGGTGAGGCGAGGAAGCGCACCAGGGAGACGACGTGTTCGGGCGACAGCGGGTCGACGTCGCCCCGGCCCAGTTCCGGCGCGGCCCCGAAGACCTCGGCAGTCATGGCCGTGCGCGCTCGCGGGCAGATCGCGTTGGCACGCACGCCGTACCGCTCAAGGGCCCGCGCCGCCGACAGCGTCAGCGCAGTGATCCCTGCTTTAGCAGCGCCGTAGTTCGCCTGCCCGGCCGGTCCGGACAGCCCGGCCTCCGACGAGGTGTTGATGAGCCTGCCGAACACCGGCCCTCCGGAGTCCTTGGCGAGGTCTCGCCAGAAGGTGGCGGCATTGCGGGTCAACAGGAAGTGCCCGCGCAGATGCACCGCGATGACGGTGTCCCAATCCTCGTCGGTCATGTTGAACAGCATCCGGTCGCGGGTGATGCCGGCGTTGTTGACCACGATGTGCAGGCCGCCGCACCGCTCGGCACAGGAGACCAGTTCGTCGGCGGTGGACCGCTCGCTGACGTCGCCGGTTACCGCGACCGCCTTGGCCCCCGTCGCACCGATCTCGTCCATCACGTCGGACGCATCCAGTGCCGCAGTCATGTCGTTGACGACAACCACCGCCGCGCCCGCACGGGCAAGCCCGATGGCCTCGGCCCTGCCCAGGCCCGCGGCCGCACCCGTCACCACGGCCACCCGTCCGGACAGGTCGAGGTTGTCGGGGAGGGGTCTGCCGGGGTCGACGGGGCCGGTCACGGTGCGAATGCCTCTAGTCGCGGCGGATCAGCGCGGCGCGGGGGCACTCGGCGATCGCCTGCTCGGCCGCATCCTCCCGATCTGCCGGGATCGGATCGACCTTGACCACGGCGTACTCGTTCTCATCCAGTTCGAACAGGTCCGGCGCAACGCCCACGCAGACAGCATTTCCTTCACAGCGATCGAGATCGACCTCTACGCGCACCCTCAACCTCCTCGGAACTTCCGGCCAGGAAATGCAGCCCACCCTAATCGCTGCTGGACCCCAAGACTAGAACGTGTTACAACCAGGAGAGTCGGCGGGCCGTTGAGCGAGGTCGTTTAACGGGTAAGTGCCGCCACCGAGCCGGAGGTTGGCATGCACATCAGTTACACCCCTGAGCAGGAGCAGTTGCGCCGCGAGCTGCGCGCGTACTTCGCCGAGTTGATCACACCCGAGCGCCGCGAGGCCCTGATGGTCACCGCCGGGGAGTACGGCTCCGGTGAGGTCTACCGCGAGACGGTGTCGCAGATGGGCCGCGACGGGTGGCTGGCGCTGGGCTGGCCTCGGGAGTACGGAGGTCAGGCTCGCTCCACCATGGACCAGCTCATCTTCACCGACGAGGCGGCGATCGCCGGCGCGCCGGTGCCCTTCCTGACCATCAACAGCGTCGCGCCGACGATCATGGCGTTCGGGACACCGGAGCAGAAGAAGTTCTATCTGCCGGGAATCGCCTCGGGTGACATCCACTTCTCGATCGGCTACTCCGAGCCGAGTGCCGGTACCGACCTGGCCAACCTGCGCACCTCCGCGGTGCGCGACGGCGACGACTACGTCATCAACGGCCAGAAAATGTGGACCAGCCTGATCCAGTACGCCGACTACGTGTGGCTGGCGGTGCGCACCAACACCGAGGCGAAGAAGCACCGCGGCATCTCGGTGCTGATTGTGCCCACCTCCGCCGACGGCTTCTCCTGGACACCGGTCCACACGATGGCCGGGGCCAGCACCAGCGCCACCTACTACTCCGATGTCCGGGTTCCGGTGGCCAATCGGGTCGGTGAGGAGAACGGCGGGTGGAAGCTGGTCACCAACCAGCTCAACCACGAACGCGTCGCGCTGGTCTCCGCTCAGCCGATCTTCGTCGCGCTCAACCAGGTTCGGGAGTGGGCGCAGAACACCAAGGACGCCGGCGGCGCCCGCCTCATCGATTCCGAATGGGTGCAGCTGCACCTCGCCCGGGTGCATGCGGGCGCCGAATACCTCAAGCTGATCAACTGGGAGCTGGCGTCCGCCGACGCCGAGGCACCCTCGGCGGCGGATGCCTCGGCGGCAAAGGTCTTCGGTACCGAGATGGCGTGCGAGGCCTATCGCCTGCTGATGGAGGTGCTCGGGCCCGGGGCCACCCTGCGCCAGGATTCCCACGGTGCGCTGCTGCGCGGACGCGTCGAGCGGATGCACCGCGCGGCGCTCATCCTGACCTTCGGTGGCGGCACCAACGAGGTCCAGCGCGACATCATCGGCATGGCGGCCCTGGGGCTGCCGCGGGTCAACCGCTGAGGCTGGCATGGATTTCACCAGAACTGAAGCTGCGCAGGACCTGGCCGGCTTGGTCGCGACAATCGTGGATTCGGTGTGCACGCCTGAGCACCAGCGTGAGCTCGACGGACTGCCCCAGCGCGTCGATCACGCGCTGTGGCGCGCGCTGATCGAGTCGGACGTCCTCAGCGCGGCGGCACCGGAGTCGCTAGGCGGAGGCGGCTTCGGGGTTCTGGAGCAGACCGCGATCCTCACCGCCCTGGGCCGCCAACTGGCGGCGGTGCCCTATCTGGAGTCGGTCGTGCTCGGCGCCGGTGCGCTCGCGCGTTTCGGCGCGCCCGCGGTGCAGCAGGCCTGGGCGGTTCCCGCCGTCGGCGGCGGCTCGGTGCTGACGGTGGCCCTCGATGGCGAACCCGGACAGGGACCGGTGCAGGCCGCGGCATCCGGCGATGGTCACCGGCTGACCGGGACCCGCTCCCAGGTGCCGTTCGGTCCGGTTGCCGACGCGTTCCTGGTGCCGGCCGAGACCGACGCGGGCACCAGAGTCTTCCTTATCGCCGCGACCGACCCCGGCGTGTCGGTCATCGCGCAGCAGACCACCGGACTGAGCAGCGCGGGTGAGCTGGAACTGACCGGCGTCGAGGCGGATGCCGAGCGTGTGGTCGGCGGTGCCGACACCCTGGCCTGGTTGACCACGCGCCGTTTCCTGGGCCTGGCGGCCTTCCAACTCGGCGTGCTGGAGCGTGCCCTGGAGATGACGGCCGAGTACGCCCGCACCCGCGAGCAGTTCGATCGGCCGATCGGCAGCTTCCAGGCGGTCTCGCAGCGACTCGCCGACGGCTACATCGACGTCAAGGGCCTGCGGCTGACCCTCGAACAGGCGTCCTGGCGGGTCTCCGAGGACCTGCCCGCCGACGCCGAGGTCGCCACAGCCGCGTTCTGGGCTGCGGAGGCAGGCCACCGGGTGGCGCACACCACCGTCCACGTTCACGGCGGGGTGGGCATCGACATCGACCATCCCGCACACCGCTACTTCATCACCGCCAAACAGGCCGAGTTCGCACTCGGCGGCGCGACCGCGCACCTGCGCGCGATCGGCCGGGACCTGGCCGACAGCCCCGTCTGACTTGACCGCCCCCACAGTCACCGGGCTGCTCGCACCGCTGGCCGAGGTCGACGATCGCGGAGTTCACGCCGACGACGGGTCCTACGCAACGTGGCGCGAGCACGTCGCGCGGGCTGCCGATCTGGCAGCCCTGCTGCGGGCTCGCCTGGACCCCCGGCTGCCGCCGCACGTCGGGGTGCTGCTCGGCAACACCCCCTTGTTCTCGGCGCTACTGGTCGCCGCCGGGCTGAGCGGACTGGTGCTGGTCGGCCTCAATCCGACCCGCCGCGGGCCGGCGTTGCGCCGCGACATCAGCCACGCGGACTGCCAGGTGGTCCTCGCTGACGAACCACTGCACACCTACGGCGCCGACTTCGCTCCCCCGGATATCGGTGTCTGCGACGTCAACTCGCCGGCGTGGACGACGGAGCTGGAAAGCTTCGGTTCCTCACCGATCACGTTCGCCGACAGTGCCTCCGACGACCTGTTCATGCTGATCTTCACCTCCGGCACGAGCGGAGAGCCCAAGGCGGTGCGGTGCACGCACGAGAAGGTGGCGGGCCCCGGCGTCATGCTCGCGCAGCGTTTCGGGCTCGGGCCGACCGACACGTGCTACCTGTCGATGCCGCTGTTCCACTCCAACGCCATCATGGCGGGCTGGGCTCCGGCGGCCGCCGCGGGCGCGTCGATCGCACTGCGGCGTCGATTCTCCGCCTCGCAGTTCCTCCCCGATGTGCGGCGGTTCCACGCCACCTACGCCAACTACGTGGGCAAGCCGATGTCCTACATCCTGGCCACGCCGGAACGGCCCGACGACGCCGACAACCCTCTGCGGATCATGTACGGCAACGAGGGCGCTCCGCGGGACCTGGAGCGCTTTGCACGACGCTTCGACGTCACGGTGGTCGATGGCTTCGGATCCACCGAGGGCGGGGTGTCGATCGGCAGAACCCCCGACACCCCGGAGGGATCACTCGGGCCGCTGCCCGACGACCTCGACATCCTCGACGTGCAGACCGGACAGCCCTGCCCGCCGGGGGTGGTGGGCGAGCTGGTCAACCGAGCGGGTCCGGGGCAGTTTCGCGGCTACTACCGGGATACCGACGCCGAGGCGCAGCGGATGACCGGCGGGATGTACCACAGTGGCGACCTCGCCTACCGCGACGAGGCCGGATACGTCTACTTCGCAGGCCGGCTGGGTGACTGGATGCGGGTGGACGGGGAGAACCTGGGCACCGCGCCGATCGAGCGCATCCTGATGCGCTATCCCGGCGTCACCGAGGCCGCCGTGTACGGAATCCCTGACGTCGTCGGGGACCGGGTGATGGCCGCTCTCGTCCTGCCCGGCGACAGTGCCTTCGACCCGGCCGCCTTTCGCGAGTTCCTCACCGCCCAAACCGATCTCGGGCCCAAACAGTGGCCGTCCTTCGTGCGGGTGGCCACGACCCTGCCGCGCACCGAGACCTTCAAGGTGATCAAGCGCCAGTTGGCCGCCCAGGCGTTGGACTGCGACGACCCGGTGTTCGAGATCCCGCCCGCTATCCCCCGATCGACGGCATGACAGCCTCGATCAGGTGCGGCCCGGGTTCGCCGAACGCCCAGCGCAGCGCATCGGCGAAGTCCTCCGCGGTGGCCACCCGGCGGGCGGGCACACCCATCCCCTCGGCCAGCGCGACGAAATCCAGTGCGGGAGCGCTCAGGTCGAGCATCGCCTCGGCGGCCGGACCGGTTGCCTGAGCGTCCGCCTGGGCGCCGACACGCTGCAGTTCGATGCGCAGGATGTCGTAGGCGCGGTTGGCGTAGACCACGGTGGTGATGTCCAGTCCCTCGTGGGCGTGGGTCCACAGCGCGGAGATGGTGTACATCGCCGAGCCGTCGGACTCCAGGCACAGCACCGGGCGGTCGAGGGCCGCGATCGCCGCCCCGGCCGCGGCGGGCAGCCCGTATCCGATCGCTCCGCCGGTCAGCGTCAGCCAGTCATGCGCGGGGGCGCCGGCGGTGGCCGCGGGCAGCAGGACACCGGAGGTGTTGGACTCGTCGACCACGATGGCCCGCTCGGGCAGCAGCGCGCCGATCACCGCCGCGGAGGTCGCCACGTCCAGTGGGCCGGACGGCAGTGCCGGGCGCGCGAGCGGGGCCGCGGGGGCGACCACGTCCGGCGCGACCCGGTCGGCGAGCGCACCCAGCGCGTCAGCGGCACCGACCGGACCGGACAGCGTGTGTACGGCACAACCCTCGGGCACCAGGTCACTGGCCTTACCGGGATAGGCGAAGAACGAGACCGGTGAGGCAGCGCCGGCGAGGATGAGATGGCGCAGCCCGGCCAGCTGCGCGGTGGCCGCCTCGGCCAGGTAGGCGAGTCGCTCGATCGGGGGCAGGCCCGCACCGCGCTGCAGTCGGGTGGGGAAGGTCTCGCACAGCAGGGTGGCCCCGTGCGCTTGCGCCACCCGTGCCGCGGCTTCCAGCCCCTTCGCCCGGGTGGCGTCGCCGCCGACGAGGATCGCGGTGGGTTCACCGGACTGCAGTGCCGCGACGGCTGCGTCGAGGTGCGCGACCGGGGCGGAGGGATCGGTCACGACGTGCCGGGCGGGTTCAGCTCCCTGCATCCAGGACACGTCGGCGGGCAGGATCAGTGTGGCGATGTGGCGGTGAGCGCGTGCCGAGGCGATGGCCTCGACCGCGTCACCGGCGATGTCGGCGGGATTCGAGCAGCAGCGCAGCCAGCCCGAGACCGTGCCCGCCACCGACTCGATGTCGGACTCCAGGGGGGCGTCGTATCTCTTGTGGTAGGTGGCGTGGTCGCCGACCACCACCAGCATGGGCACCCGGGCGCGGCGGGCGTTGTGCAGATTCGCCAACCCGTTGCCCAGCCCGGGGCCCAGGTGCAGCAGCACCGCGGCGGGATGGTCCGACATCCGGGCATAGCCGTCGGCCGCGCCGGTGGCGACACCCTCGAAGAGGGTCAGCACGCCACGCATCCGCGGCACCGTGTCCAGCGCCGCGACGAAGTGCATCTCGGAGGTGCCCGGGTTGGCGAAGCACACCTGAACGCCGGCCTCGACGAGCGTGGCCAGCAGCGCCTGGGCGCCGTTCATCAGCCCGATCCGGAGTGCTTGGCGTGCACCTCGTCGGCGGGGCGCAGTTCGGTCTGTTCGCGGGCCCAGCGGTAGTCCGGTTTGCCGGCCGGTGATCGCTTGACCGCGTCGACGATCCAGAGGCTGCGCGGCACCTTGTAGCCCGCGATCTGGCTGCGCACGAAGGCATCCAACCCGGCCAGGGAGGGTCGGGCACCCGCGCGGGGGGCCACCACCGCGGCGACGTGCTGACCGAAGCGGTCATCGGGAACTCCGACCACCAGGGCGTCGAACACGTCGGGGTGGCCCTTGAGCGCGGCTTCGACCTCCTCGGGGTACACCTTCTCCCCGCCGGTGTTGATCGACACCGAACCGCGGCCCAGCATCGTGACTGTGCCGTCCTCCTCGACCTGGGCGTAGTCGCCCGGGATGGCGTAACGCACCCCGTTGATGGTGCGGAACGTCTCGGCGGTCTTCTTGGCGTCCTTGTAGTAGCCCAGCGGGATGTTGCCGCGCTTGGCCAGGATCCCGCGGACGCCCGAACCGGGTTTCACCTCGTTGCCCTCGTCATCGAGCACCACGGTGTTCTTGTCGACGGTGACCCGCGGACCACCGGTCTGGGTCGCCCCCTTCGCGACGATGCTGGTGCCGCCGAAACCGGTCTCCGAGGAACCGATGGAGTCGGTGATCACCCGGTTGGGCAGCAATTCGACGAACCGCTCCTTGAGGCTCGGCGAGAACAGCGCGGCGGTGCTGGCCATCAAGAACAGCGACGACAGGTCACGCTCGCCGACCTGAGCCTCGAGCTCGTCGAGCAGGGGCCGCCCCATCGCGTCGCCGGTGAAGAACAGCAGGTTGACCTTGTGCCGCTCGATCGCGCGCCAGACCTCGGCGGCGTCGAACTCCGGGGCAAGAACGGTGGTGTGCCCGGCGAACAGAGCCATCCAGGTGGCCGCCTGGGTGGCGCCGTGGATCATCGGCGGGATCGGCAGACGGATCATCGGCGGGGCGGCGACGGCCTGGCGGGCGTGTTCGTACTCGTCGGCGACGGGCTCACCGGTGGCGAAGTCGGTTCCCCCCAGCAGCACCCGGTAGATGTCCTCGTGGCGCCACATGACGCCCTTGGGAAACCCGGTGGTGCCGCCGGTGTAGAGCAGGTAGACGGCGTCGGGGCTGCGCTCGCCGAAGTCGCGTTCAGGTGATCCCTGCGCGATCGCCTCGTAGAACTCGACGCCGCCGTAACCCGCGTAGTCCTTGTCGCTGCCGTCCTCGACCACCAGAACGGTCTTCACGCCCGGGACGCCGGGAAGCACATTCGCCACCCGGTCGGCATACTGCCGCTCGTGCACCAGCGCGACCATGTCGGAGTTGTCGAACAGGTAGCTCAGTTCGGCCTCGACGTAGCGGTAGTTGACGTTGACCAGAATGGCCCCGGCTTTGACGATGCCGAGCATGGCGATGACAATCTCGATGCGGTTGCGGCAGTACAGGCCCACCTTGTCGTCTTTTTTCACGCCATGATCGATGAGGTAGTGCGCGAGGCGGTTGGCCTTCTCCTCAAGCTCGGCATAGGTGATCTGCTCGTCACCGCAGATGAGGGCGACGCGGTCGGGTACGGCATCGATGGCGTGCTCGGCGAGATCGGCGATATTCAGGGCCACGTGCCCAAACTAGAACCTGTTACAGTCCTTCACAACCCCGGGACGGAAGGCGGACGGCTGTGAGCGACGCCCTCATCGAGCAGCACGGGCACGTCCTCGTCGTGACGATGAATCGTCCGGAAGCGCGCAACGCGCTGACCGGCGAGATGCTGGCGATCATGGTGGAGGCCTGGGACCGCGTCGACAGCGACCCCGACATCCGGGTCTGCATCCTCACCGGTGCCGGCGGCTACTTCTGCGCGGGCATGGACCTCAAAGCCGCGACCGCCCGACCGCCGGGTGACTCGTTCAAGGACGGCAGCTATGACCCGTCGCGCATCGACGGACTGCTCAAGGGCCGGCGCCTGACCAAGCCGCTGATCGCCGCCGTCGAGGGTCCGGCCATCGCCGGGGGCACCGAGATCCTGCAGGGCACCGACATCCGGGTGGCGGGCGAGAGCGCGAAATTCGGCATCTCCGAGGCGCGCTGGAGCCTCTACCCGATGGGCGGCTCAGCGGTACGCCTTGTTCGCCAGATCCCCTACACGATCGCCTGCGATCTGCTGTTGACGGGCCGGCACATCACCGCCGCCGAGGCCCGCGAGATCGGACTGATCGGGCACGTGGTCCCCGACGGTCAGGCGCTGCAACGGGCACTGGAGATCGCGGAGGTGATCGCCGCCAACGGTCCATTGGCCGTGCAGGCGATCCTGCGCTCGATCCGGGAGACCGAGGGTCTGCACGAGAACGAGGCGTTCGCGATCGACACCAGGATCGGCATCGAGGTGTTCCTCTCCGAGGACGCCAAGGAAGGTCCGCTGGCGTTCAAGGAGAAGCGGCCCCCGCAGTTCAAGGGGCGCTAGGCACCCCCGACTGTGCGGTTTCATCCGCGACACTCCGGGCGATGCGGATGAGGGCGCACACTCGCGCTACAGCACCCGCTCGGTCGGGGTGAACACCACCGGCATACTCTCCAGGCCGCTGACGAAATTCGCGGGCCGCAGCGGCAGCGCGGAGTCGCCGACGTCGGGTGCCAGCCGCAGGTCCGGCAACCGCTTGAGCACCGCGTGCAGCATCGTGGTCAACTCGAGCCGGGCCAGTTGATTGCCCAGGCAGAAATGCGTCCCGAAGCCGAACGCCAGGTGGCTGTTGGGGTTTCGGTCGATGCGGAACTCCTCGGGATCGCCGAAAACCTTCTCGTCGAAGTTCGCCGATTCGAACAGCAGCATGATCTTCTCCCCCGCGAGAAGTTCCGTGCCGTGGAACTCGGTGTCGGCGGTCAGCGTCCGGCACATGTTCTTCACGGGCGAGGTCCAGCGCAGCATCTCCTCGACCGCGCCGGGCACCAGAGCGGGATCGACGACCAGCCGCTGCCACTGGTCGGGATGGCGCAGCAGCTGCTCGGTCCCGCCAGAGAGGGTGTGCCGGGTGGTCTCGTCACCGCCGATGAGAATCAGCAGTGTCTCGAAGACGATCTCGTCGTCGGACATCCGCTGGCCCTCTACCTCGGCGTTGACCAGAATCGAGAACAGGTCATCGGTCGGTTCGGCTCGCCGCGTGGCGGTGGTCTGCATCGCGAAAGCGGAGTAGCCCGCGAAGGCGTCCATGACCGCCTGCAGGGCCGCTTCGTCGGCGGTCGCGCTCAGCCCGCAGACCAGATCGTCGGACCACTTCAGCAGCGTCGCGCGGTCCTGCGGCAGCACCCCGAGCATGTCGCCGATCACCGCCATCGGAAGCGGAGCGGCGAGGTCGCGGACGAAGTCGCACTCGCCGCGCTCGCACACCGCATCGATCAGCACGTCGCACAGGGTCGCGATCCCGGCCGCCTGGTCGGACACCCGCTTGCGGGTGAAGCCCGCGTTGACGAGCTTGCGGCGCACCAGGTGGGCCGGGTCGTCCATGTCGATCATGTAGGGCATGGCGGGCTGGTCGGGCCGGATGCCCCCGGTCGAGGAGAAGCCCTCCGGGTTGCGCTCGGCGTCCAGCACGGCCTGGTAGGTCGCCGCCGCGGCCTGGCCGTTGCGGTCGCGGAAGACCGGTTCGTGCGCCCGCATCCACCGGTAGGCGGCCCGGGCGCCGCCGTCGGCGAAGAACTGTCCGTCGGTGAGGTCCACATCCGGCTTACCGGCTATTGCACCCATCAGCTAGCCCTCCGCATCTACAGTGACCGTATGCCCCAGCAGCACGCCATCGCCGGGACCGTGCTGACCATGCCGGTGCGCGTGCGCAAGGCCGACGTGCACACCGCGATGTTCGCGGTTTCCGCCGGAGCGGCCCAGCGGCTCATCGACTACAGCGGGCTGCGCGTCTGCGAATTCCGCCCGGGCCAGGCCGTGGTGACGCTGATGCTGGCCCGCTACTTCGACGGCGACCTGGGCCGCTATCACGAGTTCGGCACCTGCGTCATGGTCAACCCGCCGGGGTCGGAGGCCACGGGTCTGCGCGCGCTGGGCGACGCCGCGGCCTTCATCCATCACCTGCCGGTGGACCAGTCGTTCACCCTGGAGGCGGGCCGGACCATCTGGGGCTTCCCGAAGATCATGGCCGACTTCACCGTGCGCGACGGCAAGCCATTCGGCTTCACGGTGTCCGCCGGCGGCGAGAAGATCGTCAGCATGCAGTTCCGGCCGGGCCTGCCCGTGCCCACACTGCGGGCCCGGCCCCGGGTGCTCAAGACCTACACCCACGCCCAGGGCACCACCCGCGAGGTCCCCTGGGAGATGAAGGCCTCGCGGATCCGGGCACGGCCCGCCGGAGCGCGGCTGCGGCTGGGCGACCACCCGTATGCCGCCGAACTGGCCTCCCTCGGACTGCCCAAGCGGCCGATGACCTCCGGCGCGGCCGGCAACATCGAGATGACCTTCGGCGACGCCCACCCGCTGAGTTGATGTCGCGCACGTCATAACAGCGCGGCGAGCTCGCGGATCTGCTCAGGGCTGCGCGCACCGATGACCATCATCGTGACCCCGGCCGCCTCCCAGACGGCGATCTGCTTGCGGACGAAGTCGACGTCCCCGACGATCGCGGCGTCGTCGACGAGCTCGTCGGGGATGATCGTGGCCGCCTTCTCCTTCTGGCCCGACCGGAACAGTTTGGTGACGTCGTCGACCACCTCCGCGTATCCCATCCGCCGGTAGACGTCGGCGTGGAAGTTGGTGTCCTCCGAGCCCATGCCGCCCATGTAGAGCGCGAGGAAGGGCTTGATCATCTCGAAAGTGCCGGCCCGGTCGTCGGTGACGACGACCTGGGCGGTGGCGCAGATCTCGAAGTCGGCGCGGCTGCGCCGTGCCCCGGGGCGGGCGAAACCCTCGTCGAGCCACTCGTTGTACATGTCGGCCAGCCGCGGCGAGTAGAAGATCGGCAGCCACCCGTCGCAGATCTCGGCGGCTAACGCGATGTTCTTCGGACCCTCGGCACCGAGCATGATCGG
>VEQY01000062.1 GCA_018882965.1 Mycobacterium sp. | reverse complement strand
GTCGGCGTAGTCGATGACCATGACGTCGACGTCGGGGTCCTCCTTGCCGGCCTCGACGTAGGTCTTGAAGTCGAAGGCCAGTTTGCCCTCGGCGGCGTCGCGCATCGAGTACAGCGGCCACAGCAGCTTGCCGACCAGCCCGGTGCTGCGGGTCAGCCGGTTGTCGCCGGTGGCGGCCTGGTTGTCGAAGCGTTTGCCCTGCCAGGGCATCCACAGCGCGGTGATGGCGCGCACCACGGCGTCGAAGGCGGGGTTGGTGGTGGTCATCACCAGCATGCCCTCGGTCGGCCCGTTCAGGCCGGTCGGCGCGGTGCCCAGCCGGAAGAGCTCGTTGAGGTCCGAATCGGCGGCGGAGGCGTCGGTCTTGGCCTTCCGGGAAAGGTCCCCGATCCAGGCCCATGCCGAGTCGGCCGCGCCCTCCGGATGGGCCTTCACCGAGTCGCGCAGCCACTCCAACTTGCCCGCCACCCCGGTCGTCACCGTGTCGCGTTCACTCGCCATCACATGCCTCCTGTCCAGCACTTGGTCAGCACAAAACCGCCCGAGGCGATCGTAGGAAACCTAGACCACAATCGCACCCGTTGCCGGTGATTACATCAATCACCCAGGAGACCCGGCGCGCCGACCCCCGGTCACCCCCAGGGCATATAGGCGCGCACCGTGTCCGCCAGCTGGACGATGCGGTTGGGCTTACCCGGCGCCGGGGCGCCCAGCTTGGGCCAGGGGGCGAAGATCCGCTCCACCCGGTCCCCGCCGACCACCGGCTCCAGCTCCGGGTAGTGCCGCAGCATGACGTCCTTCATCGAGGTGTTGTTGACCCAGTCGTAGCCGACCTGGGTGTAGACCTCGGGCCTGAAGTCGGTGGTGAAGAACCGGTCGGACTTCAGCCGGCGCGAGGCCATCAGGATGAAGATCCGGAAGGCGGTGTCGGAGAAGCCGAAGCCCTTCGGCGGCTGCTCGGCCTGCATGCCGATCTGCAGGTCGACGGCATTGACGTCGCCGTTGTAGATCTCGTTGATCTCCTTGGCCCACTCTTTGTTGGGGGTGATCTCGTCGATGCTCTTCCGGCGCGGCATGTGCAGCACCTCGCGGAAATCGTTGTAGCGCGGCACGCCGCGCTCACGGTCACGGACGATGTCCAGGGTGGCCAGGTCGGTGATCTGGCCGTCGATGCGGGTCAGCTTGCGCAGCGCGTTGGGGTAGTTGTGCAGGCAGATCGCCCCCGCGCTGGCCACCCCGAAGGAGTACCAGAGGTCACCCATCGTGTACTGGTCCATGAAGTCGCGGGTGTGGCGGCCCTGCAGTTCGGTGAAGGTGTGGTTGCCCTTGTGCTCGCCGGACTCCAGGGAGAAGAAGTTCCAGTCGTCCGGGATCAGCGGGTGCAACCGGTAGACCGACACGAACTCCTCGGTCAGCGAGTACGGCGCGGTGTGGTGGTCGACCGGGGAGCCGACGATGCCCGACAGGACTTCGCTGTCGCCGACGCGGCCGATCTTGTCCTTGAACGCCTCACCGAGGGCGCCGTACCAGTTGGCGTTCATCGCGATCTGCAGCGCCGGGTGGCGCAGCACGCAGGTGGTCCACTCCACCGTGTGGATCTTGGCGATCAGCGCCGAGACAACCAGTTGGCCGATTTCGTAGAGCCGCTGGTCGTCGAAGTCGGGGTTGGCCTTCTTCACCGCGTCGCAGACCGCGTTGTGCTCACGGGCGAACAGGGTGTGCAGCAGTGAGACGCCCACCCAGTAGTTGTCCTGCATGCCGGTCAGGTCGACCCCGGGGATGTCGCCCTCGGGCAGTCGGCCGTTGTCGTCGACCTTGACCTTGCCGTCTGAGAACGTCCGGATGACGGACTGTTTCTCCCGGCCGCTGCCATAGACCTGGGAGGCGTCCCACCAGTGCGTCTCGTTGTTGCCGAAGATCGGGGCGGGCTCGCCGTCGACGATCTCGCCCTTCATGGGGATGGTCCGGCGGATCTTCATCGGGTTCTCGGGGAACTGGTCGTCGGCCCCGAGCGGGATCTCGATGACCTTGCCGGGCTCGCCGTCGCCGTGGAAGAACCAGTTGTGGTTCTGGAACTGAATCCAGGCCGCGGCCATGGCATGCACGATCCCGGCCGGCTTGAAGGAGTCGCGGGCCATCAGCTTGCGGCTGATCAGCCGCGGGTCGGGGTCCAGCAGCTTGGTGGTGTGGGTGATCGTCTTCGACAGCGGGGCGTTGCGCCCGAAGCCGGTGCCGGCCGCCCCCATCCACGGATCCGACAGGTCGTTGAAGGTGCCGTCGGGGGTCCGGGCTCGCTTGGCCTGCTCGCTGGGCTCACCCAGGTCGGTCTTGGGGCGGACGCCGTCGGCCTCGAAGAGGTTGTGCTCACGCAGCTCGTCGCGCAGTTTCGACAGCGAGAGCATCTGCATGACCAATGAGGGGTGCTCGTACCACTGCTTGTCACTCATGAATCCAGCCTTCCTTGTCGGCGCGGTGAATCAGCGCGGGGTGCGCAGGGCGAAGTAGCCCAGCTTGGTGTAGCCCGAGTCGGTCTTGAACAGGATCTTGCCCAGGTAGACCCCGGGGACCAGTTCGACGAGTTCGTCGCGGACCTTGCGGATGGTCAGCTTGGGATTGTCCTCGACGTCGGCGTAGTCGATGACCATGACGTCGACGTCGGGGTCCTCCTTGCCGGCCTCGACGTAGGTCTTGAAGTCGAAGGCCAGTTTGCCCTCGGCGGCGTCGCGCATCGAGTACAGCGGCCACAGCAGCTTGCCGACCAGCCCGGTGCTGCGGGTCAGCCGGTTGTCGCCGGTGGCGGCCTGGTTGTCGAAGCGTTTGCCCTGCCAGGGCATCCACAGCGCGGTGATGGCGCGCACCACGGCGTCGAAGGCGGGGTTGGTGGTGGTCATCACCAGCATGCCCTCGGTCGGCCCGTTCAGGTTGGTGGGGGCGGTGCCCAGCCGGAAGAGCTCGTTGAGGTCCGAATCGGCGGCGGTGGCGTCGGCTTTGGCCTTTTCCGAGAGGTCCTCGATCCAGGCCCAGGCCGAATCGGCCGCCCCGTCGGGCTGGGTTTTCATCGAGTCGCGCAGCCACTCCAGCTTGCCCGCCACCCCGGTACCCACCGTATCGCGTTCACTCGCCATCACATGCCTCCTCATTCCGGACGGGGTATCACCCTGATGAGCTGATCGTAGGGACGAAGACCGCGTTCCACACCGGTATCGGGGAACCGGCGGCGGGCCCGGGCCCGCACCGCCTAACGTCGGCTCCGGATCCGTGGTCCGGCAGGGGGTGAGGCGATGAATCACTGGTCAGCGCTGGCGGTCGCGGCGGTGTTCACCTGGTTCGGGATGGTGGTGGCCATCTCCTTCCTGGAGGCGCCACTGAAGTTCCGTGCCCCCGGGGTGACGCTGCCGATCGGGCTGGGCATCGGGCGGCTGGTGTTCCGCGCGCTGAACCTCTGCGAGGTGGCGCTGGCCACGGTCGTGCTGGTCGGCGTGGTGCTCGGGCGCCCGCCCGCCGGTGCGGTGGTGGCGGTGGGGGTGGCCGTGGCTGCGCTGGGCGCCCAGGTGGTGCTGGTGCGCCCGGCGCTCACGCGGCGATCCGACGCGGTGCTGGCCGGTGCCGAACCGCCGGGGCGCTCGCGCGCCCACCACCTTTACATAGCCCTGGAGGCCGCGAAGGTGATCGCATTGCTCCTGGGCGGCGTGCTGCTACTGCGCTGAGGGGCTAGCCGTTGTCGATGACCAGCACCGTCGGCACCGCCTCACAGGTGACCAGCGCGTGGTCGGCGGTGACCTGATCGACGAGATCGAACCCTCCGGCGATGCGCTCCGGGGTGTCGACGACGGTTGTCGTCACCGGGACGCGCCGGCCCAGCTGGACCAGCCGATCGCCGTGCGGCTCCCGGGCGCCGTGGTAGCCCCAGATGCCCCGCACCACAGTTACGCCGGCCGCGGCCCGTTCCGCGCGCAGCCGGCGCACCAGTTCGCGATGGATCGGTGCGCCGTCGTACAGGGTGGCCTCATCGGTGGTGATGACCATCTTGCGGTGTGCACCGGTGGGACGGCTGAGCACGTCGCCGTCGCGCTTGCACACCCGGGTGTGCTGCACGGTCAGCAGGGGCCGGCCCAGCGCGCCGACCAGTCCGGGCACTGCCGCCCGGGTCTGCGCGGCGGTTCCGACGGCGACCACGCGGGCGGGGACGTCGTCGTTGAAACTGAAGAAGTGGGCGCGGCGCCGCTGCCCGCCGGTGACCCCGTCGACGCCGAGGAACGCCACGGCCCCGGCGAAACCGGCCTCGTGCAGTAGAGCGCACACCACCCGGTAGGCGGGCCGCCCGTTGATGCGGTGTCCCCGCCCCACGTGGACGGTCAGCTTGAGCTCGTCATCGTCGTCGCCGAGTTCCGCTCCGGCGAGATCCCCGTCCAGCAGCGCGGCGGGCTGCACCGTCACCAGGCCGCGGCGCACGACGCCGGTGACATCACCGAGGACGGCCTGGATCGTCGAGGCGACGTCCACGGCGGTGACCACGACCGGCGGGTCCTCCGAGAGGCTCAGCGACCGGTCTGAGCGCAGGATGTGGCGGGCGCCGAACCCGGCTATTCCGCGCAGCATCACGCTGCTGGCCACCCCCCAGTCGGTGAACAGATCCAGCAGATCCTCGGCCACGAACACCGACCCGGCGCGCTGCCGTTCGCCGAAGTGGGCGCTCAGGTGCAGATACCCCTCGCTCACAGCAGGTTTCCCAGCAGGTAGCCCGCAGCGGCGGCGGCCAGTCCGCACAGCATGCTGAGCACGATGTTGGCCACCGCGGTGCGGATCTGGCGTTCCTCGCCGAGCCGGTCGGTCTCCAGCATCCAGGTGGAGAACGTGGTGAAGGCGCCCAGGAACGCGGTGCCCGCCAGCAGGGCGACCGTCGCGCCGGGCGCCGTGCCGGTGAGCAGACCCAGCAGGAACGCGCCGGAAACGTTGACCGTGAGCGTCCCGAACGGCAACCCCCCGGTGACGCGGCGGGCGACCGCGCGGTCGACCACGAAGCGGGCCACCGACCCCACCCCACCGATGACCAGCACCCCGGCCCACAGTGCGGGGCTCATCGGGCGCTCACCCGCGGACCCGCACTCTGCGCACCAGGGCCGTCGCCAGGTGCACGACGATCAATCCGGCGGCGATGCTGGCCGTGGTGTAGGCCGCCGCGAGCCCGTAGTGGCCGTGCTGGAGCATCTTGAGCGTCTCCACCTGCAGGGTCGAGAACGTCGTCAGCCCGCCGCACAGCCCGGTGCCCAGCAGCGGCCTGCGGTAGCTGGACAGCGGCAGCCGCTCCAGCAGCCGGGTGGTGAAGTAGCCCAGCAGGAACGCGCCGACGATGTTGACGGTGAACGTGGGCCACGGCCAGCGCGACGGGTCGGGTGCCATCAGCGATTCCAGGCCGGCCCGGGCGGCCGCGCCCACCGCGCCGCCGGCGAATACCGCGGCCAGTTCCCGGTTGTCGTGGCCGAACATGGTCAACGCGGCCCGGACATCGCAGTGGTCGCACGTTCGGCGCGGCCAATCACCGAAACAGTATGGCGTTCCGGCGGCACAATTGGCGCCATGGCGGCCCATCCCCGCGCGGGCAAGCCCGCGCTCCCCGAGGACCTGATCGACCTCTCTCATCTGGTGACCGCGTACTACACGGTGCAGCCCGACCCCGACGACGTCGCCCAGCAGGTCGCGTTCGGCACCTCCGGGCACCGCGGCTCCAGCCTCGACGGGGCGTTCAACGAGGCGCACATCCTGGCCACCACCCAGGCGATCGCCGAGTATCGCGCCGTGCAGGGCACCGACGGGCCGCTGTTCCTCGGCCGCGACACCCACGGGCTGTCCGAACCCGCGTGGGTGTCGGCGCTGGAGGTGCTGGCGGCCAACGACGTAGCGGTGATGGTGGATTCGGCTGACCGCTACACCCCGACGCCGGCGGTCAGCCACGCGATCCTGACCTACAACCGCGGCCGCGGCAGCGCGCTGGCAGACGGCATCGTGGTCACCCCGTCGCACAATCCGCCCCGCGACGGGGGCTTCAAGTACAACCCGCCCAACGGCGGTCCCGCCGACACCGACGCGACCGGCGTGATCGCCGCACGCGCCAACGAGATCCTGCGTGGTGGGTGCCGCGAGGTGAAGCGGGTGCCACTGGCCAGGGCGCTGCGGCACACCACACGCCACGACTATCTGGACGCCTACAGCGCTGATCTGCCTACCGTCGTCGACGTCCACGCCATCGGCGCCGAGGGCATCCGCATCGGGGCGGACCCGATGGGCGGGGCGAGTGTGGACTACTGGGGTGCGATCGCCGAACGCCACCGCCTCGAGCTCACCGTGGTCAACCCGCTGGTCGATGCCACCTGGCGGTTCATGACGCTGGACACCGACGGCAAGATCCGGATGGACTGCTCCTCGCCCAACGCGATGGCCTCGCTGATCGCCAACCGGGAGTCCTACCAGCTCGCCACCGGCAACGACGCCGACGCCGACCGGCACGGCATCGTCACCCCCGATGGCGGGCTGCTCAACCCTAATCACTACCTGGCGGTGGCGATCGACTATCTCTTCACCCACCGCCCAGATTGGCCGTCGTCGGTGGCGGTGGGCAAAACCGTGGTGAGCTCGTCGATCATCGACCGGGTAGTCGCCGGATTGGGACGCACCCTGATCGAGGTGCCGGTGGGCTTCAAGTGGTTTGTCGACGGATTACTGAGTGGCACAATCGGTTTCGGTGGTGAGGAGTCCGCTGGCGCGTCGTTTCTGCGCCGCGACGGCTCGGTGTGGACCACCGACAAGGACGGCATCATCCTGGCACTGCTGGCCGCCGAGATGCTGGCCGTCACCGGCAAGACGCCCTCGCAGCGCTATGCCGAACTGGCGGCCGAGTACGGCGCGCCGGTGTACGCGCGCGTGGACGCACCCGCCGACCGCGAGCAGAAGGCCCGGCTGTCCAAGCTCTCACCCGAGCAGGTGACCGCGACCGAACTGGCCGGCGAGCCGATCACCGCCAAGCTGACCACCGCCCCGGGCAACGGCGCGCCGATCGGCGGTCTGAAGGTCACCACCGCCAACGGCTGGTTCGCTGCGCGCCCGTCGGGCACCGAAGACGTCTACAAGATCTACGCCGAGAGTTTCAAGGGTCCCGAGCATCTGGCGGAGGTGCAGAACGCCGCCCGCGAGGTGGTCAATACAGTCATCTCGTGAGTTCCATCGCCCGCGGCGAGGTGGCGCAGTCCGACGCCCGGCTGCCGTCCGAGGTCTGGGCGCTGATCTCCGCCAACGCCGTGGTGGCGTTGGGTTACGGGCTGATCGCCCCGGTGCTGCCCCAGCTCGCCCGCCATTTCGGGGTGTCCATCGGCGCGGCGACCTTCATCATCACCGCGTTCGCGATCATGCGATTGGTCGCCGCGCCGCCGGCCGGGATCTTGATCCAGCGGCTGGGGGAGCGCTACGTCTACGTCAGCGGGCTGCTGATCGTCGCGGTGTCGACCGCGGCCTGCGCCTTCGCACACACCTACTGGCAGCTGCTGGTGTACCGGGCGCTGGGCGGACTGGGTTCCACGATGTTCTTCATCGCGGCGCTGGGCCTGATGATCCGGATCAGCCCGCCGAACGCCCGCGGTCAGGTCGCCGGGCTGTTCTCCGGCGCCTTTCTGATCGGATCGGTGGTCGGCCCGGTGCTGGGCAGCCTCACCGCCGGATTCGGGCTGCACGCCCCGTTCGTCATCTACGGGGTGCTGCTGCTGGTGGCGGCGGCGGTGGTGTTCATCAGCCTGCGGCGCTCGGCGCTGGCCGGCCCCGCACCCCGCGACGAATTATCCGTCACGGTCCGCGTGGCGTTGCGCCACCGCGCCTACCGGGCCGCGCTGCTGTCGAACTTCGCCACCGGCTGGTCGCTGTTCGGGCTGCGCTTCGCCCTGGTGCCGTTGTTCGTCGAGGAGGTACTCGACCGACAGCCGCGTAACGTCGCCGGGATCGCCCTGGCCGCGTTCGCCATCGGCAACGTGCTCGTGGTCGTGCCCAGCGGCCGGCTCTCGGACCGGATCGGCCGGCGCCCGCTGCTCATCACCGGCCTGGTCCTGGCCGGGCTGGCCACAGCGGCACTCGGCGAGGCGCCGTCGCTGCCGCTGTTCTACGGCGGGGCGCTGATCGCGGGTATCGCGACCGGCCTGTTCGGCGCCCCGCAGCAGGCGGCGGTGGCCGACGTGATCGGCCGCGCCCGCGGTGGCGGAGCGATCGCGACCTACCAGATGATGTCCGACGTCGGATCGATCGTGGGTTCCTTCGGTGTCGGCCTCATCGCCCAGCAGCTGTCCTACGGGTGGTCCTTCGCCGTCAGCGGGGCGATCCTGTTGCTGGCCGCCGTCGGCTGGATGCTGGCTCCGGAGACCCGCGACCGCCGCGCCGGCGAGGACGAGACCCCGGCCCGCCCGCTGGGGCCGGAGGCCGCGGAGTTGCCCTGAGGCCTTTTGAGGCTCGCTGGCCGGTGGTGTAGTTTCGGAGGTCCCGGGGCTATGGCGCAGCTGGTAGCGCACCACACTGGCAGTGTGGGGGTCAGGGGTTCGAGTCCCCTTAGCTCCACTCAGATAGACGCAGTTCAGAAGCGGGTCGAAAGAGATTCTGCCCCGCTGGAACGTTTGTTCGCTGCCACGAGCGCTTTTGGTCCCTCCGATTCGCTGCTCCAGGCGTTGACCAAGGCGCGGCTCGGTGACGGCCCCCGCGTCAGAGCGAGCAGCCGGTAGAGCTCACGGTTCCGTTGGGGCAGGTGGTGTTCGACCAGGTGACCGCAGACAAGATCGTGCCGTCCAGGGCTGCGCCGGTCAGGTTCGTCCCGGTCAGGTTCGCGCCGTACAGGTCCGCGGCGCTCAGGTTCGCGTAGGTCAGGTTCGCGTCGGACAGGTTCCCGTAACTCAGGTTCGTGCCGGTCATGTCCGCATTGGTCGCATTCGCGTCGCTCAGGTTCGCGCCGGTCAGGTTCGCGCCGAGGAATTCCGCGTCCAGGGATGTACCCGTCAGGATCAAGCCCGTCGCGGTCGCGTTGGTCAGGTTTGCGTAGGTCAGGTTCGCTTTGGTCGCATTCGCGTCGTTGAGGATCGCTCCGGTCAGGTTCGTGCCGTAGAGATTTGCGTTGGTCAGGTTTGCGTTGGTCAGGTTGGCGTTAGCCATATTCGCCTCACTGAGGTTCGCGGACTCGAAGTCGGCTCCCTCCAAATCGGCGCGCTTGAAGTTGCCCAACTCCAGGTTTGCGCCCTCGCAATTGGGGTAACACGAGGGTGTGGTTTGACTGGCGGTTCGGCTTGCGGCGGCATCGGGTTGCAGCCAGGGCAGCGTGACTCCGGAGAAGTCGGCGCCGCGCAGGTCGGTATCGCGCAGGTTGGCATGGGTGAGGGTGGCGCCTTCCCAGGTGACGCCGGTGAGGTCCCGGCCGTCGAGCTGTGCGCCGGTGAGGTCCCTACCTGAGCAGTCTCCGCTGCTCACGCAGACGGCGTCGCCGAACAGTCCGACGTCGGCGCCGGTGGGCAGCAGCAGGCGGCGCACCAGGAACAGCCCGCCGTTGACGACGTCGGCCAGCGGGGCGGGCAGTACGCGCTGAGATAAGTCGCGCAGATCATTGAACGACCTGCCCAGGTCGGCCCGCGCGCCGGCGAGCAACAGTTTCGGCGATGCCTTGTCTATTCCCATCTTGGTGTCGCGGTAGGTCACCGCGGCGGACGCGGTGCGGGCCGCCGGCGGCGTGGTCGTCGGCCTGCTTGTCACCCGCGCGGCGCGGGATGCCCCCGCCGACCGTGCGGCACGCGCCGGCGAGGACGTTGCCGACGGGGTCCCGGCACTTGCCGTGGCCTCGCCGGTGTCCGCGACCGCGGTGGCGACGTGCGGGCCCGCCAGCGACAACCCCAGCGCGAACGCCGCCGCCCCGATCCCGGCACCCCAAGGAACAGTCCCCACAATCACACCTCCACGACGAGGAACGATCAGCCCCTCAGACGCTAGTGGGCCCAAACCGTTCCCGGCAGGGTTTCACTGATGCGCCGTCAGGGTTTCGGGCCCCGGACCCGCCGATGGCGAAGAAGGCCCGGCCGGATCAGGAAACGAACTCGCACCCCTCCGCCGAGTCGTGGAATGCGACCTGGTCCTTCGACACATCCAAGTACACCTGGACCAGGGGCAGGTTCGTGGACCACTTCGCGTTGACGGCGTCGGTGAACTTCTCCGCTTTCCTGCGCGCGTTGACGCAGTCGTTGGACTGGTCACGACGATTGACGTAGCCCACCGCGATAATCGACTCGGGTCCCCACTGCGATTCGAGTTGGTTCTCCAGGCAGTTCACGGCGTCCTTGGTGCAGTAGCCGACGTATGCCGCGAGCATCTGGTCCCGCTGGTCGGGCCCGAACTCGCACATCGGGTCACCCGGATCGGCCGAGCAGGACGGGCGCGGCTGGCCTGCGGTGAAACCCTCGGCGTTGCAACCATTCCGGCTGGCGTCCTGGGCGTACTGGCACTTCACCGCCACCTTGGCCGGGTCCATGAGCAGATACACACCGTCCGGTGCCCAGTCCGGGTCGGAGATGGTACCCAGGACCGCGCAGTCCTTCGGTTCCGCCTTGCCGCAGACGCCGAAGAGTCGAACCGGCAATCCTTTCCGGAGCAGCGTGACCGCTCCGCTCGTCACCGCACAGTTGTCGTGTTTGCCGTCGGCGACGGGACCGACCTTGTCGCAGTCCTCGGGCTGGCTGAACTCGAGGCGGCCCTTGGCTTCCACGAAATCGGCCGGCGGCGCGCCCGACGAGGGGCCGCCGAGCGCCCCGAAGACGTCCTTGACCGCACAGAACTTCAAGACCGCCGGGTCGGACCACGGGTCGGCGGTGTCGAGTCCGACGCAGTTCTCCGGACCGCGCAGCATCACGCCCGGCCCCGCATACAGCTGGGTCAGTTCGGCAGCGGCATTGGCCGAGTCGCTCGCCTGCTGATCGGTGGTCTCCGCTTTCTGACCGCCGCTGCATGCGACGCTCAGAAGCAGCAGGGCCACGGCAGCTACCGCGGTCAATACCTGAGTCTTGCGAATCGTCACTGACGGTCCTCCACTAATCGCGGCCCCAGGGGCGCAACAGTAGGTGACACCGCCGGGCTATTCCGCGGGTTTGCGGGAAATGACGTTGCGGTTCCCGTCCGCACAGCCTCCGATTGTGTGGAATCGTGTTTCGAGTGAGCATGCGCCCGGCAAAAGCCGTGTTGGGTGCCGTGCTGCTGACCCTGGCCGGGGTCACCGGATGCTCCCCGGCACCGACGACCCCGCCGGGGATGTTCAGCTTCTACCTCGGCGAACCGCAGAAGCCGTTGGTGCCCGGCAACACCACCGAGTCCGAGGGCGCAAAAGTCATCGACGCGGTGTGGACGCCGCTGGTCACCTTCGACACCGAGAGCCGCACAGTCACCTACGACGGGGCCGCGCAATCAGTCACCAGCGACGACAACATCCGGTGGACGATCACTCTCAAACCCGGCTGGACCTTCCACGACGGCACCCCGGTGACTGCGCAGTCCTACGTCAATGCGTGGAACTACACCGCGCTGAGCACCAACGCCCAGGGCGCGTCCTACTTCTTCTCCAACGTGGTGGGTTACGACGCGCTGCAGGGCGACGACGCCGGCGGCACGCCGACGGCCACCACCCTGGCGGGCCTGCGAGCCGTCGATCCGCTCACCATCGAGGTCACCCTGTCCGAACCGTTCGCCATCTACCCGCTCACCCTGGGCTACAGCGCGTTCAACCCGCTGCCCGAGGCGTTCTACGCCGACCCGGAGAAGTTCGGCAAGACACCCATCGGCAACGGTCCGTTCAAAGCTGACGGCGAATGGGTGCGCGGACGGGGGATCACGCTGAGTCGCTACGACGACTACGTCGGCAAGGACAAGGCAAAATCCCGCGGCGTCGTCCTGCGGGTCTACACCGAGTTGTCCACCGGCTACACCGACGTGCTGGCCGGCAACCTTGACGTGCTGCAGGGGCTACCGCCGGACGCCTACGCCAGCGCGCCGGACATCTTCGGGGATCGCTACCTGCGGCGGCCGAGCCCGACCATCACCAGCCTGGGTTTCCCGCTCTACGACAAGCGCTACGCCGATGTGCGGGTGCGCCGGGCGCTGTCCATGGCGATCGACCGGCAAGCGATCACCAACGCGATCTTCCTGGGCACCCGGGAGCCGGCCGATTCGTTCTCGCCTCCGACCGTCGTCGGCTACCAGCAGGGCGCGTGCGGACGCTGGTGTGAGTACCACCCCGACGAGGCCAAGCAACTGCTGGCCGAGGCTGGGTTCGACACCTCGGTTCCGGTCGACCTCTGGTTCAACGCCGGCGCCGCGCACGACGGCTGGATGACCGCGGTGGGCAACATGTTCCGCAAGATTGGCCTGTCCTACAGGCTGCGGGGCAACCTTCAGTTCAACGAGTTCCTGTCCAAGCGTGACGCCAAGGAGATGGACGGACCGTTCCGGATGGCGTGGGTGATGGACTACCCGTCGGTCGAGAACTTCCTGGCCCCCCAGTACGCGACCGCCGCGATGGCACCGGCCGGGTCCAACACCGTCTTCTACAGCAACAGGGCGTTCGACGACGCACTGGCCGCCGGCGACCGCGCACCCACCATCGAGGCGGCCGGCACCGCCTACGGCAAAGCCGAGCAGATCCTCGTCAACGATCTGCCCGCCACGCCGCTGTTCTGCGGCGTCGACCAGACGGTGTGGACCAAACGTGTGTCGGGGATCAGCTACAGCATCCTCGGTACGGTCATCCTGGAAGACGTCGTCGTCGACGGGCAGGCGGTGTGACCTGACCCGCTACATCGTTCGCCGCCTGCTGCTGACAATCCCGGTGCTGATCGGCGCCTCGCTGCTGATCTACGCGATGGTCTACGCGCTGCCAGGAGACCCGGTCCGCGCGCTGGCCGGAGACCGGCCGCTGAGCGCGGCGGTGCAGGCGCAGATCCGCGCCGACTACAACCTCGACGATTCGCTGCCGGTCCAGTACGGCAAGTACGTCCTGGGTCTGCTGCACGGCGACTTCGGCGCGGACTTCTCCGGCCGCCCCGTGGTGGAGACCATCAGTCAGCGACTGCCCGTGACGGTGAAACTCACCGTCGTCGCGGTGATCTTCGAGACCATCTTCGGCATCGCCGCCGGTATCCTGGCCTCGCTGCGGCGCAATTCCTTCTTCGACAACCTGGTCCTGGTCTCCACCACCATGCTGGTCAGCATCCCGGTGTTCGTGCTGGGCTTTCTGGCCCAGTACATCTTCGGATTCAAACTGGGATGGTTCCCGATCGCGGGGGTGGCCGACGGCTGGTACAGCTACCTGCTGCCGGGACTGGTGCTGGCGGCGCTGTCGATGGCGTACGTGGCCCGGTTGACGCGGACGGCGATGCTGGAATCCCTCACCGCCGACTACATCCGCACCGCCCGGGCCAAGGGCGTCGGTCGCTCGCGGATCATCTTCCGGCACGCATTCCGCAACAGCCTGATTCCCGTCGTCACCTTCATCGGCGCCGACATCGGCTCGCTGCTGGGCGGGGCGATCGTCACCGAGTCGGTGTTCAACCTGCCCGGTCTGGGCCGGGCCATCTTCGACGCGGTGCGTGCGCAGGAGGGGCCGGTGGTGGTCGGCATCGTCACGCTGATGGTGTTCTTCTACATCTTCTTCAACTTGGTGGTCGACGTCCTGTACGCCGTGATCGATCCGAGGATCCGCTATGACTGAACGACGCCTCGGAATCGAGGTACCGGAGAAGCTCGACGACGTCGGGGAAGAGGTCGCTCCGCTGATCGGGCAGACCAGTGTGTGGGGCGACGCGTGGCGGTATCTGCGCACCAACCCGCTGTTCCTGATCGGTCTGGCGATCATGGTGGTGATGGTCTCGATGGCGCTGGTCCCCAAGCTCTTCGCCCGCGGCGTCGATCCCACCGACTGCGATCTGTCGCTGTCGCGGCAGCGGCCCAGCGCCGCGCACTGGTTCGGCATGGACCTGCAGGGCTGCGACTACTACGCCAACGTGGTCTACGGCGCGCGGACGTCGGTGGCCATCGGCGTGCTCACCGTGATCGGCGTGCTGGTGATCGGTGTGCTCATCGGTGCGGTGGCCGGCTACTTCGGCGGCTGGGCGGATGCGGTGCTGGCCCGACTCACCGACGTGTTCTTCGGCATCCCGCTGTTTCTGGGTGCGCTGATCCTGCTGACCGTCTCCCCGCGCCGGTCGGTGTGGACGGTGTCGCTGGCGCTGATCGTCTTCGGCTGGATGACGGCGATGCGTCTGGTGCGCTCCTCGGTGGTGGCCATCCGCGGCTCGGACTACGTGCTGGCGGCCCAGGCCCTCGGTGCGTCCTCGGGCCGAATCCTGGTGCGCCACATCCTGCCCAACGCCCTGGCGCCCGTGCTGATCTACGCCACGATCGCGGTGGGAACCTTCATCTCGGCCGAATCGGCGCTGACCTATCTGGGCATCGGCCTACAGGCTCCGGAGATCTCCTGGGGCCTGCAGATCAACGTCGCCCAGTCGCTGATCGGCAGCTCCCCGCACCTGTTGTTCTTCCCGGCGCTGTTCCTGTCGCTGACCGTGCTGGGCTTCATCCTGCTCGGCGACGCACTGCGCGACGCCCTCGACCCGAAGCGACGCTGACATGACGCTGCTGCAGATCCGTGATCTCACCATCGACTTCTCGGTCAACAAGGCCTGGATCCCGGCGGTTCGCGGGATCGACCTGGACCTCGCCCCGGGTGAGGTTCTGGCCCTCGTGGGCGAGTCCGGTTCGGGCAAGTCGACCCTGGCGATGGCGGTGCCGGGACTGCTGGCGGCCAATGCCCGGTGCACCGGCAGCATCCTGCTGAGCGGACAGGAACTGGTCGGTGCCGACGAGAACACCCTCAACGAGATCCGCGGCGGCCGGGTGGGGGTGGTGTTCCAGGAGCCGATGACGGCCTTCAACCCGGTCTACACCATCGGATGGCAGATCATCGAGGCCATCCGGATGCATCGCGACGTCTCCGAGGAGCAGGCTCACGCCCGCGCGGTCGAACTGCTCGAGTTGGTCGACATGCCCGACCCGGCGACCCGGATGGATTACTACCCCCACCAGCTTTCCGGCGGTCAGCGACAGCGCGCGATGATCGCCCAGGCGCTCTCGTGTGATCCGGTGCTCCTCATCGCCGACGAGCCGACCACCGCCCTCGACGTCACCGTGCAGGCCGAGATCCTCGACCTGCTGCGCGACCTGCGCTCGCGGGTCGACGCCGCGATCCTGCTGATCACCCACGCGATGGGTGTCGTCGCCGACCTGGCAGACCGGATCATGGTCATGAAGGACGGCGAAGTCGTCGAATCCGCCTCGGCGCAGGCGCTGTTCACCGACCCGCAGCACCCCTACACCCGGGCGCTGCTGGCCGCCGTGCCGCACCTGGGCAGCGGCCGGCTGCAGGTGACCGACGTCGAACCCGCCCCGGCACCGCAGACCCCGGTGCCCGCGCTGTCGCTGCGCGACGCGACCGTCGAGTTCCACTCCGGCCCCAAAGTCTTCCGGGCCGTGGACGCGGTGAGTCTGGAGGTCGCGGCGGGGGAGGTCGTCGGACTGGTCGGCGAATCCGGCTCGGGCAAGTCCACCCTCGGCAAGGCCGCGATCGGGTTGGTGCGGTTGACCTCGGGGACGGTCATGCTGGCCGGCACCGACATCACCCGGCTGTCCCAGCGCGGACTGCGCGAGCCCCGCAAGAAGGTCGGCGTGATCTTCCAGGATCCGGGCTCGTCGCTGAACCCGCGCTGGCCCGTCGGCCAGGCGATCGCCGAGCCGCTGGCGCTGCACACCGGGCTGTCCGGCGCCCAGCGCACCGCACGCGTCGACGAGTTGCTCGACCATGTGCAGCTGGACCGCTCGCTGCGCAACCGCTATCCGCACCAGCTCTCCGGCGGGCAGCGCCAGCGGGTCGGCGTCGCCCGGGCGCTGGCGCTGAACCCCGCGCTGGTGATCGCCGACGAGCCGACCTCGGCCCTGGACGTCTCGGTGCAGGCCCGGGTGCTGCGCCTGCTGCGGGAACTGCAGGCCGAGCACGGCTTCGCCTGCCTGTTCATCAGCCATGATCTGGCCGTCGTCGAGGAACTCTCCGACCGCATCGCGGTGATGCAGTCCGGGCGGCTGGTCGAGTGCGGCCCGGCGCAGACGGTGCTGCACAGCCCCACACAGCCCTACACCGCGCAGCTGATCGCCGCGGTGCCGGTGCCCGATCCGGCTGAGCAGGCCCGCCGCCGCGAGCAGCGCCTAGCCGCTCTGGCACCGGGCCCGGGTGCCTGAGCGCTAGGGGATCAGCCGGCGCTCCCGAAGCCACCGTTGGGTCCTGTCCATGCCCTCGGGCAGGGAGACCGACGGCGTGTAGCCCAGTACTTTCGTGGCCTTCGCGATCGAGTACCCCGCTGTGCGGCTGAGCATCGCCATGGTGCCGGGGCTGATTTCGGTGTCCTGACGCAGTAGTCGGCCCAGGACGAGTCCCCCGGCCGCGGCGGCGGTCCGCGCCACCGGGGTGGGCAGGCTCAGCGGGGCGCCCCGTCGGCCCAGCCACCGATGGTGGTAGCCGAAGAACTCCCGGCAGGGCAGGCCCAGTCCGTCGGTGATGTTGAAAATCTGCCCGCTGCCGTCCCCGGCGAGGCTGGCGGCGACGATGCCGTCGAGCAGGTTGTCGATGAACACCGGACTGAAGACGCCCCGGCCCCGCGCCGGCAGCATGAACTGGCGTTTGCGCATCATCTCCAGCGGGATGAGTACCCACGGCCGCGAACCCGGGCCGTAGACGTCTCCGGGGCGGACCACGGTGCAGGCCACCTCGCCGGCCGCGTGCGCGGCCAGCACGGCGTGTTCGCTGGCGGCCTTGGCGTCGCAGTAGGGGTAGCCGCTGAGGACACTGATGTCGCTGGTCTCGTCTCGGGTGGCGGTGAAATCCAGTCCGTAAGCCGCCACCGAGGACAGATGCGTCAGCCGCGTCGCGCCGCCGGCGATCGCGGCGTCGACCACGTGGCGCACGCTGCCCACACTGACCGTCCGGTACAGCTCGGCGGCGGCGTTGTTGGACACCACCGCCGCGGTGTGGATGACGAGGTCGCTGCCCTTGGCATGGTGCTGCCAGTCGCCGGGAGCGGAGACGTCGCCGGCGACCACGTTGCGCGCGGCATCGGCGCCCAGGTCCACTCCGGCGACCGCGGAGCCCAAGGCGGCAAAGCGCTCCATCAGCGCCCGGCCGATGAAACCACTGGCCCCGGTGACGAACACCCGCGACGGAATCCTCATGTCCTGACAGTAATCGGCAAGCCCGTATGCAGGGTCAATGCGGTGAGCAGAATGCGCAAAAGTGCGCAGATCGCGCAGTTCGCGGGTAGCGCGCACAAGCGCGACAGGCCGGTAACGCCGCTCGTATTTTGAGCGAAGAAGTTTTCAACCACGTAAGGAGTGCGTGATGCGAGTCGGCCCGTTGGAGATTGGTTCGATCGACCAGTGGAAGCCGGTTGATGGTGTTGTGACGTCCTGGCAGCCTTCGGCGCGGTCGTTGGAGCGTGCTGCGGCGGCTCCGGTGAGTTCGGTGCCGGTGGGGTTTATGCAGGCTCAGCACATTCGTGGGATTTGTGAGCAGCGCGCGAAGGGTTTGGATTATTCGCGGTTGATGGTGGTCAGTTGTGAGTTCCCGGGTCAGTGTGATGAGCGGGCGATGACGTATGTGATCAATGCTCATTTGCGCCGTCAGGACACGTATCGGTCGTGGTTTGAGTATCGCGAGGGTGGTCAGATCGTGCGGCGCACGATGGAGGACGCCAATGACATCGAGTTCCGCCCGGTGCGTGAGGGTGAGTTGACGTTGGATGAGATTCGGGATCTGGTGGTGTCCACGCCGGATCCGCTGAATTGGGATTGTTTCCGGTTCGGGGTGATCCAGGGTCAGGACAAGTTCACGTTGTGGGCCAGTGTGGACCATGTGCATTTGGATGCCACGATCGTGACGGTGACGTTGTTGGAGTTTTATATGACCTACAACGCGCTGGTGGCTGGTGGTGGGCCGTTGAGCCTGCCCGAGGCGGGTAGTTATGCGCAGTTCTGTGAGCAGCGCTTTGAGTATGCGATGTCGCTGGATGCCCAGTCCCCGGAGATCCGGTCGTGGAAGGCGTTCATGGAGGGCAATCAGAACAGTTATCCGGATTTCCCGTTGAGCCTTGGTGATGCCTCGGTGCCGTCGGGTTCGGAGATGGTGACGATGTCGATCATGGACAACGAGCAGATGGCGCGGTTTGAGTCGGCGTGTGTGGATGCCGGTGCGCGGTTCATCGGTGGGGTGTTCGCGTGTTTCGCCCAGGCGGAGTACGAGTTGACCGGGGCGTCGACCTATCACGGGTTGCCCC
>VEQY01000061.1 GCA_018882965.1 Mycobacterium sp. | reverse complement strand
ACGACCTCGTAGGGAAGACCCTGCTTGTCCAGCGCCTTGTAGGTGGCGTTGCACTGCACGCAGGCGGGCTTGGTGTAGACGGTGATGGTCATCTGGGATTCGGCTCCTTCAGGGGTAAGGGGCTGGGGCTGGCGGGGCCGGTGAAGCCGTCCGCCGACTGGCTGCCAAAACACTACACCTAGTGGGTGACAGAACAGATGCCTACAACATATTCCGAATAACAATCGTGAAACTCCCAGGTCGTAAGCATCCCGGGAGCGGTTTTCCCGGCGTGTCGCGCGTCACAACACGCCGGGCGGCGCCGGCTCGACCGGGCCGCTTCCTAGCCGCTGCGCAGCGCCCGGGTGAAGAGCACGTTGACCCGCGTCATCACCCAGCTGTAGGGCCGCCAGGCCAGCCGTTTGAACGCGTAGAGCGCGCGGATGTCGGTCGAGGTGTAGATCAAAAACCGGTTGCGGGCGACCCCCGCCAGGATCTTCTTCGCCGCCCGCTCCGGGGTGATCGCATGCCCGCTGAACCGCTGGACCCAGCGCTGGACTCCGGGGTCTTCCCGGTCCACGCCGGCGATCTGAACGGTCTGCACCAGCGGGGTGTCGACCGCGCCGGGCACCACCACCGAGACGCCGATCCGATGGCGGGCCAGGTCGAACCGCAGGACCTCCGAAAGTCCGCGCAGCCCGAACTTGCTGGCGCTGTAGGCGGCGTGCCACGGCAGTGCGACCAGCCCGGCCGCCGAGGACACGTTGACCAGATGCCCACCGCGCCCGGCGGCGACCATCGGCGGAACAAAGGTCTCGATGACGTGGATCGGACCCATCAGGTTGACGTCGACCATCGCCCGCCACTGCTGATGCGTCAGCCGATCGACGGTGCCCCAGGCCGAAATCCCCGCGATGTTCATCACCACGTCCATCGCCGGGTGCCGGGTATGCACATCGGCGGCGAAGCTCGCGACCGCCTCGTAGTCGGCGATGTCCAGCGCGCGGTGTTCGGCGACCACGCCGCCGGCCGCCGTGGCCTCGGTGACGGTCCGGGCCAGCCCGTCGGCATTGACGTCGGTCAGGTACAACTCGGCACCGGCTCGCGCCAGGCGCAGCGCGGTGGCACGGCCGATGCCACTCGCCGCACCTGTCACCAGCACGCGCCGACCCGCGAAATCCTCACCCACAGTTTTGCCTAACCGTCCGTCCTGGGACCCCAGAGCGCATGCAGCCAAAGGCTTTCCAGCACCCGCACGGCACGTTCGAGGTTTCGCTCCGGGCCGACGAACACCGACTCGCCCGACAGCGTCAGGGCGGTCGCGGCGGCAAGCATCCGAACCAGGCCGCCGACGTCCTCGGTGATCGGCTCGGCGGTGCCGTTGGCGATCTCGGCTTCGACGATCGGCACGATCTGGTCGATCACCGAATCGGTGAACCCGTCCAGGATCTCGCGGATCTCCGCATCGGTGTTACGCGCGATATTGCACGCCGAGATCACCGGGTCGTTGTGCGCGTAGACCGCCGCCGCGCTGCCGATCATCCGCCTGGCGAACTCCGCCGGGGTCTCCCGGTCGCCGCGCGGGGCGAAGTCTCCGGTGAGTTCCTCCAGCTCCTCGGCGACCTCGGTGAGGATCTGGGCCAGCACCGCGTACTTGGAGTCGAAGTAAAAGTAGAACCCCGACCGCGCGACCCCGGCGCGGTCGCTGATGGTGCTCACCGACAGTTCGGCGAACGGCTTCTCGGTGAGCAGCTCGCGCACGGCGTGCACGATGGCCGAACGCTGCCGGTCGCCGCGACGGCGCGGGGCGGACTCCCGTGGAGCGCTCACCCCTTCACCATGCACCACGCCGGGGGCGAACGGAAACTTGACAGCCGTCAAATTCAGCGGTGAAGATAGCGCGGATGGCCTTGAGCACCCTCGACTACGTCCGCGACCAAGCGCGCCGTCGGCTGACCCCGACGCTGAACACCGTCCCCGGCATGGGCGTCATCGACCGCCGGTTGCGGGCGCGGGACTGGCCTCAGTACGTGTACGCCGAGCCGCCGCCGGACAGCGACCTCAAGCCGGTCATGGGCGATTCCGGCCTGCCGGTGCTCGGTCATCTGATCGAGCTGTTCCGCGGCGGCCCGGAGTACGTGTTGCAGATGTACCGCAAGTACGGGCCCCTGCACTACAGCGTCATGCCCGGACTCAACGCCGTCGGCGCGCTCGGTCCGGACGCCGCGCAGGCGGTGTTCGTCACCCGGGCCAAGGACTTCTCGCAGCGGGCTTGGGAACCGGTCATCGGACCGTTCTTCCACCGCGGCCTGATGATGCTCGACTTCGATGAGCACCGTTACCACCGCCGCATCATGCAGGAGGCTTTCACCCGCGACCGGCTGGCGGGCTACGTCGGACACATCGACCGGGTGGCCGCCGCCGTGGTGGCCCGCGATTGGCCCGCCGACGATCCCCGATTCCTGTTCCACCCCGCCGTCAAGGAATTGACCCTCGACATCGCCTCGCTGGTGTTCATGGGCCACGACCCGGGAACCGACCGGGATCAGGTGAGCCGGGTCAATCGGGCGTTCAGCACCGCCACCCGCGCCGGCGGGGCCATCGTGCGCACATCCGTCCCGCCGTTCAAGTGGTGGCGCGGGCTGAAAGCCCGTGCGGTGCTGGAGGAATACTTCGCCGCACGGGTGGCCGAGCGGCGGGCATCCCGGGACGCGGACATGCTGACCGTGCTCTGCCACACCGCCGACGACGACGGCAACAGATTCACCGACGACGACATCGTCAACCACATGATCTTTCTGATGATGGCCGCCCATGACACCTCGACCTCGACGCTGACCACGATGGCCTACCACCTTGCCGCCAACCCCCGGTGGCAGGACCGCTGCCGCGACGAAAGCGCCCGCCTGGGGTCGGGCCCGCTGGACCTCGATGCGCTGGAGAAACTTCAGTCCCTCGATCTGGTGATCAACGAGTGCCTGCGCCTGGTCACCCCGCTGCCGTTCACGGTCCGTCAGGCCGTGCGCGACACCGAGATCCTGGGCTACTACATCCCGGCCGGCACCAACGTCACCCTGTGGCCGGGCATGACCCATCGGATGAACGAGTTGTGGACCGATCCGGAGAGGTTCGACCCCGATCGCTTCGCCGAGCCCCGCTGCGAGCACAAGCGGCACCGCTACGCCTTCACGCCGTTCGGCGGTGGCGCGCACAAGTGCATCGGCATGGTCTTCGGGCAGTTGGAGATCAAGACCGTCATGCACCGATTGCTGGGCAGCTATCGGCTGGAGCTGCCCTACCCGGGCTACCGGCCACGCTACGACCACGCCGGCATGCCGATGCCGATCGACGGCATGCCGATCACGCTGCGGCCGCTCTAGAGCCGGCGTCAGGCTAGGGCGAGGAAGAGCTTCTCCAACTCGGCTTCGGTGAGCGGGGCGCCACCGTCGGCGCCGGCTCCGATCACGCACTCCCGCAGCCCGGTCGCGACGATCTTGAACCCGGCCCGATCCAGCGCCCGCGACACCGCGGCGAGCTGGGTGACGACGTCCTTGCAGTCCCGGCCCTGTTCGATCATCGAGATGACACCGGCCAGCTGACCTTGAGCCCGTCGCAACCGGTTGAGCACCGCCGTGACGGCGTCCTCGTCACCAACCATCGGATTCCTCCTGACCTCGTTACGGCCGACCCCGTAGCGGCAAGTGTACCCTGGGGGGTATCGCGATCCGGCGCAGCGGACAGAAGCCCAGCCGGGCGCACACGAGCGCCATGCCGCCCGCGATCGCGGTCAGCGCCCCGAGTGCGAGGCCGATCCGCAGATCGGTCTCCTCGGCGAGCACCACCGCCGCCATCCCCAACACGAACCACCCGAATGCCTTCCGCAGCGTCGCGGGAGCGACGTGGCCGCTGAGCAGGCTGCCGACAACGCTGCCGGCGACGGCGGCCGCGGTCACCATGGCGGCCAGTCGCCAGTCGATCGCGTCGGTGGCCAGGTGCCCGGCCAGTCCGGCGAAGGACTGCATCGAGATGACCACCAACGACGTGCCGATGGCGACCGGTACCGGGAGACCCCCGAGCAGTGCCAGGGCGGGCACCAGCAGGAACCCGCCTCCCGCCCCCACCAGACCGCTGATCGCCCCGACCGCCACGCCCTGCGCCACGATCCTGACCACCGGCAGCCGGCCGGACTCGTCGGCGCCCCCGACGCCCTCGGCGCCGTTGTTCCGGCCGCGCAGCATGGCCACGCCCGCGGCGATCATGAGCACCGCGAAACCGATCAGCAGAACCGAGCCGGGCACGAGGTGGGCCAGACGGCCGCCGCCGTAGGCGCCGGCCATCGCCGCCGCGCCGAACACCGCCGCCACCCGCCAGCGCACCCGCCCGGCCCGGGCGTGCGCTACGGCCCCGACGGCACTGGTCACTCCGACCACCAGCAGCGAGGTGGCGATGGCCTGCCGGGGTTCCAGACCGGCGATATAGACGAGCAGTGGCACGGTCAGGATCGCTCCGCCGCCGCCGAGCAGACCCAGCGCGACCCCGACGAAGACAGCCATCGCGACCGCCAGCGCGATCATCGCCATGGACGCGTCCACCCGGACTCCTTGCTCGAGACATACCCGTATGGGTATATTGTACGCATACCCTCGGGGGTAAAGGCAAGCCCCCGCGGGCCGCGCTCCGCCTGACCGTGAGGAGACACCGCATGTGCTATCCCGTCGAATGCCCGCGCTGCCACAAGACCACGTGGGGTGGTTGCGGGGAACACGTCGCCGAGGTCATGCGCACCGTGCCGACCGCCCAGCAGTGCACCTGCGACACTCAGCGCTGACCGACCCCGATCTAGTCGAGCACATCCTGGTGGGTCCGCGCCTCCCCGTTCGCGCGCAGCGCCGAACGTAGGAAGAACGGGCCGGTGATCTCGTTGAGCACGATGGTGCCGATGATCACCGCCGCCAGCAGCGGTCCGATCTTCGGGAACTCCTCGGTGACGGTCGCCGCCAGCGCCAGGGCGATACCGGCCTGCGGAACGAAGGCACGCCAGGCGGTCTTGCGCGCCGCCGACGACTGCCCGGCCACCGTCATCGCCGCGGTCGAACCGCCCCACAGGCCCACCAGACGCAGAACCCACACGGCGGCCGCCGAACCCGCGGCGGCGAGCAAGGTGTCCAGGTGCAGCCCGAGACCGACCAGGGTGAAGAACAGGACGTAGGCCCACGGCGCGAGGGCGTCGAGGATGCCCTCGAAGATCTCCGGGTCAGCGGAGAAGTTCGCGACCACCAGCCCGGCGACCGTGGCGACCAGGAGCACCTCGATCTCGAGTTCGAGGCCGAAGCGCGCCCGCGCCACTCCTTCGGTGGCGTTCACCAGCCAGACCCCCAGACCCGCGAGCAGGCAGATCAGCACGGTCGCCGGCGTTTTCGGAATCACCCGCACGAGCAGTTTGAGGGCGAGCCCGAGGATCACGCCGACGACCGCCGCAACGGCGATCCCCAGCCCGATGGTGAGGATCAGACGCGCCGTCGACGTCGACTCCGAGCGGCCCACCAGCACCTTGGCGACCGTGATCGCCACCGAGAACAGCGACACCACGATGACGTCCATCGCGACCGTCGCGCCCAGCACGAGCTTGGTGAAGGGTCCCGCGGCCCGGCTTTCAGAGACCACGGCGATCGCAACGGGAGGCGACAGCGCGAGCATGATCGTTCCCGCCAGCAGCGCCACGGCCAGCCGCGTCGCGGTCGGCACGGACTGCGCGATCGTGACGAACACGAAGCCGCCGACCGCGAGGGGCACGCAGACGCTCAGGCCCGCCACCTGCAGGCTGATCGGCTTCAGCTGCGGCCTGATCTCACCCCATAGGAGGTGACTGCCGGCGATCAGTCCGATCAGGAACAGCATCGCCGGGTTCAGGACGGGCAGCGCCAAGTCGGCTGCGTCATCGGCGTTCGAGTTGATCAGTCCCACCACCGCGCCCACGGCCATGTAGACCGGCAGGCGCGGGATGCGCAGGCGCGCAAGTCCTTCACCGGCCAGGTAGGAGACCGCACAGATCGCGGCGAAGGTGGCGACGTCATCGTGGTCCACGGCGGGCTCCCTACGTTCCCGGGGTCTTCGGATCAGCGGCCAGAGCGTCGTAGATCGGCTCACTGCGAAGCAACTTCGACGTCGCGTAGGAGCCGAAGCACGCGGCCAGCATCGGCAGGAAGAGTTGGTAGCAGCCGGTCATCTCCAGACAGATCACGATTCCGGTGAGCGGCGCGCTGATGGAGGCGGTGAAGAATGCCGCCATGCCCGCGACCGCGAACGCGGCGACCGACGGCACGAGTTCGGGCGAGACGGAATGGAAGATCGTCCCGTACACCCCGCCGCCCAGCGCGCCCAGCGCGATGATCGGCGCGAAGATCCCGCCGGGTGTTCCCGCCGCGTAGCTCAGGGGCCCGGTAACGAAGCGGACGAGCGCGACGGCCACCAACAGCGTCAAACCGAGTTGGCCGGAGAGCACTTCCTCGGTGAGCACGTCACCCCCGGTGACGTCGTCAGGGAGGAACCAGCCGACGGTGGCCACGATCACGCCGATCACCAGCGCGCGTCGTACCGCAGGAAGACGCTTGAGCGGGCTGCGCGGCGCGACGAGCGCGAGAATCACGCGGTTGTAGAGGACGCCGAGGATCCCGAGCACCACCCCGAGAGTGACGTAGACCCATAGATTGGTGATCGGGCCGGCCACCGCATCGGGGGCGGAGTACTCCTCGGCCATGCCGAAGATGCCCCGCTGCACGCCCGCCGACGCCACCGCCGCCGCCGCGGCCAGGGTGAACGGCAGCGGTGTGGCTTTCTTGAGGACCTCCTCGACGATGAAGACGGTCGCCCCCACCGGTGCGTTGAACGCGGCAGCGACACCGGCACTCGAGCCCGCCGCCATCAGCGGTTTCCAGGCGTCCTCGAGTCCGGTGAAGAAACGTCCGAAGCGGTCGCCGATGACGGCGCCCATCTGGACCAGCGGGCCCTCTCGGCCGAGAACCAGCCCCGAGGACAGGGCGACGAGTCCCCCGAAGAACTTCACCGGCAGCACCAGTCGGTGGTTCGGCTGCCCCGAACCACGAAGGACGGTCTCGACGTGCGGTATTCCGCTGCCGGCGGCGCTGGGCGAGAAACGGCAGACCAGCCAGGCGGCGAATGCCGCACACACGCCGCCGACCGCGGCGAACACGGCCGGTCCTACGCCGGTGGGTAGGGCCGAGAGCCGGTCGACCAGATCGAGGCGCAGCTGATTGCCGATCTGCAGACCGCGCAGGAACGCCACGCCGACCAGGCCGGTCAACGCCCCGATCACCGCCGCGGCTGCGATCAGCAGCAGCGGCTCGCGCGCTCCGGGCGGGAATTCGTCGGGAAGCGTGACCGGTGGCGTATTCAGCGGAATGGGTTTTCGCCCGCAGCCACCGCGCAGCCCAGGCCCATCAGCCTCACCGCGGACGAGTGCAGCCTCTCGCCGGCCTCGCGACTGGCCCGGCCGGCCAGAAAACGCACCCAGGTGCCCTCGATCACGACGCCGAGCTTAAGGCAGGCCAATACCAGGTACCAGTCCAAATGCCCGGTGGGTCGGCCGCCCGCCGCCAGATAGGCCGCCAGGAGTTCATCGTGTGACGCCAGCCCACCCAACTCGGCCAGGTAGCCGGCTGCGCCCAGCGGGTTGGGGCCGGCCGGCCAGCAGACCAGCATCCAGCCCAGATCCAGCAGCGGATCCCCGATCGTGCACATCTCCCAGTCGACGAACGCCGCCACCTCGGGCACCTCGCGGCGCAGCATCGTGTTGTTGAGATGGATGTCGCCGTGCACGATGCCCGGCTCGGAGTCGGCCGGCTGGTTGGCCTCCAGCCAGTCGCAGAGATCATCGACGCCCGGCAGCGAGTCGTGGGCGTAACCGTCCTGGGTTCGGTAGGTCGCCATGGACTTTCGCCACTGCGGCACCTGGCGTGCCAGAAACGAGCCGGGACGTCTCCATTCCGCCAGCGGCCCGCCGATCCACGCGGCCCGGCCCAACCGGGCGACGTCGGCGGCGTAGTTCAGCCCGACCTGGTGGCGCATCACCGGGTCGAGGACGTACGCCGGCGCGATCTCGTTGCCGGGATTGAATCCGTCGACCTCCTCCATCAGATAGAAGACGACACCGAGAACATCGAGGTCCTCGCAGGCGGCGACGATCGGCGGATGCGGCACCGCACTCCCGGCGAGGGTGCGCAGGACGGCGATCTCACGCTGCATGGTGCGGTCGCTGTTGGGCCGTGGATGCGGCGGCGGCCGCCGCAGCACTAGGGGACGGCCGTCGATCGACAACCGCACCACGACGTTCTGGCTGCCACCGGCCAGTGGAACCACGTCGGAGACCACCGAGCCCAGGCCCTGCTGCCGCACCCAGGCGCCGAGTGCACGGACGGCGTCGTCGTCGAGTGTGCCGGTGACCCCGGGCACCATCGGCTCGGGCACGGCCCTAACAGATTCGCGGAAGTTGTTCGCCCAGTTCGCGTTCGACGACCCGGGTGGTGCCGAACGCGGTGCGGGCCACCACCATTCCGGGGTGCTCGCTGACCACTCGGCCGATCAGTGCGGCATTCGCCCCCTCCGGCCGCGACCGGATGGCGTCGAGCACGGCCTCGCTGTGCGCGGGGTCGACAAACGCCACCAGCTTGCCCTCGTTGGCCACCTGCAGCGGATCCAGACCCAGGAAGCTGCATGCCGAGGCGACCGACTCCGGCACCGGGATGCGGTGCTCGTCAAGTTCGATGCCGACCCCGGCCGTCCGGGCGATCTCCACCGCGGTGGCGACCAATCCCCCGCGGGTCGGGTCACGCAGGACGTGAATACCGTTGGGATCGGGCAGCGCCGCCAGCATCGTGGCCACCAGCCGGTGCAGAGGCGCGCTGTCGGTGGTGACGGTGGTGCCGAAGTCGATGCCCTCGCGCACGCTCATGATGGCCACACCGTGTTCGCCGACGTTGCCGGACACGATGACGTGGTCACCCGGGCGGGCACGCTCGGGCCCGATGTGCACCCCGTCCGGGACGACTCCGACGCCCGCGGTGTTGATGAAAAGCCCGTCGGCACCGCCCTTCCCGACGACTTTCGTGTCGCCGGCGAGAATGCCCACCCCGGCATCGGCGGCGGCCTTGCCCATGCTCTGCGCGATCGCACCGAGCACCTCCAGTTCCAGACCCTCTTCGAGGATGAATCCGGCTGTGAGCCCCAGCGGCTGCGCACCGCTGCAGGCGAGGTCGTTGATGGTGCCGTTGACGGCGAGGTCGCCGATGGTGCCGCCGGGGAAGAACAACGGGTTGACCACGTAGGAATCGGTGGTCAGCGCGATCCGCCCGCCGATCGGCTCGAGCACCGCGGAATCGCGGGCCGGAGCGGCGGCCGAGCCGAACGCGGGCAGAAACAGGTTCTCGATGAGTTCCTCGGACAGGATGCCGCCACCGCCGTGACCGAGCACGATCCGTTTGGTCTCACGCAGCGGCAGCGGACACACCCAGTCGGACGGGTCGATACCGCCTTCAGACATGCGCCTCGAGCCGCCGGAACTGGTAGTAGGCCGCGCATGCCCCCTCGCTGGAAACCATGGTCGCGCCCAGCGGGGTGCGCGGTGTGCAGGCGGTGCCGAAGGCCGGGCACTGGTTGGGTTTGAGCAGGCCCTGCAGCACCTCACCGCTGCGGCACTGATCCGACTCCTGCACGTGCAGATGTCCCACCCCGAACTTGCGCTCGGCGTCGAACTCGGCGTAGCGCGGCGAGAGCGTCCACCCCGAGCCGGGGATCATGCCGATGCCGCGCCACTGCCGGTCGGTGACCGAGAAGACGTCGGCGAGTACCTGCTGGGCCACCGTGTTGCCGACATCGGTGACCGCGCGCGGGTAGGCGTTGCGCAGCTCGACTTTGCCGGCCTCCAGCAGCTCGACCACCTGACGCACACCCTCGAGCAGGTCCAGCGGCTCGAAACCGGTGACCACGATGGGCACTCCGTACTTCTCCACCAGCGGTCCGTATTCCGCGGTGCCCATCACGGTGCACACGTGGCCGGCGGCCAGGAAGCCCTGCACCCGGTTCGTCGGCGAGCTCAGGATGGCGGTCATCGCCGGCGGGACCAGGACGTGGGACACCAGCATCGAGAAGTTGGTCAGGCCCAGCCGCTGGGCGTGCAGCACCGACATGGCGTTGGCCGGTGCGGTGGTCTCGAAGCCGACGCCGAAGAACACCACCTCCTTGTCGGGGTTCTCGGCAGCGATGCGGGTGGCGTCCAGCGGCGAGTACACGATCCGCACGTCGCCACCGCGGGCGCGCACACTGAACAGGTCCTGGCTGCTGCCCGGCACCCGCAGCATGTCACCGAACGAGCAGAAGATGACGTCGTCGCGGGCGGCGATCTCCAGCGCGCGGTCGATCATCTCCAGCGGGGTCACGCAGACCGGACACCCCGGGCCGTGGATGAATTCGACCGCGCCGTCGAGCAGCTGGTCGATGCCGTTGCGGATGATGGAGTGGGTCTGACCGCCGCAGACCTCCATCACCGTCCAGCTCCGGGAGGCGGTGCGGTGGATGGCATCGACCAGCGCCTTGGCGGCGGTCGGATCGCGGAACTCGTCGAGGTACTTCACGCCGACTCCAGACCGCCCAACTCTTCCTCGAGGATGCCGAGGTCGGCGAACATCTGCAGGGTCTCGTTGGCCGACGCCTCATCCAGCCGGGTGATCGCGAACCCGGCGTGCACGATCGTGTACTCGCCGATCTGCATGTCCGGCAGGCAGGCCAGGCACACGGTCTTGGTGGTTCCGCCGAAGTCGACGGTCGACATCCGGGTTCCGGATTCGTCCCAGATGTCGATCACCCTGCCGGGGATTCCGAGGCACATAGACCCGTCCTTTCCGGTGCCGCCGCTCGCACCGCGGCGGCGATCGCGGCCTGGCCGAGCGCCAGACCACCGTCGTTACACGGAACGATACGGTGCGTGAGCACTTCGTAGCCACCCTTGACGAGGGTTGCCCGCAACCCGCCCAACAGGATCCGGTTGGCGAACACACCGCCGGTCAGCCCGATCACCGATATCCCGGCGGCGTCGGCACACTCAGCGGCGGCGGCCGCGGTCGCCCGGATCACCGCCTGGTGGAAGCCGGCCGCCAGGTCGGCGGGGTCGAGCCCGGCCCGCAGTCCGGCGACGAGGCCGGTGATCACCGGGGTCGGATCGAGCACTCCCCCGGTGACGGCGAACTCCAGCGCGGCCGGGCGGCGCGCGGACCGGTGGGCGAGGGCCTCGAGTTCGACGGCCGCCTGGCCCTCGTAGCTGACCGACTGGCAGACCCCGAGCAGGCTGGCGACGGCGTCGAAGAGCCGGCCCATGCTGCTGGTCGGCACGCACCCCACGCCGCGCGGGATCTGCTGGCGCAGCACCCTCAGGGCCGCCTCGCCGACCGCCGCGACCGGGGCCAGGTCCGGCGCCCAGTCGATGCCCGCGCGGCGCAGCAGGTCCAGGGCGATCCGGGCGGGCTGGCGCACCGCACCCTCACCGCCGGGCAACGCGAAGCTCGCGAGGTGCCCGACCCGGGTGAAGCGGGCGGTCTCGGCCACCGCCAGCAGTTCACCGCCCCAGACGCTGCCGTCGTCGCCGTAGCCCGTGCCGTCGTAGGTGATCGCCAGCAGCGGGGTGCCCAGCCGCCCGCGGTCGGCCAGCAGCGCGACCGCGTGGGCGTGGTGGTGCTGCACGGTGAGGACGGGCCGGCCCGCCGCGTGCCGGTGCGCCCAGGCCGTGGTGGCGTAGCGGGGGTGGCTGTCGCAGGCGATGACCGCGGGATCCCGGCCGGTCATGAAGGCCAGATGGTCGAGCGCGGTGGTGAAGACGGTCTGTGTTCGCGGATCGGCCATGTCGCCCAGGTGCGAGGACAGATGGGCGTACCCGTCCGCGCCCATCAGACAGAAGGTGGTCTTCAGGTCGCCGCCGGTGGCCAGGATGTCCGGCCCGCCGGTGGCCGGGATGGCCGCCGGGAGCGGGGCGTAGCCGCGGGAGCGGCGCAGCGGCAGTTCGGCGCGCTCGTCGTCGAGGGTGACCACGGAGTCCTCGCACGGCACACCGATGGGCCGGTCGTGGGTGAGCACGGCGTCGGCGAGGCCCGCGATCCACTCCAGGTCCTGATCGCGGTAGACGATCGGTGAGCCGCCCTGGTTGGCCGAGGTCATCACCAGCGGCAGGGCGCCGAGCCGGTCGAAGAGCAGATGGTGCACCGGGGAGTAGGCCAGCATCACGCCGAGGTCAGCCAGCCCGGGCGCGACCGCGGGGCTGACCGCCTCGCCGCGCCGGGCCACCAGCACGATGGGTGCGGCCGGCGAGGTCAGGGCGGCCGCGGCCGCCTCGTCGACGACCGCGATCGCCCGCGCCGCGTCCAGGTCGGCCACCATCAGGGCGAAGGGCTTGGCGGGACGGTTCTTCCGCCGCCTGAGCACGTCCACCGGCTCGTCGGTGTCGGCGCGGCAGGCCAGGTGGAAGCCGCCGATGCCCTTGACCGCGACGATCTTCCCGGCCCGCAGCGCCTCGGCCGCGGCGTCGATCGGGTCGCCGCCGCCGAGTGACCACGACAGGGTCGGCCCGCAGTCGGGGCAGGCGATGGTCTGGGCGTGGAAGCGCCGATCGAGCGGGTCGTGATACTCCGCCGCGCACGCCGCGCACATCGGGAAGCCCGCCATCGTGGTGGCCGGCCGGTCGTAGGGCAGGTCGGTGATGACGGTGTAGCGCGGCCCGCAGTTGGTGCAGGTGATGAACGGGTGGCCGAACCGGCGGTCACCCGGGTCACGCAACTCGGCAAGACAGTCCGCGCAGATCGCGATATCGGGTGGCACCAGGGTGCGTGCGCTGTCGTCGGCCTGGCTGGCGACGATCTCAAAGCCCTCCGCGGCGCGGGGCTCGACCGCGGTGACGGTCATCGAGTCGATGCGCGCCATCGGCGGCGGCGAGTCGCGCAGCGCGGCCACCGCGGCGTCGACGTGCTCGGCGGGGCCTTCAAGCTCGCAGTGCACCGATCCGGCGTCGTTGTAGACCCAGCCGGCCAGTCCGAACTCAGCGGCGATCCGGGCGACGGCGGGACGGAACCCCACACCCTGCACCACTCCGGTGATGTCGAGGCGAACCCGGACGGTCACCTCAATCACGCTAGACCTAGGGTGACGGGCAATGCATGAACTGTCGCTGTGCCGGGCCATCGCCGGGGTGGTGAAGCCGCACGCGGCCGGACGCCGCGTCGATGTCGTGCGGGTGCGCATCGGAGCGCTGCGTCAGGTGGTGCCCGAGTCGCTGTCGTTCTGCTGGACCCTGGTCCGCGACCACGCGGACATGCCCGAGGCGCAGCTCGAACTGGAAATGGTCACCGCGGAGGTGTCCTGTCGCGCCTGCGGGGAGCGCTCGGAGATCACCTCCCGCTTCTCGGTGTGCTGCCCGCGGTGCGACAGCGCCGACGTGGCGGTGGTCGCCGGAGAAGAGTTCCTGGTGACGTCGGTGGACGTGTCCTGAGGAGGGGCGAAATGGGTCGGTTTCACCGTCACGATGACGGCACAGAGCACGATCACGATCACGATCACGAGCACGAGCACGAGCACGGGGACCACAGCGGTTATGCCACCGCGACCGAACGGATCGAGGTGCTCGAGTCGATCTTCGCCGAGAACGACACCCGCGCCGAGGTCAACCGCAGCGCGTTCGACGACAGCCGGGTGCGGGCTCTGAACCTGATGAGCTCACCGGGGTCGGGTAAGACCACGGTGCTGGCCGCCACGCTTGACGAGTTGGCCGCACAGATCGCGGTGGGAATCATCGAGGGCGACATCGCCACCGACCTCGACGCCGCGGCACTGGGCGGTCGCGGTGCCCAGATCTCGCTGCTCAACACCAGCAACGGGTTCGGCGGGGAATGCCATCTGGACGCACCGATGGTCAACCGCGCACTGTCCGGCCTGGACCTGTCCACCCTCGACCTGGTGATCATCGAGAACGTGGGAAATCTGGTGTGCCCGGCGGAGTTCGACGTCGGCGAGCACGCCAAGGCGATGGTGTACTCGGTGACCGAGGGCGAGGACAAACCCCTGAAGTATCCGGTGATGTTCCGCTCGGTCGATCTGGTGCTGCTCAACAAGATCGACCTGGTGCCGTACCTCGACGTCGACGTCGACACCTACGTCGACCGGATCCGCCAGGTGAACCCGACCGCGGTGATCCTGCCGGTCAGCGCGCGCACCGGCGAGGGCATGGCCGCGTGGTACGGGTGGCTGCGCGAGTTCGCCGGCCCACCGAAGAACGAGGGGCCGTGACCGCATCGGGCCGCGCGGTGGTCGTCGAGTTCCGCGACTCCGCGGCGGTGCTGGGACCGTTGCGCATGCTGCTGGCATCGGCCGGCGCGGGCTCGCTGGAGATTCTCGATCTCGAGTTCGTCCGGTCCATCCAGGGCGTTCCCAGCACGGCGCTGGCCAGCGGCGTCGACTCCAGACTGGCGGCCTGCGACGCGCTCAACACCGGTCTGCTCAGCCAGGCCGATCTGGACTCCATAGCGGCAGCGCTGACCCGCGGCGCGATGGCGGCCGTGGTGGTCTACCGGGGCGCACCGGTCTCGGCCGACGTCTGGACGCCCGGTGCGGTGCGGGTGCTCCTCGATGGTCCGGTCGCGGCCCTCGACCTCGCTGCCGCCCCCGGCGAGGGAATCGACCTGCTGCGCGATACCCAACCCCCGGCGGGCTAGCCCTATCTGATCAGCGGATCGCGCGGCATCCCCAGGATCCGTTCAGCGATCTGGTTGCGCGCCACCTCCGAGGTGCCACCGGCGATGGCCATGCCGCGTGCGCCCATCGCCGCCATCGCCGCCAGCTGACCCTCGCCGCCCTCCAGCGCGAGATCGGGACCGACCAGGGCGGCGGCGATGGCGCCCTGCTCCTGAAAGTGCTCGGCCAGTTTGAGCTTGGTGATGTTGCCCTCCGGACCCGGCCCGGCGCCCTCGATGCTGCGTGCCGCACTGCGCAGGTTCAGCAGCCGCAGTGCGTGATCCTCGGCGAGGAAGTGGCCGACCCGGCGGTGCGCGTCGACGACCCGCGCGCCGTGGGTCTTGGCGAGCTGCACCAGCCACGCCGTGGCCGGCGCGATACCGCCCGCACCCCCGCCGATGCTGACCCGCTCGTTGCCGAGGGTGGCGCGGGCGACCGTCCAGCCCGCGTTCGGCTCGCCGACGACATCCTCGTCGGGAACGAACACGTCGTTGAAGAACACCTCGTTGAACTCCGACTCCCCGACGATCTGACGCAAGGGGCGGACCTCGATCCCCGGCGCCTTCATATCCAGGATCACCATCGTGATGCCGGCGTGCTTGGGGGCGTCGACATCGGTGCGCACCGTCGCCAGCCCGCGACGGGCATAGTGCGCGCCGCTGGTCCAGACCTTCTGCCCGTTGATCACCCAGCCGCCCTCGACCCGGACGGCCCGGGTCTTGACCGCCGCGGCGTCCGAACCGGCTGACGGCTCGGAGAACAATTGGCACCAGACCTCGTCCTTGCGCAGTGCCGGATCCACGAACCTCTCGATCTGCGAGGGGGTTCCGTACTGGATCAGGGTGAGAATCACCCAGCTCGTGATGCCGTAGTCCGGCCGTTTGACGCCCGCGGCGGCGAACTCCTCGTCGGCCAGCAATTGCTCGACAGCGCCCGCGGCCCGGCCCCACGGCGCGGGCCAGTGCGGCATGACGTAGCCGGTGGCGATCAGTTCGTCGAGCTGGGCGGCGGGCTCGAGGGCGGCGATACGCCGGGCCTCGGCGCGGATCTGCTCGCGCAGCACCTCGGCTTCCGGCGGCAGATCAAGGCTGTTCGCGCGGCTCACCCCGGCCACCGTGAGGTCGAACACGTCGGTGGCCGGACCGTCGCCGCCCAGCAGCGCCTGCAGGGTCAGCGCGCGACGCAGGTGCAGGTGCGCATCGTGCTCCCAGGTGAACCCGATCCCGCCGTGCACCTGGATGTTGAGCTCGGCGTCGCGCACGTAGGCCGGGAACGCCAACGCCGCGGCCGCCGCGGCCGCCAGCCGGAAGGGGCCCTCGTCGCGGGTGCCGTCCTCGCCAGCGGCGCGCGCCGCGTCCCACACGCAGGCCACCGCCGACTCGGCGGCCACCAGCATGTTGGCGCAGTGATGCTTGACCGCCTGGAAGGTGGCGATGGTCCGGCCGAACTGCTCACGCACCTTCGCATAGGAGACGGCGGTCTCCACGCAGTCCGACGCTCCCCCGACTGCCTCGGCCGCGAACAACGTCCGGGCCCGCGCCAGCGCACCGGCCCTCGTGCCGCCGAGCACCGAGTCCCCGACGGCGACATCGGTCAGCTTCACCCGTCCCGAACGGCGGGTGCGGTCGAGATTGCCCGGCACCCGCACCGAGACGCCCTCCGCTGCGCGGTCCACCAGAACCATGTCCTCACCGACGGCGAGAAGGAACACATCCGCGAGACCCGCGCCGAGCACAACGCCGCCATCACCGGAAATCCGGTCGCCGGACAGCTCCAGGCTGCCGCCGAAACCGACTGCACCACAGAGTGTTCCGTCAATCAGTCCGGGCAGCAGCCGTGACTTCAGCGCATCGTCACCGTAGGCGTCGATAACGGCCGACACCACGACGGTCGGCACGAACGGTCCCGGTGCGACCGCGCGGCCGAGCTCATCGATGACGACGGCCAATTCAGGCAGCCCGAAGCCCGATCCGCCGTACTTCTCCTCGATGTGCAACCCCAGCCAGCCCAACTCGGCCAGTTCCGACCAGAACGGCGGGCGGATCTCCTCCTCGGCGTCGAGCAGTTCCCGGGCGGCCCAGCGGGCCTTCTGGGCGGTCAGGAACGCCCGGGCCACCTCGCCGAGTTCGCGGTGATCGTCGGTCAATGCGATGGGCATCGGTACCTCCTCGGGACATCAGCGCCGGGTGTGCGCTTCACTTCAGCTTCCCACCCCTTCGACGGTACGTTGTTCGCCATGACCCTTTCCCGCGGCACACGGATGGGTGCCGGACTCGCGGCCGCCGCGGTCGGCGTCGGGGTGTCCCAGCTGCTGGCCACGTTCTTCTCCCCCGCCGCCGATGTACGTACCGCCGTGGGAACCGCGGTGATCGACCGCACCCCGGGACCGGTCAAGGAGTGGGCAATCCAGACCTTCGGTACCGCCGACAAACTGTTCCTGACGGTGATGGTGCTGGTCGTCATCGCCGTCGTCGCCGCCGTCACCGCCGTCTGGGAGCGCTCGCGCGTTCCGGTGGGCAGCCTGGCGATCCTGGCCGGCGGGGCGGCCGGCTGCGCCGCCGTCCTGGGCCGTCCCGGCGCGCAGCCCCTCGACCTCATCCCGACGCTGGCCGGGGTGGCCTGTGCTGTGACCGTGCTGCGGCTGCTGACTCGCACCGGGCGCCCCGCGTCGGCCGAGGCGCCCGACCCGGGGCGGCGCCGCTCGCTGGCCGCCCTGGGTTTCACCGCCGCCGGCGTGGGCAGCGGCGTCCTCGGGACGGTCCTGACCCGCCGGGTCCGCTCGGTGTCCGCCGAACGCGACACCCTGGCCCTGCCCACCCCGGCGGCCCCGCCGCCGCCGATCCCCGCGGAGGTCACCCCGAGAGGGGTCGCGCTGCCCAGCTTCATCACCCCTAATGACAAGTTCTACCGGATCGACACCGCACTGAGCGTGCCCCAGGTCTCGCGCCGCGACTGGCAGCTGCGCATCCACGGCATGGTCGATCGCGAGACCACCTACTCCTTCGATGATCTGAACCGGTTCGAACCGATCGCCAAGACCGTCACCCTGACGTGCGTGTCCAACCCGGTCGGTGGCGAGTTGATCTCCAACGCGACGTGGACCGGATATCGGGTGCGGGACATCCTGCGCGAGGCCGGGATTCGCTCCGACGCCGACATGGTTCTCTCGACGTCGGTGGACGGGTTCACCGTCGGCACTCCCGTTGAGGCTTTGACCGACGACCGGGACGCGATGCTGGCGATCGGGATGAACGGGGTGGCGCTGCCCGCCGAGCACGGCTATCCGGCGCGGCTGGTGGTGCCGGGTCTGTACGGCTTCGTCTCCGCCACCAAGTGGGTGGTCGATCTCGAACTGACCCGGTTCGACCGCGCCGAGGCGTACTGGACCAAGTTGGGCTGGTCGGCTCAGGCCCCGATCAAGACCCAGTCCCGCATCGACGTCCCGCGCACCGGCCAGCGGATCAGCGCGGGTCCGCTCACCATCGGCGGAGTCGCCTGGGCCCAACTCCGCGGAATCAAGGCGGTGGAGGTCCGCGTCGACGACGGACCCTGGCAGCCCGCCCAACTCGGTGCCGCCTACTCCGCCGACACCTGGCGGCTGTGGAGCTTCGCCTGGGACGCCGCACCGGGTCCGCACACGCTGGCGGTGCGTGCGACCGACGACACCGGGGCGGTACAGACCGGGGACACCGCCGGCGTCATTCCCGACGGCGCGACCGGTTGGCACACGGTGTCGGTGCAGGTCGACTGAGCCAGTCGGCCAGGGCTCACTAGAGCCGGGCGAACTCGGCCTTGCCGCGTTCGAACTCCGCCAGCATCTCGGCGGTGAGCGTCGGCCTGACGTCGCCGATGGCGCGTAGATAGTCCTCGGTGGTGGCGGGCTGGCCCCGGCTGTCGCGCATCTCCCGCTCGAAGGCCGACTGCGCGCCCTTGCGTGCGGCGAACTCGATGTCGGCCGGGGTGAACAGCTCCGAGGCGGTGACCAGGCGTTCGACGTCGATGTGCGCGTTGGTCTCGCCCAGGTAGCGCTGCCAGATCGCCTTGCGGGCAGGCTGGTCGGGTGGCCCGACCGGGATCACGTAGTCGAACCGGCCGGGTCGCAGGAACGCCGAGTCCAGCGAGTGCACCGCGTTGGTCGCGCA
>VEQY01000060.1 GCA_018882965.1 Mycobacterium sp. | reverse complement strand
TCCTGGCAGTGCGGCGACGGGGTGTGGTGGACGATCAGCAGCCTGCTCATCGCCCCTCCGCCGCCTGCAGGGACACGGCCGTGCGCATGGCGTCGCGGGCGCGCCGCCGGTCGCCGGCGTGGTCGTAGGCGCGGGCCAGCCGGTACCAGCGCCGCCAGTTGTCCGGATCCGCCTCGAGCTCAGCGCGGACCGACTCGAACAGGGCGTCGGCGGCCTCGCGCTGAAGGCGACCCGAGGGCATCCGGGGCAGGGTGGTGACGTCGAGGTCGGCTCCCTCTTCCGCGGCCAGCCGGGCCAGCCGCTGATACCCGAGTCCCGCTCGCAGCGTTGCGATCACCGCCCAGGCGCCGACGATCGGCAGGATCAGCACGCCCGCGCCGAGTCCCACAGCCGGGGGATCACCGGTTGCGATCAACGCGAAGGCGGTGCGCGCCAGCATCGCGAAATAAAACAGCAGGGCCAGGCAGAGAAACCCGATCAGCAACTGGACGCGCGGAATCACAGATCCAGCAGTGGTTCGAGACCGACCGTCAGACCGGGTCGCCGCACGACTTCGCGGACGGCCAGCAGCACGCCTGGCACAAAGCAGGTCCGATCCAGACTGTCGTGGCGGATGGTCAGCGTCTCGCCCTGGGTTCCGAACAGCACCTCCTGATGGGCGACCAGACCGGTCAGCCGGACCGAGTGCACCGGGATGCCGTCCACGTCGGCCCCCCGCGCTCCCGGCAACCCGGTGCTGGTGGAATCCGGGTTGGGCGGCAGATCCTTTCGGGCCTGCGCGATCAGCTCGGCCGTCCGGGTCGCGGTCCCCGAGGGCGCGTCGGCCTTCTGCGGGTGGTGCAGTTCGATCACTTCGGCCGAGGTGAAGTATGGCGCGGCCTTCTGCGCGAAATACATCGACAGCACGGCGCCGATGGCGAAGTTCGGCGCGATCAGCACCCCGGTAGCCGGTGTGGCGGCCAGCCAGGTGCGAATCTGATCCAGGCGCGCATCGGTGAAGCCCGTGGTGCCGACGACGGCGTGAATGCCGTTGTCGATGAGGAACTTCAGGTTGTCCATCACCGCGTCGGGGTGGGTGAAGTCGATGACGACACCGGTGCCGGTATCGACGAACACCGACATCGGATCGCCGACATCGACCTCCGCGCTCAGCGTCAGACCGTCGGCGTCACGCACCGCTGAGCACAGGGTGGCGCCGACCTTTCCCTTGGCGCCCAGGACACCGACTCGCATACCTGCAGCGTAGTCGGCGGACCCGGGGATCTCAGAGGGGCGACGCGCCGCGCAGGTGCTCGAAGATCAGCGAGGTCTGAGTCCCGGCGACGTCGGCATCGGCGTTGAGGTTGTCGACCACGAAGGACCGCAGATCGTCGGTGTCGCGGGCCGCAACGTGCAGGATGAAGTCGTCGGCGCCGGCGAGGAAATAGACGTCGATCACCTGAGGCTTGCGCCGGATCTGCTGCAGGAACGTGCGGATTCTGCCGCGGGCACTCGCCTGCAGGCTGACCGACACCATGGCCTGCAGGGGCAGCCCGATCGCGGCCGGATCGACGTCGGCATGGAACCCGCGGATGACACCCATCTCTTGCAGTCGCCGCACCCGGCCATGGCATGTCGAGGGCGCGATCCCGACGGCGTGGGCCAGCGCACTGTTGGAGATCCGGGCATCGGAGTGCAGGATCGCCAGCAGTCGCCGATCGACGGCGTCGACTTCGGTGGCCCGAACATCCTTCGGATCGACCGGCTGACGGCCGGAGTTTTTGAGGGTTTCTTCGGGCATAACCGACTCCTAACGAATATTCGTCACTGTAATTGTCTCCACGCCGCAATTTCTTCACAATTGAGGGAGACCACCGCAGAGTAGGGAGAGACCGTGCGCGTCGGCGTACCCACCGAGATCAAAAACAACGAGTACCGCGTCGCCATCACCCCCGCCGGCGTGGCTGAACTGGTGCACCACGGCCACGAGGTGATGGTCCAGTCCGGGGCGGGCGAGGGTTCGGCCATCCACGACGGCGACTTCTCCTCCGCCGGGGCGAAGATCGTCGGGACCGCCGACGAGGTGTGGGAACAGGCCGATCTGCTGCTCAAGGTCAAGGAGCCCATCGAACCGGAGTACGGCCGGCTGCGCCGGGGCCAGGTGCTGTTCACCTACCTGCACCTGGCGGCCTCCCGTCCCTGCACCGATGCGCTGCTGTCCTCAGGAATCACCTCGATCGCCTATGAGACCGTCCAGACGGCCGATGGTGCGCTTCCGCTGCTGGCGCCGATGAGCGAGGTCGCAGGGCGCCTCTCAGCACACGTCGGCGCCTACCACCTGATGCGCACGCAGGGCGGGCGCGGCGTGCTGATGGGTGGCGTTCCCGGCGTGGCCCCGGCCGTGGTCGTCGTGATCGGCGGCGGGATGGCCGGCGATAACGCGGCCGCCGTCGCCTGGGGTATGGGCGCGCACGTCACGGTGTTCGACCTGAACATCAACACCTTGCGCAAGATCGACGCGGAGTACGGCGGGGCCATCGAGACCCGCTACTCCTCGCGCTTGGACCTGGAGAACGCCGTCAAGCAGGCCGACCTGGTGATCGGTGCAGTGCTGGTACCCGGCGCCAAAGCGCCCAAACTGGTCACCAATGCCACTGTCGCGCAGATGAAACCCGGTGCCGTGCTGGTCGACATCGCCATCGACCAGGGTGGCTGCTTCGAGGATTCCCGGCCCACCACCCACGACGATCCGACCTTCCCCGTGCACGACGCGGTCTTCTACTGCGTGGCCAACATGCCCGGAGCGGTCCCCCGGACCTCGACCTTCGCCTTGACCAACGCGACCATGCCGTACGTGATCACGCTGGCCGACCGGGGCTGGCGGCAAGCCTGCCTGGCGGATGAGGCCCTCGCCGCGGGGCTGTCGACCCACGAGGGCCGACTGCTCAACGAGCACGTCGCCGAGGACCTCGCGCTTCCCTTCACCGACCCGGCCGGAGTGCTCGTCTGACACTCCCACGTGATCGACCCCTGCGCGGGCCGCGCGAAGCGGTAGGTTGAGGACTGGAGTCCTGTTCGAAGTACCGGCCAGAGGGGTGGTCGTCGGTGATACCCGTCACGCGCGGAGCGCAGATCGGCGCGGGCACCGCAATGCTGGGGCTGTCGCTGATCGGGGTGGGCTTCGGGGTGGGCCTGGCAAGTGCCGACAGCGGCGAGGCAGACAACGCGCACGCCGTCTCAGCGGGTCCACAAAAACCGGCGGGTAACGCCACCCGCGCGGTACGCGCGCACCGCTCCGCGGCCGCACCCGACGTCCGCCCCGCGCCCCAGCGCACCCGGCTCGCCGACCGAATCTCCCGTCGGCCCACCGCATCGGCGGCCGATGCGACCCCCGGTACCCGTGCAGGACCGGTGCCGAGGGTCACGACCCGGCAGCTGCCCGCGGTCGGCAACCTGCTCGAGGACGCGCGAGTCTGGGTCGACACCTTCGCCAACCTTTATCAATGGTGGAGCGGGAGCCCGCTGCCCGAGCCGCTGCGGAAAACCTTCTTCCCCAGCACTCCGGTGGCCAACCCGATGCAGATCGAACTCGACCTCGCCGCCGGTGTGACCAGCGAGGCAATCGCATTCAGCGCGTACGACCCCGACGGGAAACGACTGGTCTTCTCGGTACCCGACAAAGGCATGCCCGGCGGCCCCGGTCGCGGCACCGTGCTCGTCGACAACACGACCGGCTCCTTCACCTACCGCCCCGACGAGGACTACACCGGCACCGACACCTTCTCCTTCATCGCCAGCGACAACACCACACCACACGTGCACCTGTGGGAGGGCTTCACCAATGCGCCGTTCGGTCTGCTCAACACCAGCCTCGACGGGGGACATCGGGTCACCGCGACGGCCACCGTCTTCAACAACACCGACATCAGAGCAGACCCCGACCTCGCCGCCTTCGCCGATATCACCGGGGAATTCAGCGTCCTGACCTACAACGTCTCCGGTCTGCCCGGCCCGCTGTCCCGAATCCCGAACACGGTGGAAATCGGGTCGCGGATCAATGCCTTCGACGTCGTCAACGTCCAGGAGGACATCGCCTATCACCCGTTCCTGATCGACCGGACCGAATTCCCCGATCGCACTGCCCCGTCCGTGCCCACGTGGGCGTGGCCGGTCGGGGTGCCCTTCTCCGACGGGCTGAACTCCTTCTCCAGCTATTTCATCGAAGGCCTGAACCGCCAGTCGTGGAGCACCCGTCCGAGCCTGCTTGACCCCGGCGGCTTCACCTACTCCCGTCAGCACATTCCCGGCGGCTCATCGATCGACGTGTACAACGTCGACACCAGCGGCGGGAATCTGACCAATGCCGAGATCGCGCAACTGTCGGACTTCATCTCCCGCAACTCGCTCGGACGTGCCGTCGTCGTCGCCGGCGACTTCGGCCAGCTCTACTCCGATCCCGGGCAGACGCTGACCGAGTTCGCCGCCGCCAACGGCCTGACCGATGCCTGGGTGGAAGTGGAGTACGGCGGAGTCGCCCCCACCGACGCGCCCCGGTGCGCCTACGACGACGGCTGCGAACAAACCGACAAGATCTTCTACCGCGACGCCGCGCCCCTGACCCCCGGCGACCCGGCCACCAGTCCGGTGCTCCTCGACGCGCTCAGTTACACCAACGAGGGTCGCAACTTCCTCAGCGCCACCGGTCAGGATCTGTCCAGCCGCCAGCCGCAATCGGTCTCCTTCGGCTACTCCGTCGACGCGATCGGACCGATGAACGTCGATCCCGCCAACTGGATGGCGACGCTGCCGGCGCTGTCCGGGCTGCCCCTGACCCAGCTTCCGATCCCGGGAACCCACGACTCCGGCAGTTACGCCGTCACCCCGCGATCGGAATGGGCATTGACCGGCAAGAAGCAGTTCGGGGTGCTGACCGATCTGCCGGGCTTGCTGCAGGACCTTCTGGTCAAGCCGATCGCCGCGGCGTGGGGCAAAACCCAGAACAACGACCTCTATGAGCAGTTGAGTTCCGGGATCCGCTACCTGGACCTTCGGCTGACCAACGAACCCGACGGTCAGGTCTACTTCGAACACGGACTGCGCGCGGAACTCGCGAGTGTCGGGATCGAGGACATCGGAGCGTTCGCCGCCGAACATCCCCGGGAGGTTCTCGTCGTCTACGTCCAGGGCATCAACAACTTCACCGAGGAGACCCACGCAGAGGTGGTCGCCGAGATGAAAGCCGCCTTCGGCCCACGGATGGTGCCGAGTTCGATCGGAACGTCGGCGACGCTCTCCGATTTGTGGGCGCTCGACAAGAACGTCATCGTGGTCTACAACAACGCCGCGGTCGTCGCCGCCGATCCCCTGCTGTGGCCGGATGCCACCATCTATCGCCCCTATGTGGCTGTCCAGTCGGCTCCCGCCCTGCTGGGTCGCGACGAGGGGAACCTGGCGACCCGCCCGCCGGGGACCATCTGGGGGATGTTCGGGGAGAACACGTTCAACGCGGTCAGCCTCGTCACCGGAGTTCTCACCCTCGGACCGGGTTCCAACGAGCAGATGGCCGCCAGTGTGACCATGCTGGCCGGGTATCCGTTCAACATCTACTCGCCGGTCCAGCAGTGGATTCGCACGACCTTCAAGCCGTCGATCAACCTCGTCACGGCGGACTGGTACCAGAGCTACTGGCCTGCGGGCGCCACCTTCGTCCGTGACGGGATAGGCGCGGTCTACGAGACGCTGGACTCGCGCCTGGCGCCGGTCAACGTGTGAGGGCTGCCAGCCGCGACGGCAGAGCGCGCTTGGTTCGGTACGGCCCGAGTACCGCCGCTCCGTAGTTTCCGCGCAGCACGCGACGGGCGACCGTGTTGACCTCGTCGACGGTGACCGCCTCGATGCGCCGCAGCGTGTCGGTGATGCTGCGGTAGCGGCCGTGGTTGAGCTCACTGCGGCCCAGGCGGGTCATCCGGGACGCCGAGTCCTCCAGACCCAGTAGCAGTCCCCCCCGCAGCGCGCCCTTGGCGATGCGGCATTCCGCGTCGGTTATCCCCTCCTGGGCCACCGACTCCAGGACCTGCGCGGTGAGCCGCGCCACCTCGTCGAATCGTTCAGGCTGGCATCCGGCGTAGATCGACAGGGCCCCGCTGTCGGCGAACGTGTCGACGGCCGAGTAGACCGAGTAGGCCAGACCACGGGTTTCGCGGATCTCCTGGAAGAGCCGCGAGCTCAATCCGCCGCCGAGTGCGGTGTGCAGCACGCTAAGCGCCCACCGGTGCGGCCAGTGCCGTCCGGGCACCCGCACCCCGAGGGTCAGGTGGGTCTGCTCGCAGTCCCGAGTGACCAGGGCCAGCGTGGGCCGGCCAGTCACCCGACTCGAGCCGGCGCGCGGCGGAAGCGGTGTGCGACCCCTGGCCAGGTGGGCCCCGAAGAACTCGCGGGCCAGGGCCACCACGCGGTCGTGGTCGACGTTGCCGGCGACTGCCAGCACCATCCGCTCCGGGACGTAGCGACGCACATGGAAGGAACGCAGTTGGTGAGGGGTCATCGCCGAGACCGATTCCACGCTGCCGATCACCGACCGGCCGAGGGGGTGCTCGCCGAACATCGCGGCCAGGAACACGTCGCCGATGGTGTCCTCGGGGTCGTCGTCGCGCATGGCGATCTCCTCGAGGACCACGTCGCGCTCGAGTTCGACGTCGGCCGACGCGCAGACGCCGTTGAGCACGACGTCGGCGACGAGATCGACCGCCAGCTCGAGATCGTCGTCGAGGACGTGGGCGTAATAGCAGGTGTGTTCCCGGGCGGTGAAGGCGTTCAACTCGCCGCCGACGGCGTCGACCGCCCGAGCGATCTCGACCGAACTGCGCGTCGGAGTGCCCTTGAACAGCAGGTGCTCCAGGAAGTGCGCTGCACCGGCGACCCCGCGGCCCTCATCACGTGAGCCGACGTTGACCCAGACACCGACAGAGGCCGACCGCGACGACGGCACGAACTCGGTGACCACACGCAGCCCGCCCGGCAGGACGGTACGGCGCACCGTGGTCTCCCGGGCCGATCGGCGCCCACGCCGGCCCGCGTGGAGTCCCGGGCTAGCTGCTGGCCGTCGCGACATCGGCGGCAGCGGGTCCTGGCGGCGCGGACGCCTCGGCAGGCGCCTCTTCGTCGACGAGGATCAGCGAGATCTTGCCGCGATTGTCGATGTCGGCGATCTCCACCCTGAGCTTGTCGCCCAGCTTGACCACGTCCTCCACCCTGGCAATCCGCTTGCCCCTGCCGAGCTTCGAGATGTGGACGAGTCCGTCGCGGCCGGGCAGCAGCGACACGAAGGCGCCGAAGTCGGTGGTCTTGACCACGGTGCCCAGGAATCGCTCGCCGATCTTGGGCAGCTGCGGGTTGGCGATCGCGTTGATCCGGTCGATCGCCGCCTGCGCTGACGGGCCGTCCACCGCACCGACGAACACCGTTCCGTCATCCTCGATGGAGATCTGCGCGCCGGTCTCCTCGGTGATGGCGTTGATGATCTTGCCCTTGGGACCGATGATCTCGCCGATCTTGTCGATGGGCACCTTGATGGTGGTGACCCGGGGTGCGTAGGGGCTCATCTCGTCGGGACGATCGATCGCCTCGGCCATCACCTCGAGAATCGCCAACCGTGCATCCTTGGCCTGTGCCAGCGCGCCGGCGAGCACGGACGACGGGATCCCGTCGAGTTTGGTGTCCAGCTGCAGCGCGGTGACGAACTCCTTGGTGCCGGCGACCTTGAAATCCATGTCCCCGAAGGCATCCTCCGCCCCGAGGATGTCGGTCAGGGCGACGAACCGCTTCTCACCGTTGACCTCGTCGGAAACCAGTCCCATCGCGATACCGGCGACCGGCGCCTTGAGCGGCACCCCGGCGTTGAGCAGCGCGAGGGTGGACGCGCACACCGAGCCCATCGAGGTCGATCCGTTCGATCCCAGCGCCTCGGACACCTGCCGGATCGCGTAGGGGAACTCCTCGACGCCGGGCAGCACCGGAACCAGGGCCCGTTCCGCGAGCGCGCCGTGACCGATCTCGCGACGCTTGGGCGATCCGACACGTCCGGTCTCCCCGGTGGAGTAGGGCGGGAAGTTGTAGTGGTGCATGTAGCGCTTGGTGGTCTCCGGACCCAGCGAGTCGATCTGCTGGGCCATCTTGACCATGTCCAGCGTGGTGACGCCCAGGATCTGGGTCTCCCCCCGCTCGAACAACGCGCTGCCGTGCGCACGCGGGACGATTGCGACCTCGGCGCTCAGTGCCCTGATGTCGGTGATCCCGCGGCCGTCGATGCGGAAGTGGTCGGCCAGGATGCGCTGGCGTACGAGCTTCTTGGTCAGCGAGCGGAACGCCGCGCCGATCTCTTTCTCCCGGCCTTCGTAGGCCTCGGCCAACCGGTCGAGGACGTCGGCTCTGATCTCGTTGGTGCGGTCGTCGCGCTCCTGCTTGCCCGCGATGGTCAGCGCCTCGGCCAACGAGGTGGACGCCACCTCGGAGACGGAGGCGAACACGTCGTCGCCGTAGTCCGGGAACAGCGGGTAGTCGGCCGTCTCCTTGGCGGCGCGGCCGGCGAGTTCGCGCTGCGCCGCACACAGGGCGGCGATGAACGGCTTGGCGGCCTCCAGACCCTCGGCGACAACCGCCTCGGTGGGCGCCTGGGCCCCGCCTGCCACGAGTTCGACCACATGCTCGGTGGCTTCGGCCTCGACCATCATGATCGCGACGTCACCGTCGGAAAGGGTCCGGCCGGCCACCACCATGTCGAAGACCGCGTCCTCGAGTTGCTGCACGGTCGGGAAAGCCACCCACTGGTTTTTGATCAGCGCAACCCGCACCGCCCCGACCGGGCCGGAGAACGGCAATCCAGCCAGCTGTGTCGACGCCGATGCGGCATTGATGGCGAGCACGTCGTAAAGGTCGTTGGGATCGCGGCTCATCACGGTGACGACCACCTGGATCTCGTTGCGCAGTCCGTCGACGAAGGACGGCCGCAGCGGGCGGTCGATCAGCCGACAGGTCAGAATCGCGTCGGTGGAGGGCCGCCCCTCGCGGCGGAAGAACGAGCCGGGGATACGACCCGCGGCATACATCCGCTCTTCGACGTCCACCGTGAGCGGAAAGAAGTCGAAGTGTTCCTTGGGGTTCTTGCCAGCGGTGGTCGCCGACAGAACCATGGTCTCCTCGTCGAGGTAGGCGACGACCGAACCTGCCGCCTGGCGGGCCAGCCGACCGGTCTCGAACCGGATGGTCCGGGTGCCGAAGCTCCCGTTGTCGATGGTGGCGGTGGATTCGAACACGCCTTCGTCGATCTCAGCTACAGACATGGGCGTCCGTACAGCCTTTCGTTTCACTGTTGAGTTACGCGCCCCCACAGTGGGCTCAGAAAGCCGCGACCCGCCCGCAGCGCGGCCATCGATCGAAGCTGCCGGGTCAAGTCAGCCCGGCAGCCACTACCGAGGACCGCCGAAGGGCAGTCTCGCTGGGGACGCGGGAACGGCGTACGCGGTTTGCGCAGGCCGCACCCGCTGTACGGGCCGTACAACGATCCGTACGGGTTCTGATGCTACCCGGTGCTACCCGGCCCTGCCGCCCGGTGCCCCGCCGGTCAGCGGCGCAGGCCCAGGCGGTCGATCAGCGAGCGGTAGCGCTCGACGTCGACCTGGGCGACATATTTGAGCAGGCGACGGCGGCGGCCGACCAGCAACAGCAGACCGCGCCGCGAGTGGTGGTCATGCTTGTGCATCTTGAGATGCTCGGTGAGATCGGCGATTCGCTTGGTCAGCAGGGCCACCTGAGCCTCCGGCGAACCGGTGTCGGTCTCGTGCAGACCGTAGGTGCCCAGAATTTCTTTTTTCTGCTCGGCAGTCAGCGCCACAGGAGGTACTCCATCATTCGGTCCGCGAGGCAAACATCGGCGCTGGCCACCGCGGACTGCAGCGGGCGCAGTTCACTAGTCTAACAACGGAGCTTGTGCCCTGGCCAATCGCGCTGGTCAGCGCTGAGACTCCAGGATCGCCCGGGCGCGGTCGGTGTCTCGGCCCATCGCCTCTATCAGGTCATCGACCGCGCCGAACTTCGCCTGTCCGCGGATCCGCGCGATGAAGTCCACCGCGACGTGCTGGCCGTACAGGTCGGCTTCGGCGTCCAGAACGAAGGCCTCGACCGTGCGGGTCCGTCCCGAGAAGGTCGGATTGGTGCCGATCGACACCGCCGACGGGTAGCGCTCGCCGGCCAGCAGGGGCCCCGCCTGCGCTGCCGGACCCTGCCGGCCCAGGACGGTGAACCAGGCGGCGTAGACGCCGTCGGCGGGAATGGCCGAGTACATCGGCGGGGCGATGTTCGCGGTCGGGAAACCCAGTCCGCGGCCCCGTCCGTCGCCGCGCACGACCACGCCCTCCACCCGGTGCGGACGGCCCAGGCCGTCTGCCGCCGCCACCACGTCCCCGGCGTCGACGCAGGCACGGATATAGGTGGAGGAGAAGGTCACCGTCTCGCTCTGGTGCTCCTCGGTGACCAGGGACACCGACTGCACGGCGAAGCCCAAGCGCTCGCCCGCCTTACGCAGGGTCCCGACGGTTCCGGCCGCCTTCTTGCCGAAGGTGAAGTTCTCGCCGACCACCACCTCGGTGACGTGCAGGCGCTCGACGAGCAGCTCGTGGATGTAGCGCTCGGGTGTGAGCTTCATGAAGTCGGCCGTGAACGGGATGACCAGGAAGACGTCGACGCCCATCTCCTCGACCAGTTCGGCGCGGCGGGCCAGCGTGGTCAGTTGCGCGGGGTGGCTTCCGGGGAAGACGACCTCCATCGGGTGCGGGTCGAAGGTCATCAGCACGGTGGGCACATCGCGGGCGCGCGCCGCTTTGACCGCCCGCGCGATCAGTTCGGCATGCCCTCGGTGCACTCCGTCGAACACCCCGATGGTCAGCACGCACCGACCCCAGTCCGAGGGGATCTCATCCTGCCCGCGCCAGCGTTGCACGAGGTCAAGACTACGGGGTCGGGCGTGCGGCGGGCCGGAGACGGTCCGCCAGCAAAAGCTCCGGCTTTGCCGGTGGGCCCGTGCTGAATCTGGGATGCTGACCCGGTGAGCGAGCGCGACACCGGGGATGCCGGGCGGCTCCTGCGCGCCGTGACCACGCTGAGCGTGACCGCCGGCACCCTGGCGGCGGCACCGGCGGCGCAGGCCGACGCCGTTGCTTACCTGGTGAATGTGACCGTGCGGCCGGGATACAACTTCCCCGGCCCTGATGCCGCCCTGGCCTACGGAAACGGGATCTGCGAACAGGTGCGGCAGGGCGGGACCTACTCCGGCATCGTCGGCAAGGTCAAGAGTGATTTCGACACCGGTGACGACTATCAGGCGGCCTACCTGATCAACCAGGCGGTCAATGAGCTGTGCCCGGCTTTGATCTGGCAGTTGCGCAACTCCGCGGCGCACTACACCGGCGGCCCGGTCCTGGGGGGCTGAACGGTGGATCTGCGGCCCGCCACCCGGATCATGGCGCAAGCGTTTGTGATCGCGGCCCTGTCGGTCGCGGCGGCCCCGCTCGCCTCCGCCGACAACTCCCGGCTCAACAGCGGCGTCGTAGCCAACGTCTACACGCTTCAACACCAGGTGGGATGCACCACGGACATCAAAGTCAACCGGTCGCTGCAGTTGGCCGCGCAGTGGCACGCCCGCGACGTGCTCAACAACCGCGCGCTCGACGGCGACCTGGGCTCAGACGGATCGACGCCCCAAAGTCGTGCTGCCGCAGCTGGTTTCACTGGGGTGGCGACCCAGACCGTGGCGATCAACCCAGCCCTGGCGATCAACAACCTCGACGTGATCAATCAGTGGTACTACAACCCGGTCGCCTACGCGATCATGACCGATTGCGCCAACACCGCGATCGGCGTGTGGTCGGAGAACAGCCTGGATCGCTCAGTCGTCGTGGCGGTGTACGGCCGGCCGAGCTGACCTACAGCGTCGCCGGGCGGATGACGACCACCGACTTCGTAGCTGCGCCGCTGTCCTCCAGCAGGGCGATCACCCGCCCGCCGGGATCGGTGGCCGCGTAGATCCCCCGGCGGCCTGCGGCGGGTAGCTGACGGCCGTGGGCCACGTCGGCGGCCTGCTCGGCAGTGATGTCGCGGCGCGGGAAGGTCAGCAGACAGGCTTCGTCCAGGGTGTGGGTGAGTGCCGGATTCCCGGCGATCTCGTCCAGGGACCGAGCGGCGTCCAGGCTGTAACCGCCGACCCGGGTCCGGCGCAGGGCAGTCAGATGACCTCCGACTCCGAGTGCGGCCCCGAGGTCCCGGGCCAGGGCGCGGATGTAGGTGCCCGTCGAGCAGTCCACCTCCACGTCGAGGTCGACGAAGGCGGCCTCCCTGCGGATGGCCAGGACGTCGAAGCGGTCGATCCGCACCGCGCGGGTGGCCAGTTCCACCTGTTCTCCCGCGCGGACGAGTTCATAGGCGCGTCTGCCGCCGACCTTCACCGCGCTGACCGACGAGGGCCGCTGCGCGATGTCTCCGCGCAACGCGGCGACGGCGACGCGAACCTCGTCGTCACCGAGGTGCGCCGCCGGGGTTGTGGTGACTGTCTCCCCCTGCGCGTCGTCGGTGGTGGTGGACCGGCCCAACCGGATGGTCGCCGCGTAGGACTTCGATTCGGAGCTCAGCAGGCCCAGGACCTTGGTGGCCCGCTCGATGCCGACGATCAGCACACCTGTGGCCATCGGGTCCAGGGTGCCCGCGTGCCCGACCCTGCGGGTACCGAAGGCCCGACGGCATCGCGACACCACGTCATGGCTGGTCATGCCGGCCGGTTTGTCGACGACAACGATGCCCGCGGGCACGCTCACAGCACGATCGCCGTCAGCACCAGACCCTCGGACACCGACCACCGCCCGGCCAGCCGGCGAAGCGGGGGCCCCGACCGCGCCGCGGGATCGATCAGGATCCGTGAGACGAAGCTGCCTGTGACCCGTCCGGAGTCTGGCGCCGCAGCACCGCCCGCATTGATCTCAAAGGTCACTTCGGCGTCCTCGAATCCCAGCCAACGCGACGTCAATGGGAACCACGCCTTATATGTAGCCTCCTTAGCGCAGAACAGGATCCGGTCCCAGTGCAGCTGGCGTGGCAGCCCGGCGATCTGCTCGCGCTCCTGCGGAAGGCTCACCGCCGTGAGCACCCCGCCGGGCAGAACGTCGTGCGGTTCGGCGTCGATGCCCACCGAGCGGACCGCCGGACTGCGGCCCACCACCGCGCCGCGGTACCCCTCGGTGTGGGTGAGGCTGCCGACCAGTCCGTCAGGCCAGCGCGGTTCGCCCTTCTCCCCCTTCAGTATCGGGGTCGGCGGCACTCCGAGGCGCTCCATGGCGACCCGCGCGCAGTGCCGGACGGTGAGGAATTCACTACGTCGCTTGGCCACCGACCGCGAGATGAGCGACTCCTCCTCACCCAACGGTTGCAAACCGGGCGGATCCCGATCGAGCTCGGCGTAGACCAAGTCATCGACGGCAGGCAGTACCGCCTTGATCAAGTCGCTCATCCGCGCCTGGCTCGCAGACGTTCGCGCAACTTCTCCGCCTGCTCGCGCATCTCCGGGGTGATGACGAAATGGCCGCCGAACTCGTTGAGATAACCGGCGGCGTACTCGGGATCGGGCAGCACCTGGCGCAGCCACCGGTAGGGCTTGCGCCGACCCCATTCCCGCGGATAGCCCACCGACACCTCCTCGAAGCGCACGCCGTCGTACCAGGTCGTGCGGGGGATGTGTAGGTGCCCGTACACCGAGCAGAGGGCGTTGTACCTGGTGTGCCAGTCCGCGGTCGCGGTAGTGCCGCACCACAGCGCGAACTCTGGGAAGAACAGCGCGTCACAGGGGTCACGGCGCAGCGGGAAGTGGTTCACCAGCACCGTGGGCACCACCCAGTCCAGTTCCTCGAGCCGGGCCCTGGTGGATGCCACGCGATCGCGACACCACGCATCCCGGGTTGCGTAGGGCTCGCAGGAGAGCAGGAATTCGTCGGTCGCGACGACATTCCGCTGCTTGGCGATGGCCAGGCCCTCCGCCTTGGTGGCCGCGCCGGCCGGCAGAAAGGAGTAGTCGTAGAGCAGGAACATCGGGACGATGACCGCCGGGCCGCCCGGGCCGGTCCACGTCGGGTAGGGGTGCTCCGGGGTGAGGACATCCAACTCGTCGCACATCTCGACCAGGTAGTCGTAGCGGGCCCGGCCGAAGACCTGCATCGGGTCCTTGCCGGTGGTCCACAACTCGTGGTTGCCGGGTACCCAGATGACCTTGGCGAAACGCTGCCGCAGCAATTCCAGCGACCAGCGGATGTGGTCGGTGCGATCCGCCACGTCGCCCGCGACGATCAGCCAGTCCTGCGGGGTCGACGGGTAGAGCGACTCGATCACCGGTTTGTTCGCGGTGTAACCGGTGTGCAGATCGCTGATCGCCCAGAGGGTGGCCGCCACAGCTGATCAGCCTAGTGGCGGGGATCCCACCGGGGCTCGTCACGCGGCGGGCGCCGCCCCAGCAGCAGCCGCGAGTCGTGGGCACCGCCGGCGTAGACGACGCAGCGCCCGGCCGGACTGCCAAGGTATCCGGCCGGGAACTGCCCGGTGAGCGGGTTCCGCGGGTAGTGCCATCTCCCCCGGATGTCCAGGCGCAGCGCGTCACCCGCACGCATGCGGGTGGCGTGCGGCCGCAGCGCGATGTCGACCGGGACGACCTCCCCCGCATCGAGGGGCTCGGCCCGGCGGTGGGTGTGTACCGGCTGCCACGGCGTACTGAGATCCTTGTCCAACTCGCGGTGGGCCACCCGCTGCCAGCCGCGGGTCACCATGTCGAAACCGAACCCGTAGGACCCCTCGAACACGCACTCCTGCCCGTGCCGGAACTTGCGCACACCGATGAAGAGATTCGCATCACGGGTGCCTTCCAACCCGATCCAGAGCCGAAGGGCGCAGTGCCCGATCAGATCGACGTCCTGCTCCACCGGCCACCACAGCGACAGCGTTTCGTTCCGCAAGTCGAAACCCGCAGTCATCGACTCCGCTCCGGGATGATCGGTCAGCCGGTTCCCGGCGAGATCGAGATGCAGTTCGGACCATTCGAGATCAGCAGGTGGCCACTGTGATTCGCCGAGGACCGCAACCGGGTCGGGGCCGTGGTCGTAAACGGCCAACCGCACCGGCGGCACGTCTTGCCAGCCGTTTGACTCCCCCTTGAGGAAGTGATCGAAGAACGCCGTCTGGGCGGCGAGAGCATCCGCGCAGTAGAAGTGGGACCACTTGCCGTCGCGGTGGGTGTAGAGCCAGCGCTGGGGGGAGGCGACCCGACGAAAGGCCTCGAAAGAACCGCGCGTGTGCAGGTTATGGTCCGAGAAACTGCCGCACACCAACATCGGCACCTCGATGCTCCGCAGCGACGGCGTATGGGCCTCGTACCACTCGTCGTACTCGGGCCGCGCGACGAACTGAGGCCGCACCTTGTCGATCATTCGGGTCTGACGCGCTGTCAGCGCGCTCCACATGATGGTGAAGCCGTCCTCCCGGACTCCGCCCGGGTAGGCCAGATCCCGGTAGACGTCGCTGAAGCCTTCCCAGGGGCAGAGCGCGGCCAGGTGCGGTGGCCGGGTGGCCGCAGCGCCGTACTGGCTGATCGCCAGATAGGAGACCCCGAGCAGGCCGACACGCCCGGAACTCCACGGCTGGGTGCCGGCCCATTCGATCAAATCGTGATAATCCCGGTGCTCCTCGGCGGAGAGCAGCTCCCCCACGCCGCCGGAGTTGCCGGCCCCGCGCAGATCGGCGTTGACCACCGCGTACCCCCGCGGCACCCAGGTGCCGGGATCCGGCGCCTCCCACCCGGTCCACTCGGAGAACCGGACCGGATGGGGTTGGGGAAAGACCCGGTACTGGAGGTTTGGGCGGCGCCGTGCGGAGTTGGCCGGGATGCGGTCCTTGCCGTAGGGGTGGGCACACAGGATCACCGGGACCTGCCCATCACCCGGTGGGCGGAAAACGTTGACCCGCAGAACGGTTCCGTCCCGCACCGTCACCGGGACATCCCAGTCGGTGATCACGCCGGAGGGCCGGGGCAGCACGGTCACACCCGGGCGGCGGAGGTTGCTCAGACGCCGACGGGCCATCCTCAGTCGAGGACGCATCAGGATCTTCGCTCCAGCGTCGCCACCCGCAAAGCTAATCATCCCCACCCGCTACCGTGTCGCTATGGCCATCGAGATCCTGCTCACCGATACTTCCGACCGCGTGCGCACCATCACCCTCAACCGGCCGGAGGCACGCAACGCGCTGTCCTCGGCGCTGCGCCGGGAGTTCTTCGCCGCGCTGCGTGACGCCGAGGCCGACGACGGCGTCGACGTCGTGATCGTGACGGGTGCCGATCCGGTCTTCTGCGCGGGTCTGGATCTCAAGGAACTCGGAGACACCACCGAACTGCCCGACATCTCGCCGAAATGGCCGCCGATGACCAAGCCGGTGATCGGTGCGATCAACGGCGCGGCTGTCACCGGCGGGCTCGAGCTGGCGCTGTACTGCGACATCCTGATCGCCTCCGAGCGTGCCCGCTTCGCCGATACCCACGCGCGGGTGGGCTTGCTGCCGACATGGGGCCTGAGCGTGCGACTGCCGCAGAAGGTGGGCGTTGGGATGGCCCGGCGCATGAGCCTGACCGGCGACTACCTCTCTGCACAGGACGCGCTGCGGACGGGTCTGGTGACCGAGGTCGTCACCCACGACGAACTGCTGCCGTCAGCCCGCGCGGTGGCCGCCTCGATCGTCGGCAACAACCAGAAGGCGGTGCGGGCGCTGCTGGGGTCCTACCACCGGATCGACACCGAGCAGACCGCTCAGGGACTGTGGCTGGAGGCCGAGGCGGCGCGGGCCTGGATGCGCGCGGCCACCGGGGACGACATCGCCGCCAGCCGGGCCTCGGTGATCGAACGCGGTCGAGCCCAGGTTCGCTGAGTCCGTCGCGCCCGGGCGTTAGGGCTCCTCGGAGTCGCGGTAGGGCTGCGGGTCCCCGGCGGGCGTTGCCGCCGCCCGCATCCGCGCCACGTCGGCGTCGGCGGCCTTGGCCTTGGCCAGCAGCTCCTCGACCCGGTGGGCGGCGTCGGGAATGGTGTCCCGGGCGAAGGTCAGCGTCGGGGTGAATCGCACCCCGGTGCCCGCGCCCACCAGTGTGCGCAGAACTCCGGTGGCTTTCTCCAGGGCCGCTTCCACAGCGGCGTAGTCCGGTTCGTCGTCGGGGTGGGCGCCCATGACGGTGTAGTACACGGTGGCGTCATGCAGGTCACCGGTCACCCGGGTCTCGGTGATCGTCACCCCGGCCAGCCGGGGGTCCTTGATCTCCTGACCGATCGCCGAGGCGACGATCGTCGAGATCCTTTTGGACAGCCGCTTCGCCCTCGCGGGATCGGCCACGCCGCCTCCTCTGCTCGCAGTTCTAGACGCGTTCCTTCTCGACCAGCTCGTAGGTCTCGATGACGTCGCCCTCCTTGATGTCGGAGTAGGTCAGCGTCAGGCCGCATTCGAAACCTTCGCGGACCTCGGTGACGTCGTCCTTCTCCCGGCGCAGCGAGCTGACGGTCAGGTTTTCGGCCACCACCACGCTGTCACGCAGCAAGCGCGCCTTGGCGTTGCGCCTGATGATGCCCGACTGCACCAGACAGCCGGCGATGTTACCGACCTTGGAGGACCGGAACAGCGCACGGATCTCCGCACGGCCGAGTTCGCGCTCCTCGTAGATCGGCTTGAGCATGCCCTTGAGGGCCTTCTCGATCTCATCGATCGCCTGGTAGATCACCGAGTAGTAGCGAATCTCCACGCCTTCGCGGTTGGCCAGTTCGGTGGCCTTGCCCTCGGCGCGGACGTTGAAGCCGATGATGATGGCGTCTGACGCCGAGGCCAGGTTGACGTTGGTCTCGGTGATACCGCCGACCCCGCGGTCGATCACGCGCAATTCGACCTCGTCGCCGACATCGATGCCGAGCAGGGCCTCCTCGAGCGCCTCGACCGTGCCGGCGTTGTCGCCCTTGAGGATCAGGTTGAGCTGGCTGGTCTCCTTCAGCGCAGACTCCAGATCCTCCAGGCTGATCCGCTTGCGGGCCCGGGCGGCCATCGCGTTGCGCTTGCGCGCGCTGCGACGGTCGGCGATCTGACGCGCGATGCGGTCCTCGTCGACGACGAGGAAGTTGTCCCCCGCACCGGGGACCGAGGTGAACCCGATCACCTGGACCGGCCGCGAGGGCATCGCCTCCTCGACGTCCTCCCCGTGCTCGTCGACCATGCGGCGCACCCGGCCGTAGGCATCCCCGGCGACCACCGAGTCACCCACGCGCAGGGTTCCGCGCTGGATCAGGACGGTGGCCACCGGGCCGCGGCCGCGGTCGAGGTGGGCCTCGATCGCCACGCCCTGCGCCTCCATCTCGGGATTGGCCCGCAGATCCAGCGCGGCGTCGGCGGTCAGCAGCACCGCCTCCTCCAGTGCGGTGATGTTGGTCCCGTTCTTGGCCGAGATGTCGACGAACATCGTCTCGCCGCCGAACTCCTCGGGCACCAGGCCGTACTCGGTGAGCTGCCCGCGGATCTTCTGCGGATCCGCGCCCTCCTTGTCGATCTTGTTGACCGCGACCACGATCGGCACGTCGGCGGCCTGGGCGTGGTTGATGGCCTCCACCGTCTGCGGCATCACGCCGTCGTCGGCGGCCACCACCAGGATCGCGATGTCGGTGGCCTTGGCGCCGCGGGCGCGCATCGCGGTGAAGGCCTCGTGACCGGGGGTGTCGATGAAGGTGATCGGGCGTTCCACGCCGTCGTGTTCGACGGTCACCTGATAGGCACCGATGTGCTGGGTGATGCCACCGGCCTCGCCCTCCCGGACGGATGCCTGCCGGATGGTGTCGAGCAACCGGGTCTTGCCGTGGTCGACGTGACCCATGACGGTGACCACCGGCGGGCGGATCACCAGATCCTCTTCACCGCCCTCGTCCTCGCCGTAGGTCAGATCGAAGGACTCCAGCAGTTCGCGGTCCTCGTCCTCCGGCGAGACCACCTGGACGTTGTAGTTCATCTCGCTGCCGAGCAATTCCAGAGTCTCGTCGCCGACGGACTGGGTAGCCGTCACCATCTCGCCGAGGTTGAACAACGCCTGCACCAATGCGGCGGGGTTGGCGTCGATCTTCTCGGCGAAGTCGCTCAGCGAGGCACCGCGCGCGAGCCTGATGGTCTCGCCGTTGCCGTGCGGCAACCGCACGCCGCCGACGACCGGCGCCTGCATCGAGTCGTATTCCTGGCGCTTCTGCCGCTTGGACTTGCGACCCCGCCGCGGCGCGCCGCCCGGGCGCCCGAAG